>JAZNVS010000030.1:0-9197 GCA_045592965.1 Bacteroidales bacterium | reverse complement strand
GGCAAATCGAAATCGACAAGATAAATGAAATAAATTTTGACTCTATTTACAGACAAGACATAGAGTTTGATTTATTTAACGAACTACCTGTATGCACCGACGAACATTGTCCAATATTTTAAAATGAAAAGATTTTTATTATATATACCATTGTTAATTTCTATCCTGTGCTTATCGTCATGTCAGGCAGTCTGGGACATGACAGTATCGCCTTTCGTAGAATATGACATGGAAGAATCAGACATCAGATGGTCGAAATATTATCCTGAATGCGATTATATTTTTTACGAAATAGACTCATCATTACGAGACATTTTCTTACATGATGAAAAGTATTGCACTTATAGATGGAGATTGAAATACGATTCGCCGGCATCTCCTATACAGACAATCATGTTCGACAAAGAAGGAAAATGTGTTGGCGGATATGAACTCTGCTATGGCAATGCAAAAATACTTGATGTTTATAATGATATTCCAATCTTTCAAAGAAATATCTACAACGACACCATATTTGAAATCATAAAATTTGACAACTATACAGATTTGTTCAACACAGATGTTGCAAAGAAAGAAGAGGTATCTCAAACTTTGAATAACTACGACTATAATATTATTGCCGTTTGGAGTTATTACGGCGGATATTACATGAAACGTCATTTACGTCAGGTAAAGAAATACGTTGAAGAATATGGCGACGAATATAAATTCAGAGTGATATACTTAGAAATCTGATTTTATTCTATGTTTTAAAAAAATCTTTCGACTTTCGACTTTTGTCTTTTGACTTTTTTTTATCTTTGCAGAAATAATTTTTTCAACTATAAATATGAGAGTTAGACACGAGTCAGATAATCCGGAATTTGTAGTCTCCGCTGTTGTTGAGACTATGCAAGAACTTAAAGCCAAAGAAGTGGTATCGTTAGATTTAAGAGACATACATTCAGCTGTGACAGACTATTTCGTGATATGCCACGCGCAGTCGAAGACACAGGTTTCTGCCATCGCTGACAGAATTTTAGACAACTTACGTGACAACCATCATGTCAAACCATACCATTATGAAGGTTTCGAAAACTCGGAATGGATTTTGTTAGACTACATCGACGTAGTAGTTCACGTTTTCTTGGAACCAAAACGAGAGTTTTACAAATTAGAATCGTTATGGGCTGACGCTGAACGAACTTCATACGAAGATTAAGTTTAACGTAAATTAAAACAACTGATTAAATGGAGAACAACAATCCTTTTGGAAATTTTTCAAACAACAAAAACGACAACAAACCAAAAAAGAAGTTCAATTTTTATTGGATCTATGTAATCTTGACGGCGGTATTTCTCGGTTCTATATTTTTCAACGGACCGAAAAGCGCAGAAGAAATCGACAAAGGCAAATTAATCACATTACTGAAAGACAGAGATGTCGAGAAGATAGACCTCGTCAACGGAGAAGTTGCGGAGATTTATCTTAACGAGTCGGGAATGAGCAAATATTTCCCTAACGATAAATCTAACGCTTTCAACCAAATACCAAACTACACATTCCGCATAGGTTCATTGGAACGTTTTGAACAAGACATTGAAGCCGCACAGGAAGGTTTCGCTGATCCCGTTTACGCCAATATGGTTAAACGCCACAACTGGGGTAGTGAAATCATCTCATGGATCTTACCTATTGTATTAATATTCGGATTCTGGTTCCTGATAATAAGGATGATGGGACGTAACGGAGGTGCCGGCGGCGGAGGTAACGTCTTCAATATCGGTAAGTCGCAGGCTAAACTTTACGACAATGCTTCTGATGTTAAGGTCACATTTAAAGACGTTGCCGGCTTGGAAGAAGCGAAAGAAGAAGTGGTTGAAGTAGTCGACTTCCTCAAGAATCCTAAGAAATATACACGTCTCGGCGGCAAGATTCCGAAAGGCGTTTTGTTGGTAGGCCCTCCTGGTACAGGTAAGACATTATTAGCCAAGTCTGTTGCCGGTGAAGCTAACGTTCCTTTCTTCAGCATCTCAGGTTCCGACTTCGTAGAGATGTTTGTTGGCGTGGGTGCTTCGAGAGTGAGAGACTTATTCAAACAGGCAAAAGAAAAGTCACCGAGTATAATATTTATTGATGAGATTGATGCCATAGGTCGCGCTCGTAGCAAGAGCCCGATGAGCGGCGGTAACGACGAAAGAGAAAGCACCTTGAACCAACTTCTTACAGAGATGGATGGTTTCGGCACTAACTCAGGCGTCATCGTCATAGCAGCGACAAACCGCGCCGACATCTTAGACAAGGCTCTCATGCGTGCCGGACGTTTCGACCGTCAGATCTACGTCGAACTCCCTGACCTCATCGGCCGTAAGGAGATTTTCGAGGTACACATGCGTAAGCTCAAACTCGCCGATGATGTCGACAAAGAGTTCTTAGCAAAACAGACACCTGGATTCTCGGGAGCCGACATCGCTAACGTCTGTAACGAGGCTGCTCTCATCGCGGCACGTCGTAACAAAGAATCTATTGAAAAGCAAGATTTCTTAGACGCCATCGACCGTATCGTCGGCGGTCTTGAAAAGAAAAATAAGGTCATCACCGATTCAGAGAAAAAAGTCATCGCTTTCCATGAGGCGGGTCATGCCACAACGAGCTGGCTTTTGGAGTTCGCTCATCCTCTCGTAAAGGTCACCATCGTTCCTCGCGGCAAGGCTCTCGGCGCAGCATGGTATCTGCCAAACGAACGTCAGATCACCACAAAAGAACAGATGTATCATGAGATGATAGCGACACTCGGAGGTCGCGCCGCTGAACAACTCATCTTCGGTCATATATCCACCGGCGCGCTTAGCGACTTGGAAAAAGTTACGAAACAAGCTACGGCAATGATCGCTTATTATGGCTTGGACGAAAGAATAGGTAACAGAAGTTATTACGACTCGACAGGTCAGCAAGATTATGCTCTGACAAAACCATTCAGCGAGAAGACCGCGGAAATAATCGACGAGCAAGTAAGCAAACTTATCGAGAGCGCATATCAAGAAGCTCTTAGAATATTAGGCGAAAATATCGACGGACTGACACAACTCGCCAACAAACTCATCGACAAGGAAGTGGTTTTCGGCGACGACCTTGAGATGATATTCGGCAAACGTCCGTGGGTTAAGGAAGAGATAGAGTTTCCTAAGGAAGAAAAGAAAAAAGAGAAATCTGACACCGAGACGAAAGATAATGACAATGTGTCAGACGAAAATCTTAATAATAATTCAGATTCTGAAGAGGAACAAAAGAATTAATATTTAAGCGATGAATTTCCCTTTCGGAGGATATAAAGATTGTACCAACAAGGAACAGATCCTTGCCAAGGTTCGAAATGCCATCTTGGAGAAAGACGAGAAACATTTCTCAACGATAAACCTCCAAGATGACACTTGGATTCCTTTCAAGGAAGAAGACGGCAACGAATTTACCTTCATAGAACGCTTCAAAGAAAATGGCGGTATCTTTATGTACTTCGAAGAGATGGGACATTTCAAAGAGGCGATGAAACAATTTGTTACCGAAAACAATTGGTCGCCATTACTTACTACAAGTCCTTTCATAAAAGAGATATTCTCTGACAGTGAGATAGAATTCTCCGACGACTACAGAAATCCTGAGCGCAAGAAGAACGTGAGCATCATCGACTGTGAATGTATGATAGCGCAGACTGGAAGTATCTTAGTCTCTGACGTCACGGCAGGTTCGCGGGCAGCTTATTCTTTTGCCGACACTCTCCTCATCGTAGGTCGACCTTCTCAGATAGTAGCTAAGATGAAAGACGCTTTCTGGCTCATCAAAGAGAAATATTGCGACAACACCCCGGCAGAGATGAGTCTTATCAGCGGTCCGAGCCGCAGCACTGATATTGAAGGTGAAATCGTTACAGGAGTATTCGGCTGCAAGCAATTAGCACTTTTCCTCGTTGAAGAGGATTGATTCTCAAGTACAGAGGTTTCTGTTTAAAGTTCAATTGTTTCTGCCATCAAAATTCTTTCTCTTTCTTCTCTAACTCTTTATCCAATTCAATGAGGAATTTCTTGGTTTTTTCCAATGTCATCAAGACGCTTGTCTTTCTTTCAAGTTGGTCGAAGTCTTTTTTAAGAGCGTCTTTAGCACCTTGTAATGTGTAACCCTGGACTTTTACGAGTTGGTATATCATACGGAGATAGCGGAGATCACGTTGAGTGAACATGCGGTTTCCCTTATTGCTTTTTCTTGGCCTCAATACAGAAAACTCGCTTTCCCAATATCTTATGAGAGATGTGTTTACATTAAACATCTCAGCCACTTCGCCTATGCGGTAATATAATTTCTCTTCTTGCATAATTAGTCCATTGTTTGTGAAGGAAGTTGTGACAACTCGAGAATATTGTCGTATTCTTCAGGAGTTAAGTCATTGTAGAAAAAGTTGATAGGATTGACGGCTTTGTTGTTCTTTATCACTTCGTAGTGAAGGTGAGGAGCTGTCGATTTTCCGCTGTTTCCCAATGTTCCAATCTCCTGTCCTCTCTTCACTTTCTCTCCTTTCTTCACTTTGATAGTTTGAAGGTGAGCGTATCGAGTCTTATATCCGTAACCATGATCGATGATAATATTGTTACCGTATCCGTTTTTAATCTTCTCAACTTTAGCAACGACACCGTCGCCAGTGGCGTAGATTCCTAATCCGGCAGGACCGCTGAAGTCGATGCCGCCATGAAATTTTGTTACCTTATAAAAAGGGTCGGTGCGATGACCGAAATGCGATGATATCCTGTAGATGTCGGTATCTTTGACAGGCATGATGGCAGGAATACAACTCAGCATCTCCGACTTGTTCTTCGCCATCTCGAAAATCTCATCGAACGACTTTGACTGAACATAAAGCTGACTTGTAAGAACGTCGATTCTCTTTGCTGTGTTGACAACCATATCAGAGTTGACATATCCGTCGAGAACCATATAACGATTGGAACCTCCGTAACCCGCTTTTCTCACTGAGGTCGGGATTGGTTCGGCTTCAAAAATCATTCGGTAGATATTGTCGTCTCTGTCTTCCAGTTCGCCTAACAACTCATCAAGTTCATCGACTTTATCGTTCATAATGTCGTATTGAAGTTTAAGATATTCTATCTCGCGAGCCTGCATTCTCTCGGTAGGAGATCCGAAGAAGTTTTGAATGAGGATGACGATGAGGAAAGCAGTGACACTTGTGGAAAGAAGATATAACACTATACTCCAGAATTTTCTTTTTCCTGAAGTCTTATATTCTTCGTATTCAAGAGTCTGAGGGTTGAAAATATATTTTTTTCTTGCCATTGTATGCTATTGGGAAATAAGTGAAAAATATTCCATCTATTCTGCAAAAATAATATTTTTTTGAACTAAATTTGCAAAAAAAATATTAGAATAAATATTTAACACATTATTATATATGAAAGCAAGTGAAATTCGCAGCAGTTTCTTGAAATTTTTTGAATCGAAGCAACATCTCGTAGTGGCTTCAGCTCCTATCGTTGTAAAAAATGACCCGACTTTGATGTTCACAAACGCGGGCATGAATCAGTTTAAAGATATTTTCTTGGGCAACGCTCAACCTAAATCAGTGAGAGTGGCTGACATACAAAAATGTCTCCGCGTTTCTGGAAAACATAACGACCTCGAAGAAGTAGGTCGCGACACTTATCATCATACTATGTTCGAGATGATGGGCAACTGGTCATTCGGCGATTACTTCAAAAAGGAAGCTATCGCCTGGGCTTGGGAATTTCTTACTGAAGTTTTGAAGATTGACAAGAATAAATTGTACGTCACTGTCTTCGGCGGCGACGCTAAAGATAACTTAGAACCTGATAACGAAGCCTTTGAATTCTGGAAAGAACATATCGACGAGTCGAGAATTATCTACGGTAGCAAGAAAGACAACTTCTGGGAAATGGGCGACCAAGGTCCTTGCGGTCCATGTTCTGAAATACATATCGACATCCGCGATGAAGAACAACGCAAGCTCGTCGATGGTAAAAAATTAGTAAACAAAGATAATCCGGAAGTGATCGAGATATGGAACCTCGTGTTTATGCAGTTTAACCGTATGGCTAACGGAAGCCTCGTAAACCTCGCTGCGAAACATATCGACACCGGAATGGGATTTGAACGTCTCGTACGCGTCATTCAAAACAAGAAATCAAATTATGATACCGACGTCTTCACTCCTTTAATCAACAAAGTGGCTGAACTTTCTGGTAAAGAATACGGCAAAGAAGAAATGGTAGACATTGCGATGCGTGTCATCTCCGACCATTTACGAGCTGTGAGTTTCGCTGTTGCTGACGGTCAGCTTCCTTCTAACAACGGAGCAGGTTATGTGATACGCCGCGTCTTACGTCGCGCTGTACGTTACGGCTACACATTCTTAGGTTTCACAGAGCCTTTCGTTTACAAAATCTTACCTGTCTTGGTACAAGAGATGGGCGAACAATATCCAGAATTGAAATCGCAACAAGAATTGGTTGCTAAGGTCATCAAAGAAGAAGAAGCTTCATTCTTGAGAACTTTGTCGCAAGGTATCAGACGTTTCGAGTCTTATATCGAACAAAATCCTGAAGCTAAAGTCATCGACGGTGCTTTCGCATTTGAACTCTTCGACACTTACGGTTTCCCTGTCGATTTGACAAACCTCATGGCTGAAGAAAAGAATCTTACTGTCGATATGGAAGGTTTTAAAAATAATCTTGAAGAACAGAAAAACCGTTCCCGTAAGGCTGCCGAGAAATCGTCAGGCGACTGGGTCGTTGTTGTTGAAGATGACAAGGCAACAGAGTTTAAAGGTTATAACGAACTGACGACTACATCGAAAATTATGCGTTACAGAGAAGTCGTCGCTAAGAACAAGAAACATTATGAAATAGTCCTCGACGCTACTCCTTTCTATGCTGAAATGGGCGGTCAGGTTGGCGACATCGGTACTTTGACATCAGAAGATGAAGTGTTAAAAGTTCTTAACACTGTTAAAGAAAACGATTTGATTATTCATATCACAGATAAGATTCCAACAAATCCTGAGGCTGAGTTCACAGCTGTTGTCGATGTGAAAAGAAGAAAGAAGATTGAAGCGAATCACACAACGACTCACTTGATGCACGCTGCTTTACGTCAGGTTCTCGGCAACCACGTCGAACAAAAAGGTTCTTTGGTAAATGACGAGAGACTACGTTTCGACTTCAGCCATTTCGCTAAGATGACAGACGAAGAGATTAAGGAAGTTGAGCGCATCGTCAATGAGAAAATCAGAGAAGATATTTTGAACAACACATATGAAAACGTTCCTATCGAAGAAGCTAAGAACATGGGAGCTATGGCTTTGTTCGGAGAGAAATACGGCGATCATGTGAGAGTCGTTGCCTTCGACAAAGAGTATTCTGTTGAGCTTTGTGGCGGTACACACATCGCATCGACAGGTCGCATCGGAGCTTTCAAGATTTTATCGGAAGGTGCCATCGCTGCTGGCGTACGTCGTATCGAAGCTGTCACAGGCGAGGAAGTGATGAACTATTTGGATCATCAGATTGAACAAATCTCTAAGATAAAAGAAATCGTCAAGACATCAGGCGACTTGATTAAGGCGATAGAAAATCTCAACGCACAAAATCAGACATTACAGAAGAAAGTAGAACAGATGATGCACGACAAGGCCGTTGCTGAAGCACGTAGCATCTACAACAGAGCTGTCGATTATGAAGGACGTAAGTTGATTGTTGCTAAAGTTGAAGCCGACGTAAACCAGATGAGAACCATCGCTACATCAGTCAAGGAGTTAGATGCAGAAGCCATCTTGATTATGGGCGGTATTTTTGAAGCCAAGCCAGCATTATGCGTGATGATACCACAGTCGTTAGTTGATGAACGTAAGTGGGACGCAGGCGCTATGATCAGAGAAGCAGCTAAAGAAATTCAAGGCGGCGGTGGCGGTCAGAAGACACTCGCTACAGCAGGCGGAAAAAATGTCGATGGCATAGAAAAAGCTATCAACATATTGAAAAATTTCTTATCTTTGTAAGAAGTTAAAATGTAATAGAGACGTAGAAAAATGCGTCTCTATTACTTAATTTATTAACCAAAAAAATCAAAATTATGAATAAAATTTCAATCAGATTTTTCAATGATCGAGAAGTTCGTGCTGTGTGGGACGAAGAAAATTCCAAGTGGTGGTTTAATGTTGTGGATATAGTTTCCATTCTTAATGAACAACCTGATTATATTAAGTCACATAACTATTGGCGATGGTTAAAGCGTAAGCTGAAATCAGAAAACAATGAACTTGTGAGTGTCACTCACAGTTTCAAATTTATTGCTCCTGATGGAAAGAAACGTCTTGTACATACTCTTGATAGCGATGGGGTAATAGAGTTAGGTAAGAATTTTCCTAATACGAAGTCTGTTAAATTCCTCGATTGGTTTTTATACAGCGACAATACCATTGACGGACAAAGTAAAAAGAAAGCCTACACCTTGTTTGAAAGCGGCTTATTGGATAGCCTCGAAGTGGGAAGCATGAAATGTCTTCAGCAGATTCATGCCTATTTGTTCGGAGGACTTTACGATTTCGCTGGAAAGATAAGAACCAAGAATATCAGTAAGGGCGGATTCACTTTTGCGCCATGCCAGTATTTTGACATTACTTTGAGAACTATTGAGAATATGCCAGAGACAACATTCGACGAGATTATGGATAAATATATCGAGATGAATGTGGCGCATCCTTTCATGGAAGGCAATGGACGAAGCACGAGAATATGGCTCGACTTGATGCTGAAACGTTCCCTAAAGAAATGTGTCGATTGGAGCCGTATCAACAAGAACGATTATCTCAACGCAATGAGCATAAGTCCAGCCAATGGAACAGAGATAAAACGCTTGGTTGAAAATGCCTTGACGAACAAAATCAACGACAGAGAGATCTTTATGAAAGGAATAGATTATTCGTATTATTACGAAGAGCAGTGATGTTGTTTTTAAAAGAAATTAGGGAATTAAGAATTTTAACTCCCCTCGTTTATAGTTCTTGTTGTCAGAGTGACTTGATGACTCTGGGTCTTATCCTTTCAAAAATTCCACGAGTTTCTGTGTGGCTCTACCTCTGTGGGAAATCTTGTTTTTCACATCCATTGGCATCTCTGCGAAAGTCTGATCGAAGCCA
>JAZNVS010000029.1:0-21979 GCA_045592965.1 Bacteroidales bacterium | reverse complement strand
AACTTCATATTGTACCCATGTTGTTTGGTCGCGGTCGCCTCTTGCTGCGCCCTTAGCGTCAACCTTAGCACCGATTGTCCACTCTGAGATTGTTGTAAAGTCTGAAGCTGAAGTATTACCTGCTGTTGATACTGCTACACCGAAGTGTTCTGCCTGGTAGTTAACATCTTGAGCGCAAGCCCAGAATGAAATCTTAGAACCATCTGTAATAGCATATTTTTGTGGTGATACTAAGTAATCGTCTGGTGACATTGATGCCCATGAAGCGTTGCAGTATGATTCGCTCATCATGTGACCTGTACCGCCGTGTGAATCTGCTGCAAGTGTACTGTGGTTACCAGCTTCTGTGCTGTGATACCATGTGTGGTCGTCACCGTTAGCGTTGATTGTTGTCCAACCATCAGTACCGCTTTCGAAACCATAGTTAAATGTTTGACCGCCAGGTGTTGGATCATTACCAGCGAATGACCATGTAAGTTCTACTGCTTCGTTCTTGTATTGTGCTGTTAATTCTTCTACAGATGCGAAACTACTTTCAGCGACCTTTGTCCATGTGTATGACATTTCTTCACTATCGCCTGAAGTGTAGTTAGCTATAACTGTTGTTGTGTATTCTGTACCATCTACCAAACCTTCATGTTGATAGTATGTTGTTGGTAAGCCAGATACTTCCTCAACACCGTCTAACATGACTGTATAACCTTCTAATGCTCTGTCTGATTTTTCAGCATTTGTCATTGTGATGTCGTCAACAACGATGTAGAACATGTCTGCACAGTTGAAGTGACGGATTGCGATATAGACTTCCTGACCTGCATATTCGCTCATATCGACTGAATATTCATACCAGTTGCCTGTAGCACGTGAACCTCTTGGACCATCTTTAGGACCTTGGTAGTCTTTAGCGGTCATTGTCCATTCAGCGATTGTTGTGAAGTCAGAACCGTTAGTATTGCCGTTTGCTGATACTGCAACGCCGAAGTGTTCTGATGGATATGCTGCGTCTTGAGCGCATGCCCAGAACTTCAATACTGAACTTCCGCCAATCAAATATTTCTGTGGTGATACCAAGTAGTTGTCTGGATTCAATACCATCTGATAGTCGAGGTCGTATGATTCTGAATATACTGAACCTATACTTCCGTCGTGTGTAGCGATAGACATTGTGTTATTGTATGTCCAGTTGTAGCCATCACCATCAGCGTCGATGGTTGTCCATCCTTGGATGTCGCTTTCGAAGTCGAATGAGAACTCATCGCCACCGCCTACTGAGCTGCCTTGCCACATTGCCCAACCTGTCGGTGATACGTAGAGACCAGCAACTGCATTGAGTTCTTCAATAAGTGTACATGTAATTGATGATTCGTCAAAGATCTCGATTACTACACCTTCATAATCTGAAGTATAACCAACCTTTGAAATTGTCAATTCGTAAGTACCTTTACGGAAATCTTCCCAAACGTATGATCCTGTTTCATCCAAAGAAACTGCAAATTCAACACCTGCTTCAACCATATTGACGAAAGAAACTTTTGTACCACTTACAGTTTCGCCTGTTTCAGATGATACATTAACAGCAACTGAAGTTGTCATTTCTTTTTCGATTGGTTTTGACCAAACGATCTCGCTACCACCTTGATTGATCATTGTTGTCACCACGACATTATCTATTGCAGAGCAATATCCCCAGCCGTCAACATTGATGAAAGCTACGTACATTTCACTGTCTGTGTATTCAGCGAGTTCTATTGTAGCTTCTGTCCAAGTACTTGTAGCACCACTTGATGACCATACTGTTGTCCATGGTCCTGCTGGTGTTGAAGAGATAGCAACTTCTAAGTCGTTATTGTCACCAGCCCATGCTGGATTGATGAATTGGAATGATATTGTTGCAGATTCGAGTCCGTCGGTATTAATAACAGGTGTTATCAAATAGTAATTACCACCTGCACTTGAACCTGCACTGTATGCAGCGAATGTACCTTCGTATGGATAGAAGTTACCTGCGCCTGACAATGCGGCTACAATCCATGGAGCTGTCAAACTTGTACCTTCATTAATTAATGTCCATCCTTCTGGCATCGCACCACCTTCAAAGCCTTCATTAATAGCTACTATTTCCTCACTTGCACGATTACCTTCATAGTATGCTTGAACACCCCATTGATATACGCCAGCTTCAACTGTTGCCCAAGCTGCATCGATATATGATGTATCAGCATGATGTTCTGCTATAAGAACTTCTTTTTCGTCTGACAAAATTGTTTCTTTTCTATAGACATTGTATGAATTGAGAGCTCTGTTGCCTTTTGTTGTTTCGGCTGTTTGTTGACCGAAGATAACTTCTGGCATACCGACGTGTTTTGGTGTTACGTTTTCTGCTGCTACGAATGTGCCTGTTGATGCGCCGCCTTCGAAGCTGACATTACCCAAAACTGCTGTCTCGCCCTTTGCGTTGTTCATATATGCTCTTATCATCCATGTGTATTCCAAACCGTATGTAGGTCCTGCATGTTCCCAAACCATACCGTCTAATGAGATCCAGTCTGAGTTAGGATAGCCTGAATAGCTGCAGCCTGCTGCTGGGAATGTGAGGTCGGCTGTGTAGAATGTAACCCAGAACATTTGTGTACCGTCGATTGCAACCGGTGTGTCGAGAGCGATTTCCACGTAGTCGCCAACACCTGTCAATGATGCTGTCTGTGATGATACCAATGTACCTGGAGCGTTTTCACCGCCTAAGTAGATGTTTACAGTATAAGAACCTGCGTAATCTGGAGATGCATCATAGACTGCTACCTTGTCAATTGTATAGCCTGCGTATTCTGCTGATGCTGGGAATGCAACACCCCAGTAGCATGGTGATGGTTGGCCTGTTCCGATTGATGTTGCGTATACGCCGTCGTCGTATGTGAGCCATCCGCCTGTGAATGGTTCTGGTTCGAAGCAGAATTCGATGTTATCAACATAGAATGCGTCTTCGCCGCTTTCCCACATAATGTCTTTTGAATATTCCCATCTGTAGACGTGGACACCTTCTGCAACTGCTACTTTCTTGGTTGCCCAGCCAGCTTCGCCTGAGAATGTTGCCATTGTTGTGCCGTCGATGTAGAACTTACCGAGGTCGTATGCCTGTTCACTTGAGATCTTATAGTCGAAGCTCATGAATCCGTCGAAAGGAACTTCCACTGTGATTTCAATTGCTGAGATACCGTCGTCGATACCTGCGCAGTCTGATCTCATGGCGTAGTTGCTTTCGTTGCCGCCTTCTGCGATAACCCATGGATAGTCGCTTACTGTGTTGTTCCATTCGTTAGCTGAGAAGTCACCTGTCTCGAAGTCTTCGCCGCCACCGCCATATTTCTGCATACCCCAAACAACTTGAACTTCTGCTTCATCGAGTTCTGTTGCCTCTACGTATGCTACTGGAGTATAGACTTCAGTCATTATGACGCTAACTGCTGCTGTTTCATTGTAAACTACTTCAAACTTAGTTTTTCCATTCTGATAATTTGCGATAGCTGCCTCTGCCTGGTAGTTACCTTCGAGGAGTTCTCCACCGAATTTGCCATTTGCATCTATTGTATAGTTATAAGTTTGGTTGTTGCCGAAAGCATCTTGACCAGTAACAACCACTGTACCGCCAGCTATTGGTGTTACGCCATCAAGTTCATATACATTACCATTAACAGAACCGTTACCTGTAACATATACTTTTGCCACATTACTTGCTACAGACTCGCCTTCATCGTAAACAGCTGTAACTGTAAGTTCATGACCTTCCATGTTATATTCAAGACCTTCTACAGTGTATGAAGTTTCAGTAATAATAGTGTTATTATCTTTAACTCCGTTTACATAAACGTTGTAGCCTCTGTAAGAACGATCCTGAACAGGATTCCAACTGATTGTTGTTGTTTCACCTGGATAGAGCTTATTTGATGTAATATCAACAATAGTAGGGACATTTAAAGGTGTTGTAAACGCCCAGATGTCACCTTCTGTAGTACCGCTTGTATTACGTACGTTAACTTGCCAGAAATAGTTCTTATTGTTATATAAATCTGTTGCTGGATATACTGATGTAAGTTCATTTGTCCAATCGACGACAACATCTTTTGGAGGATATGCTGTTCCGAAGAGAACTTGATATTCTACTGTATAGTCACCGAATTCCCATGATAACAATTGATCTTCAACATCTTTAGATTTATCTTCTGGATTTGGATTAAATGGTTTTTCAGGAAGAGGAATAGCTACCTTATTAATATTGACAGTGAAGTCTTCTGTTGCTGAAGCAGCGATATAGTAAGTACCTGCAGGGACAACCATATCGTTGATTGCGTTATTAGCACGACCTCTTGTGTTATCCATTGGCTTAGCGCTTGCCAATTTACCACCAGTAGCTTGTGGTTTAAATTCCAATGGTTTGTAAGCTGTTTCGCCTTTAGCGTTATCTTGTACATAACCGCGGATCATCCATGTCAAAGGTTGACCTAACATTGTAGGATCTGCTACGTCTAACCAGCTCATGCCGTCTAATGAGCACCAGCTACCATTAGGATTTCCTGTAAATGTAGATGATGCTGCTGGGTAATCAACGCCTTGGTTATTAACTGCGATTATCCAAAGTGGTTGTGTGGCATCAATAGCGATAGGATATTCAAGTTCATAGTTTACAAATGTACTTGCACCTGTACCTACATAACTTTGGTAACCAACTTGTGTTTGAGGAGCCGACTCACCACCTTTATATATAAGGAATGTTCCTGTATGAGCAGCATAGTCATACATAGAGATTCTTGTTAAGCTTGCTCCTGCATAATCTTGTAAATCTTCTGGAGTAAATTTCACTGCCCAGTAGAATGAATATGCAGCACCAACACCGATTGAAGTATAGAATGTTCCGTTATCATATTTTAACCATGCTGCAGATGGCATAGCTGGAGTATCACTAATTTCTATACCTGTGTACATATTTGTTGCGCCAGGGCCTGGTTCTCCACCGAAGTCTTCGTTATAAATAGCGACTTTTGGATTAGCACCGTCTACAGTAGCTGTAAGAAGAACGTCTTCATTGAAAGTAACTTTATAAACAACGTCTTCACCATCTTCTGTCTCACCTGGTAAGAGATAATTATCATAAACACCTGCTGGAGTGTCAGCAAATGGATAAGCATTGATTGTTGTTGCTGTTTCCCAAACGTCGTTAGCTACAGGATCGTAAGCAAAAGCTGTCATATCAGCGAACTCGATACCTCTTTCATCTTTGTAGAATATAGCCAATTGACCATTGATTTCGCCTTCACCTTCTCCGTGAGTAACCTCCATTGTTAAAGGATTGTTATTATAGATAGTTGTTGGCAATTCTACATCAGACATTTCGAAGTATGTATTTGTTGTTTCTATTGCACTAACATTTGAGTAAGCACCTATAGGTTTAATAGTAACTTCTGCTGGACGCATCCATGCTCCGTTAGGACGTGCACCTAAATCGATGACTGCTGGAGTCACTGCGACAGGACCTGAAGGAACAGTCTCATAATTAATCTTAATGTCTGGAGAATACGCGTATTGTACACCTGACTGTGTTGGATACTGTGCGTATGATGCCGAACCGTCAGATTGCAAATACATACATGGTTTGTTACCATAATCTGTATAATACCATTTAAGACTGCTGTTATAGTTACTTGCTGATTTAGCAACTACGACAACCAAATTATTCACACCTGAATACACAAATGGTTGATCCAAAACAAATTCTTCCCATTCGGTATCACCTAATACTATACCGGAACCTTCATAAACCAATGTTAAATCTGATTCTGGTGTCCAATCTGATGATGATGCGAACTCTGATTTTGTTGTTTCGCCCATGTAAATCTTAACAGATGTAGCATTCACAGTTTTGTCTGTTGATGCACAGTGGTAAGCAATTGAGCTGATTGAAGCCGATCCATCAAACTCACTAGCCTGATAGATTGTCTCATTCCAAGAATGCTTGTAATAATTGTTAAACGGGGAGTAGTAACCCGAACCCGTTCCGTCGCCAATGACAAGTTCATCAGCGCGAGTTGCGAACGGCAGCATTAGTACCGCGAGCAACATACTTAAGATAAATTTTTTCATAATACGAAAAATTTAGTTAATAATAATGTTTTTACTTTCATTTTTGAGGGCTCAAATATAATCAATATTTTATACATTTACAAGCATTATATTTATATTTTTTTGTAAATATTTTACCACAACTTTATAAACAAAAAAATCAACGAAATTTCATTGATTTTCATTATTACATGGTAAATTTATTTTGATAAATTTCAAGCTTCTTTCTTGGATTTAGGGTTCTCTCCAGAGAAATGAGAAACCACAGTATTTGTATAAGTCTTTGAAACTGGGATTGGATCAACACCTTCAAAATCGAGATCAATATAAAAACCGTCGCTCTCATGTCGGAGGACTTTTATCTTCTGAGAATTAACAATATATGTTCTATGGCAACGCATCAATGGAGTATTCTTAAAATTATCTTCAATAGTTTGAATCTTACATCTAATCATATAGCGATACAACATTCCATTTCGGGTATAATATACTATGGTGTAATTATCTTCTGCTTTAATATAATATAGGTTGTCTAATTTTACAGATAATTTTAGAACACCTTTGTTATCCGCGATATTAATAATGTCTATATTCTGAGCTATCGCCTCTCCGTCGGATGCCACCTCATTTGAATCCGTAACAAGCAGAGTGTTACGCATTTCCTTTATTATTATCCACATTGCCGTTGTTACATAAGGCACTCCCAAAGCCAATAAGGTTATCATAATACTTTTGGTTATGAGGAATACCTCAGAATATTCGTCCATCTTGATAAACACTATAGACAATATTGCATGGAATACACCTATTAATATAATTTCTAAAAAAAGCCATAAAGAATATCTCAGATAATTCATCGTCATTTTTTTTGAGATGAAATACATTATAGTTCTACTTATGATTAAGAATAAAACTGATGCAACAACGAATGTTGTTGTGAGGAGAAAACTTTCTGATTTGGCGACGCCAAACCATGCAGTATCAGAGTAGGGAGAGTAAATCACGAGGAAGACCAATGCATATAAAACCGAGAAAGTAAGACCTGAGACCAAATTTCCTGGTTCAAGAAGGCTGGCAGCAAAATAATTTTTCTTTCGTTTTTTCATCAAAAAATCAAATTTCCTTGTTATGAGTTTGCAAATTTACAAAAAATTCGCCCCATATTCTGAAATTTCACCACATTTTCGTTCAAAACGTGAGGTTTCATATATGAAATGCCACTTTTTTAACATCAATATTTTTTTTGAATGTACTTTTGCGATGTTAAATTTTTACTATTAGCAAACAATGAAAATTATCGGAACAGGACGTTCTCATCCATCTTTGGTCGTAACTAACGATATGTTGTCGCAGATTCTCGACACCAGCGACGAGTGGATTACCACGAGAACAGGAATAAAAGAGAGACGCGTCATCTCTTCAGAGAACTTAGAAGACCTTGCTATCGATGCTGCCAGAAAAGCCTTAGCCGATGCCAATATGGACGCGAAAAAATTGGATTATATTATATGTGCAAATGTTGTTAACGAGTATATCTGCCCAGCGATGAGTTGTATCATACAAGGTGCTATCGGAGCTACTTGTCCTTGCTTCGACCTCAACGGAGCATGCGTCGGGTTTATCTATGCGCTTGAAATCGCCGAGTCGTTTTACAGAAGCGGCAAATACAAAAATATACTCGTGGTATGTGCCGAAGAACCTTCACGCATGGTCAACTGGCACGACCGTACCGCTAGCGTATTATTCGGCGATGGTGCAGGCGCTGTAGTATTAACTGAAGGCGACAACATCAAGGCAACAAAGATGTCAGCTTCATGCAACTGGGACAGACTCTACCAAAAACACGAATTACAGTATTCTCCTTACAATACGAAACCTAACAGCAACCTTCCTTTGGTAATGCATGGACAAGATGTCTTCAAATTCGCCACACGCGCTGCTATAAGAGACATCAGTCACGTCATGAATCAAACAGGAATCAAACCTGATGAGATAAATCATTATTTGATACATCAAGCTAATCTCAGAATCATCAATAACATCAAGGAATATTTAAAACAACCTGATGATAAGTTTCCTTTAAATATTGAGAAATATGGCAACACTTCATCTGCAAGTCTTCCAATACTTCTTGACGAGTCAAACAAAGAAGGCAGATTAAAGAGAGGCGATTTAATAGTAATGAGTGCTTTCGGTTCAGGCTTTGTATCCGGAGCATGTATTTTAGAATGGTAATAATATGGAAAAAAGAGTAGTAATAACAGGTATGGGTGCCATCACCCCACTTGGAAATGATGTTGAGACTTTATGGAACAATTTAGTTAATGGAGTCTGTGGCATCGATTATATCACAAGAATAGACACATCGGATCTTCCAGTGAAGATTGCCGCTGAAGTAAAGAATTTCGACCCTATCCAACACGGTGTTGACCCTGCTTTTGCAAGACGCAACGACTTGTTCGCCATCTATGCCATGGCTGCAGCTATCGAAGCCATGAAGGGAAACGAAGGCTGCTTCGATCCAGAACGTCTCGGCGTTTTTGTTGGCTCTGGAGAAGGAGGTTTCGACACTATCTTGAGAGAGATTGTCAAATGGAAGGAGCAAGGAGCAAAATGGGTCTCCCCTCTTCTCATCCCAAGTATGATTTCAAACATCGCTGCTGGAAACATAGCTATACGTTTCAATGCTTGCGGTGTCTGTGTCCCTATCGTAACAGCATGTGCAACAGGAACACACTCCATAGGTGAAGCTTACCGTTCCATCAAACACGGTTATGCCGACGCCATCATAGCCGGCGGCAGTGAGGCTGCTGTAAACCCTATCAGCATTGCCGGCTTCGCCAACTGCAAGGCTCTCACACGCGCCGAAGATCCAAAACAAGCATCATTGCCATTCGACAAACGTCGTGCAGGTTTCGTACTCGGAGAAGGTGCTGGCATCGTTCTCTTGGAAGAATACGAACACGCAAAGGCACGCGGCGCTAAGATTTACGCAGAAGTATGCGGTTATGGCAACACCTGCGACGCTCACCACGTCACAGCACCGCATCCAGAAGGAAAACAAGCAGCACGCGCTATCAAGATGGCTTTGGACGAAGCCAAATATAACGAAAACGACGTGCTTCACATAAACACACACGGAACAGGAACACCGCTCAACGACAGTTCAGAGACAGCAGCCATCAAGTTGGCTATAGGAGAAGAAAACGCTCGCAAGGCTTATATCAACTCCACTAAGTCGATGACAGGGCACCTACTCGGAGCAGCAGGCGGCGTTGAAGTGATAGCAGCAGCTCTAGCTTTACATCACGGCATAGTTCCTCCAACTATCAACCTCAATGACCCAGATCCTGTTTGTGACTTAGATTACACAGCAAACACAGCTAAAAAAGTCGACCTCACCATAGCTATCACAGAGTCGTTAGGATTCGGAGGTCATAACTCATGTATAGCATTAAGAAAAATTTAAATTTATTGAAGATGACAAAAGAAGAATTAAAACACTATCTGCCTCATCGCGAGCCTATGTTGCTTGTTGATGAAATAGACATTGATGAGAACAAAGTAGCTCATTCAAAATATCATGTCACAGGAGAAGAATTTTTCTTAAAAGGACATTTCCCAGGACAGCCTACAGTGCCAGGCGTTATCTTATGCGAAATCATGGCACAGTCGTGCGCTCTTCTCATGCTTGACGACTTAGTCGGCAAGATAACACTCTACACTGGTATCGACAATGTTCGCTTTAAAGCTCAAGTCGTGCCAGGTGACACCATAGAAGTAGAAGCATCATTAACATCAAAAAGAGCAAATATGTATTTCTGCGAAGCTAAGGCTACCGTAGGAGGTCGTCTCGCTGCTAAAGGAAGTTTATCATTTGCATTAATCGAAGACACAAGAAAAAAAGATGAATAATAAGTATTTTCAAATAGTAGTGTTGGCAAAACAAGTTCCCGACACACACAACGTCGGCAAAGACGCCATGAAAGAAGACGGCACAATCAACCGCGCCGCTCTGCCTGCAATCTTCAATCCTGACGATTTGAAGGCTTTGGAAATGGCTCTCGCTTGCAAAGACGCTCTCAAAGACATCATGCCTGCTAAGGTCACCATCATCACAATGGGACCTTCTCGCGCAGCAGACATCATACGCGAATCTTTATTCCGCGGAGCCGACAACGGTTTCGTAGTTAGCGACAGAAGATTCGCAGGTTCCGACACCTTGGCAACATCATACGCCTTGTCGGCAGCAGTAAAGAAATTAGGTAAAGTAGATATAGTGTTTTCGGGACGTCAAGCTATCGACGGCGACACTGCTCAGGTAGGCCCTCAAGTGGCAGAAAAACTTGAAATACCTCAAGTGACTTACGCAGAAGAACTCGTCTCTATGACAGAGAACGAAATAGTTATAAAGAGACGTCTCGACAGAGGTGTCGAAACAGTGAAGGCTGCATTCCCTGTTTTGGTAACAGTACACGGCAACGCCAACGACTGCCGCCCTCGCCACGCAGAACGCCTCATATTAAACAAAAAGGCTTGCTCGGCATCTGAAGCTAAGGAGAAAAACTTAGATATGGAAGTTCTCTGGGCAAAAAAACCTTTCCTCAAAATAGAAGAATGGAACGCCGACGACATCAATCCTGATTACGAAAGATTGGGTCTCACAGGCTCTCCTACTAAAGTGAAATCAATAGAAAATGTTGTTCTTACAAGCAAAGAAAACAAAAAAATAAGCAATAGCGAAAGCGAAATTAACGAACTTATGAAAGAGCTCATCTCAGCTCACATTATCTAATCATTCAAAAAAAATCATTATGGAAACAAGAGAAAAAGTTATAGACATTATCGTAAATAAATTAGGTGTTGAACGCGAAACAGTAGTTGATAGCGCAAGTTTCACAAACGACCTCGGTGCCGACTCATTAGACACTGTAGAACTCATCATGGATTTTGAAAGAGAATTCGAAATCAATATCCCTGACAACCAAGCAGAAAAAATCTCTACTGTTGGTGAAGCTGTTGCTTTCGTTGAAGAAGCTGTAAAAAACAAATAATAACACTTAAAACTTGAAGTATGAACAACATATTAGTATTCTGTGAGATAACAGAAGAGCAACAGATAGCTGAGGTGAGTTTGGAGCTTTGCTCTAAAGCTCGCAAGCTCGCCGACAAGCTTGGCTCACGTCTCGATGCTATCGTCATAGGAAACGATTTGAAAAATATAGAAGAACAATTATATCCATACGGTGTCGATTCTATTTTTTATGTAAACGACCCCCGTTTATCATTCTATCAAACCCTTCCTTATTTCAGTACTATCACAAAATTGATTCAAGAAGAGACACCGGATATTGTTCTTTTCGGAGCTACAGCAGTAGGTCGTGACTTAGGTCCTCGCATCGCTTCTTATCTACGCTGCGGTCTCACCGCCGATTGTACAAGCCTCGAAATTGGCGACCACACCGATGCAAAAACAGGCAAGGTATACGAAAACATTCTTTACCAAATTCGTCCTGCTTTCGGTGGCAACATCATCGCTACCATCGTCTCTCCTGAGACAAGACCTCAGATGGCTACAGTACGCGAAGGCGTTATGAAAAAAGAAATATACGACAACAACCATAAAGGCGAATTACATAACCTTAAAGCCGAGAATTATATCAGCGACAGCGACTTCTGTATAGAAATAATCAGCCGTCAAATTGAGGCTCAGAAAGTTAACATCAAAGGTGCTCCTATTATCGTAGCAGGTGGCTATGGTATGGGCTCAAAAGAAAACTTCGCTCTTCTTCACGAGTTAGCCGACGTCATCGGCGGTGAAGTCGGAGCAACACGTGCTGCCGTTGATGCTGGTTTCGCCGGAAACGAAAGACAAATAGGTCAGACTGGTATCACCGTTCGTCCTAAATTATATATAGCTTGCGGTATCTCAGGCGCTGTTCAACATCGCGCTGGTATGGATCAATCTTCAATGATTATCTCCATCAACACCGATCCTAACGCTCCTATCAACAGCATCGCCGACTACACCATCATAGGCGACGCTATGGACATTTTACCTAAGATGATCAAGAGTTATAAATCTAACATGTTATAATCCACACGACTATGAATTTTTATAATGATAATAAAAGCTTAAAATTTTATCTCTCACATCCAGTGATGGATAAGATAATCAAGTTGAAAGAACGCGACTTCGTTGATAGCGAAAATGATATGTTGGCTCCAACTGACGTGGAAGATGCTATCGACAACTACGACAAAGTCCTTGAAATAGTAGGTGATTTGGCAGCTAACGTGTTAGAGGCTAACGCTGAAGATGTTGATCACGAAGGTCCGCAAGTAATCAACAACGAAATAGTTTATGCTAAAGGCACACAGAAAAATCACGAAATATTGCGCGACGCTGGCCTTTACGGAATGTCGTTGCCACGCAAATACAAAGGTCTGAACTTCCCATATGTTCCTTACGTCATGGCTGCTGAAATCGTTTCACGTGCCGACGCTGGTTTCGCTAACATCTGGGGACTTCAAGACTGCGCAGAGACTATCTACGAATTTGCATCAGAAGAAATAAAAGATAAATATTTACCTCTCATTAACGAGGGATTCACTTGCTCAATGGCTCTAACAGAGCCAGACGCCGGATCCGATCTCCAGTCAGTAAGACTTAAAGCTTCCTTTGATGATGAACACAACTGCTGGAGACTCAATGGCGTTAAACGTTTCATCACTAATGGCGATGCCGACATCCAGCTCGTTCTCGCTCGTTCAGAAGAAGGCACAACTGACGGACGAGGCCTATCTTACTTCCTTTATGACAGAAGAGACAATGCCGTCACAGTGAGACGTATCGAGAATAAACTCGGCATCAAAGGCTCACCTACAGCTGAGTTAGTATTCAACAACGCTCCTGCCCTTCTTATCGGTGAACGTCGCATGGGTCTCATCAAATACGTTATGTCGTTGATGAACGGTGCACGTCTCGGTGTCGGTGCTCAATCTGTTGGTCTCGCCGAAGCTGCTTATCACGAAGCATTGGAATATGCTCGTCAACGCGAACAATTCGGAAAAGCCATCGTCAACTTCCCACAAGTTTATGAAATGCTCAGCAATATGAGAGCAAAAATCGACGCCACACGTTCTCTCTTATACGAGACATCGCGCTTCGTCGATTTATACAAAGCCTACGACTCAGTAAGCAAAGAAAGAAGCCTCACAGCAGAAGAACGTCAAGACATGAAGTATGCTCAGCGTCACGCCGACATGATGACTCCTATGCTTAAATTATTCTCTAGCGAATACGCTAACCAAATAGCTTACGACTGTATCCAAGTTCACGGCGGCTCTGGCTTCATGAAAGAATACAAATGCGAACGTCTTTACAGAGACGCAAGAATATTAAGCATCTACGAAGGAACATCACAATTGCAAGTTGTAGCAGCTATCCGTTTCATCGGTAATGGTTCATACCTCAAACGCATCGAAGAATATGAAGCGATGCCTGTAGCAGACGAGTTGATGCCAATACGTCAACGCATCGAGAAGATGAAAGAAAACTACATCGAAATAGTAGCTTTAGCCGACAAATTCGGAACTTCATCAGAATGCTATGACTTCCTCGCTCGTAAGATGGTCGAGGCAATGGGACACCTCATTATGAGTCACCTTCTTTTACAAGATACAAACCGCTGCGCCGACTTCAGAAGATCATGCGAAATAACTGTTGCTTTAGGTGAAGCAGAAATCGCAAAAATTCTTACATTTGTAAAAAATTTCAAAGAAGAAGATTTAGCGTTGTATAAAGCATAATGCATAATCTTGATGAAATATTGATAATTATTAACAATGATATGGACAAAGTCCGTTGTCTGTTGACTATTGTCCGTTGACAAAAATTAATGTTATGAAATTATTATTGGAAAATAAAACCGCTGTCATCACAGGTGCAGCAAGAGGAATTGGCAAAGCTATAGCAAAACGTTTTGCAGAAGAAGGTTGCAATATCGCTTTCACCGACTTAAACGAAGAAAGCATCAGAGCTACTGAAGCTGAGTTGCAAACTCTCGGAGTAAAAGTTGTTGGTTATTTATCAAACGCCGCTAACTTCGAGGACGTAGAAAACACAGTGAAACAAATACATCAAGACTTCGGTCGCATCGACGTTTTGGTTAACAACGCCGGCATCACCCGCGACACTTTGATGATGAGAATGACAGAGAAGCAATGGGATGACGTCATCACTGTCAACTTGAAATCAGCTTTCAACTTCATCCACGCTATCGTTCCTATCATGGCACGTCAACGTTCTGGCAGCATCATCAATATGGCATCTGTTGTAGGCGTTTCTGGTAACGCAGGACAAGCTAACTACGCAGCTTCAAAGGCAGGCTTGATTGGTTTGGCAAAATCTATAGCTAAAGAAATGGGATCTCGTAATATCAGAGCCAATTGTATCGCTCCAGGTTTCATCATCACTGATATGACAAATCAGATTTCGGAAGAGGCTAAAGAAGAATGGATGAAGACAATACCATTGAGAAGAGGCGGAACTCCAGAAGACGTAGCAGACACAGCATTATTCTTGGCTAGCGACATGTCGAGATATGTATCTGGACAAGTCATCCACTGCTGTGGCGGCATGAACTGCTAAAAGAAAATTTCCTTTTTCATTTTATATTAGTTTGGAAGAGGCTGCCAATTGACAGCCTCTTTTTTTACAAGCATATTTATTCAAACTCAATAACGTAAGCCGAAACAGTTACCCTGACGTAAGAATAAATACCACAGAATGTCGATAAACTTGTTTCTACAGTTTCGTTGATGACAGCTCTAGAAGAACCTACTAAATTTGCATTTTCTAACATTGCAGCTCTAGCTTCTTCTATCAAACCTTTTTTACGGAAGCCTCCGAAGTATAAGAAGTAATCTGCTTGAGCCTCACCTCTTACCTTCTGAACAATTTTATAATTGTCCTGTGATAAAACCACATTTGTTGAATTTTGATTTAGATTGTGTGTCATCCCATCATGGAGTGAACAACTTGTCATACCTAACACCATGACTAACAAAAGCGAAAATGTCAATAACTTTTTCATAATTAATTTTTTAGGTTAATGTTTATATTATTTATCATTATTCTATAATTGTCAGATTCTGATCTTCTCAGATTTATTCTACGATTGTCATTTCTTCCACCAAATGTCCTGCACCAGCATATTTGTCGATGATGAACAAAACATAACGAATATCGACAGAGATATTTTTGCAGATAGAAGGGTCGTAAATCAAGTCGCTCATTGTTCCTTCCCAAGTACGGTCGAAGTTAAGACCGAGAAGATGACCGTCGGCATTTAAGATAGGACTTCCTGAGTTGCCGCCAGTTGTGTGATTACCAGCGATAAAAGCAACGTGCATACTGCCGTCTTTATCAGCGTAACGACCATAATCTTTTTCTTCATAAAGTTCACGCAAGCGATCAGTCACGACATAATCATAGATATTCGGATTTTCCTTTTGCATGATACCATCTAATGTTGTGAAGTGTTTGTATGTGACAGCGTCTTTTGGTGAGAAACCGCCTATTTTACCGTAAGTTACGCGTAATGTGAAGTTTGCATCTGGATACATCATCCTGTCTGGATTTTGGTCAGCGTGATATTCCATTTGTCCGCGCATAAACACTCTCTGTAAATCGGCAATCTGATTGTTCAATTCAACGCTCTTTGTTCTTACATTATTGACGTAGAAATCCATCACGTTGTTATATGCCATAAGAGCTGGGTCCTTAGCAAGTTTCTTTGCCTTCGATGCCTTAAATCCATCTAAAAACTTATAAATGTCTTCTTCCGAAGTGAACATTGTCTTAGCAAACAACTCATCTACGTAAGCCTGAACGTCGGCATATTTTTCAACTATAGTGTTGAGAAGTTCTGGACGGAAATCTTCTGGCTGGTTGTCGATATATTCTTGAAGCACTGTAGCTGCGACTTCTTCATCTATTAGTTGATAATAATCTTTGAAGAATACCTTTGTTGCTTCTTCAGCAGCTGCTATAAGTTTGTCAATCTCTTCTTGAGGAGTATCTTTTGTGACTTGAGCGAGTGCGTTAAACTCTGCCGCGAAAGTCATTATTTCAATTTGAAGCACTGTCTCTGTGAGATATGTAGTTGCCAAGCGATAAGGTTCATATTCAGCATATACTTTCTCAAAGTCAGAAATTAAATTAAGGTAAGCGCCTCTTTGACGGCTCTTATAAGCCCATTCTGTGAATTGTCTGTCGAATTCTTTTTTCTTTTGAATACCTTTGAAGTTGTTGATACCTTCGATGACGCCCATCCATTTTTTCCATCCGTTGCCGAGACGAGCATGTTTTGATGCATACTGGATTCTCACATGAGGATCTTTTTCTTGATGTTTGTTATAGATGTCGAGGATTTTTCCGCGGAGGTCAACGCTGACTGGATAAATAACGTTAGCTTCTTGATGTACGGCCACTGCTGGGAGATATTCGTTTGTACGAGCTGGATAGCCGAACACGAAAGTGAAATCGCCTTCATTTGCACCTTTAAGAGAAATAGGGAAATGATAGTTTGGTTTGTAAGGCACGTTGTCTCCGCTATAGTCAGCGGCTGAGCCATCAGGAGCGACATAGATACGGAACACTGAGAAGTCGCCAGTGTGACGAGGCCATACCCAGTTGTCGGTGTCTCCGCCGAACTTGCCAATATTTGAAGGAGGAGTTCCAACCAGACGAACGTCTTTAAACACTTCGTTATAAATCATATAATATTTATTACCGTTATAGAAAGACTTGATGACGACTTGATAGTCTGTTGCTTCTTCAGCTCCTTCTTTAACTTTCTTGAGGTTAGCCTTAACTATCTCTGCTCTCTCTTCGTTTGTTGTCTCTCTTGTAATGCCTTCAAGAACTTTATCTGTGACATCGACCATGCTCTTGAGCATCACAGCGCTGATGCCAGGACAAGGAAGTTCCTCTCCTTGCGTCATAGCCCAAAAGCCATGAGTGAGATAATCGTGTTCTATGGTGCTGTGATATTGTATCCAGTCGAAGCCGCAGTGATGGTTGGTAAGAAGCAGACCTTTCTCACTGACTATTTCGCCAGTACAACCTCCGTCAAACAAAACGACAGCGTCTTTCATGCTGCTATTGTTTATGGAATAAATATCTTCTGCAGTGATGTTCATACCCATCTCTTGCATTTCTTTTTCATTGTCTTGCAACAACATAGGAATCCACATTCCTTCATCAGCTCTCATCTTAGTAAAAAGCGATGCTACGATAAATAAAGTTAATAATGCTTTTTTCATATTACTAAAATTTGATTCATTTCAATTTCTGCAAAGATAAGAAAAAAGTTTAGAGTTCTGAAGTTTATAAGTTTATTTAGAATAAACTCTATGCGTTTTTATGCGTTCCCACGAATTCGTGACATTGTCTCATACGAGATTTTCGACATCTTGGGTAAAAATGTCGTTAATTCAAGAAAAGCATCTGGAGAAATTGAAAACGTCTCTGTATCAGACTTCACCTCTGGATTATACTTCGTTAATGTCTGTTAGAAGACGGCAAAGTCGTCACAAAAAAATCATCGTAAAATAATCTCCATAAATCCTAGACACTTTGTTTTTGCTGTGGCTATAAATAATCTGATGGTCACAGCTTTTTTTGCAATATTTTACAGGATTGGTAGCCCGTGAGATATAAAAAGATGTATGTTTTTCAACTGAATATGATGGAAAAAGAGTTTAGTTCCGTTCATTAAGACGGTTCCTGGCGCGTGTTTATCACGCCTTCTATTTACTAATTCTTATTAACATTTCTCAGAAAAATATTTATTATATTTGCAACTTAATTTAAACTTATAAAACTCTATAAAAATGGAAAATAACGACAAACATTTCAAACGTTACACGGTAACGACAGCATTGCCATACGCCAATGGCCCTGTTCATATTGGTCACTTAGCTGGCGTTTATATCCCAGCAGATACTTACGTCCGTTACCTGCGAATGAAAGGTGAAGAGGTTTTGTTTGTCGGAGGCTCCGACGAACACGGCGTACCAATCACTATCAAAGCTGAAAAAGAAGGTTGTACTCCTCAAGACATCGTCGACAGATACCACAACATAATCAAGAAGTCTTTCGAAGAACTCGGAATAAGCTACGACATCTATTCTCGTACTTCTTCTAAAACTCACCACGAGACAGCTGCCGCTTTCTTCAAGAAACTCTACGAAGACGGCAAATTCATCGAAAGAGAAACAGAGCAGTTCTTCGATCCGGAAAGAAATAAATTCTTATCAGACCGCTACATCATCGGCACTTGCCCTAAATGCGGCAACGACCACGCTTACGGCGACCAATGCGAGAAATGCGGTTCTTCTATGAGCCCTGATGAACTGATAAATCCACATTCTGCTCTCAGCGGCGCTCAGCTCGTCAAGAAAGCTACAAAACACTGGTATCTTCCTTTAGACCAATATGAAGAATGGCTCCGCGATTGGATTATCGAAGGTCAGAAAGAATGGAAAGCTGACGTTTATGGTCAAGTTAAGAGTTGGTTAGACAATGGACTGCAGCCTCGCGCCGTCACCCGCGACTTAGACTGGGGCGTGCCAGTGCCTCTCAAAGAAGCCGACGGAAAAGTGCTCTACGTTTGGTTCGACGCTCCTATCGGCTACATCTCAAATACCATTGAACACTGCGCAGAAAATGGAACCGACTGGAAAAAATGGTGGAAAGACGAAGACACAAAACTCGTACATTTCATCGGTAAAGATAACATCGTATTCCACTGCATTATTTTCCCATGCATGTTGAAAGCTTATGGCGATTATATCGTTCCTGAAAACGTTCCTGCCAATGAGTTCCTCAACTTAGAAAACGATAAAATATCTACATCACGCAACTGGGCTGTTTGGCTCCACGAGTATCTCGAAGAATTCCCTGGAAAACAAGATGTCTTACGTTACGTTTTGACAGCCAACGCTCCTGAGACAAAGGATAACAACTTCACTTGGAAAGATTATCAGGATAGAAATAATAATGAGCTGCTCGCTATCTTCGGTAACTTCGTAAATCGTACTTTGGTTCTTACTCATAAATATTTCGAAGGCAAGGTCCCTGCAATGGCAAATCTTAACGAAAACGATAATGCCGCTATCGAAGAAATGAACCAATATCCTGAAAAGATAGGTCATCTTCTTGAGACATATAAATTCCGCGAAGCTTTGTCAGAATTGATGAACCTCGCTCGTCTCGGAAATCGTTATCTCACCGAAAACGAACCTTGGAAACAATTCAAGACAGACCCTGAAAGAGTTAAGACAGTTCTCGCAGTATCATTACAAATAGTTGCAAAACTCGCTATCTTGTCAGAGCCTTTCCTTCCTTTCTCAGCAAAGAAATTACAGAATATGATTGGTTTGAATGTTGAAGGATGGAATCAGGCTAAAGAAACAGTTTTGTTGCCAGAAGGCAGCGTCATCGGCGAAGTTGAATTGTTATTCACAAAGGTTGAAGACGAGGCTGTTGCAGCTCAGATTAAAAAGTTGGAAGATACCAAGAAACAAAATGAGTTGAATGCTTGGTCTCCAAATCCAATCAAACCAAACACGAATATCGACGAATTTGGCAAGATGGACATCAGAGTGGGAACGGTTTTGGAATGTACCAAAGTTCCTAAAGCCGACAAGTTGTTACAATTCCTCATCGACGATGGCATGAACAAACGCACCATCGTTTCAGGTATCGCTAAATATTATCCAAACCCAGAAGAACTGGTAGGAAAACAAGTATGCTTCATCGCCAACTTCGAGCCACGCAAGTTAAAAGGCGTCACCAGCGAAGGCATGATTCTTTCTGCTGAAGACAATGACGGAAGATTAGTCGTTGTCACGCCAAGTCAGCCAGTCGCTCCTGGAAGCAACGTCGGATAAATGACGAAAGACTATTTTAAAGAAGGATAGAATGCATCCTCAATGTGTTCTATCCTTTTTTCATCGTTATTATAAATGACGATAGAGATAATATCAAAGCGCACGTCGTTGTCGTATTGGAATCTGTTAACATAACTGTTTGCCGCCCATATCAGATGTTTCCGCTTATATACATCGACGGTGGCTTCTGGTTCGACGAGATAGTTGCTTTTTCTCGTCTTTACTTCCACAAAGACAATAGTGTCGCCATCTTTTGCTATGATATCGACTTCTTTATGTCCGCAGACCCAGTTAGTATCTAAAATCTGATAGTTCTTTTCGAGGAGATAATCGACGGCAATTCTCTCGCCCATCGATCCAACTTCATTGTGTAATACCATATTTCATAAATTTTAAGTTCAGCTACAAAGATAGAAAAATTATTCTGATTCTTCCTAATATCTTCAATTATTTATTACTTTTGTGACAAGGTATAAACGATAGACGATTAATAAATAAAAAGAATTATGATAACTTTTGAAGAAAACATCCGCAACGAGAACATTAAAGACATAGCAAAAATGTTGATGACAGCAGCACGTACAGCGCCGAAAGCAAGAGGAACCGACAATTTAGTTCTTGCCGTCGCCACTGACGACAGCATTGCTGAGATTGCTGATAAGATGCGACAACTTGCTGTTGAGCGCGAGATGCCATTCTTCGAGCGTGACGCTGAGAACGTCATGAACTCTGCTGCCATCGTTTTATTCGGAATGAAGATAAGTCCGTTAGGATTGAATTGCGCTGCTTGCGGTTACAAGACCTGCGGCGAGAAACCTAAGAACGTCCCTTGTTTCTTCAACGCCAATGACATGGGTATCGCCATCGGCTCGGCAGTCTCTCTCGCCGCTGATATGCGCGTCGATAACAGAGTGATGTTCTCTGTAGGACAAGCCGTCATGGCATTAGGGATGATGCCTGAAGCAGAGATGATTTTAGCATTACCGCTTTCTGTCAAAGGAAAGAGCATATTCTTTGATAGGAAGTGATAAGTCTCCGAATCACCAGGAAATTTTGAGGGCCATTTTTAAGTTTTGAGGTCTTATTCCCCGACTATTGTCATCTCATATCCGCAGAAGTCGCATAATGTCTCTGAAAACCGGAATTCCGTCTTGCCATAGTCGGGATGTGATATTTCTATGTAAGTTGCCGCAGTCGACAGATAAAGATGAATCTCACCGAGGTTAAACTGTACATCGAAATCTGTCATGCGGTTGCCTCTGAAGGTAAACTTTCTCATCTGCTCAGCACTGATGTTCTCTGCAGAGATTTTTATAAATGCCATAGGCCTACCATTATAATCAAAATGATCGAATTTATCCATCATTACAAAGCCGTTAATCTTTTTGAATGAACCTCCTTTGACCTTAATTTTGCTGATGCTGTTAGTTTGCTGAGTTCCACTCAGTTCTTTCAGTTTTATCTTTGCATTTTCATGTCCGTTATTAGCAGCTTTCTGATACCACTCCTTAGCTTTTGTTAAATCCTTGGCAACGCCATTGCCATATTGATAACACACTCCTAAATTATATTGTGCATAAGCATTTCCTTGTTCCGCAGCCTTGCGGAACCATTTCACAGCCTCAGCATAGTCTTTGGCAACGCCTTGACCTGCATAGTAACAATGTCCCAACCCATTTTGTGCCATGGCATTTCCTTGTTCCGCAGCCTTGCGGTACCATTTCACAGCTTCAGCATAGTCTTTGGCAACGCCTTCTCCATTAGAGTAACAATATCCCAAATTATTTTGTGCCCTGGCATGTCCTTGTTCCGCTGCCTTGCGGTACCATTTCGCAGCTTCAGCATAGTCTTTGGCAACGCCATTGCCATTATCATAACACCATCCTAAACTATATTGTGCATAAGC
>JAZNVS010000028.1:0-3170 GCA_045592965.1 Bacteroidales bacterium | reverse complement strand
ATGCAATCGGGGTTGCCACCACGAAACATATTCCTACTATGACAGCATAACGTCTCGCAAACATATTGATGACATTCTCCGTCGTGGCACCATAAACCTTAAGTCGGATCTAGCCATGTCGTTCTGTGAGCCAAGGAGTTGCAATAGTTGCTTGTCTTCCTAAGACCGCTTGGCCTCCGACTTAGGTAGAAACTCCACTATTTGAGCGAATACGAATTTGCCGAGATGCATAACTTTGAGGTTTTGACTGCAAAGTTACCATCAACAATTTCAAATCAAAAAATCAAAGAACGCTTGTAATTAATTTATATTTAACAATTTAACTACTACTTGGCGAATTTTATCGCATCAGTAGTAATGCATAATTCACAATTCACAATTCATAATTCATAATTAATATTGATTATGCATTATGAATTATGCATTATGAATTAATTTATCGCGTCAATTGGATTTTCGTTGGCGGCTTTCCATGAGCGTAATATCACTATCGTCATAGTAACGACAAGTACGACAATCAATACCAAAGCGTAAACCCATAACGGCATCGCGATTCTGTTGGCGAACTGCTCCAACCATCTTGAGGATACGAACCATGCAATCGGAGCTGCCACCACGAAACATATTACTACTATGACAGCATAACGTCTCGCAAACATATTGATGACATTCTCCGTCGTGGCACCATAAACCTTACGGATACCAATCTCACGGCGACGATGCTGAGTCTCGAAAAGAACGATGCCGAATATTCCCATCAAGGAAATGACAATGGCTATCAAGGCGAAAACCGCGACAATCATAACTTGTTTCTTTATGTCATAATAGTAAAATCCGACATGCTCATCAAATGTATTAACCTTAATAACATCTGAAAAAGGCGCAATTTCCTTAACCGTTGTTTTTATAAATTCTTTCATCTCTTTCACATCAACATTATCCTGCATACGAAGATAATATCCGCTATAATAATCATTATAACAAAGATATGCGGTATTGACATATCCGCCTTGCAAAGACATATTATGCACATTCGCCATTATTCCTTTCGTATTCCAGCCATCTAATTTATCACCGATTTTCATATCTACATTATCGCTCAGACAAGAATTTATCAGCATATCCCTACCGTTAGAATTAGGCGTAAAACCCTCACCTTCAACAATTGGTATCTTAAAAAAGTCTATAAGATTCCATCGCACATACCAAATATTCACATCATAATAACTACCGTCATCTTTCGTGTATCCATTTATTGATGAAGGAATACCGACAAACGACGACATTGTCGCAGTGACTTCTTTAACCTGAGGATTGGCTTCTAATTTCTGTATCAAAGTCTCTCCGCTCTTCGCTGGGAAATCGTAGGGAAAAATCACCAAGACATTTTCTTTGTCGATACCAATATCGTAATTAAGCATAAAACGATATTGAAGGAAGAAGACAGCAGTGATGATAATCAAAGCCATAGACACTATAAACTGCGTAGAGATGAGTATTGAACGAAGATTACGTCCCGACTTGGAATATGCGAATCCGCTTTTCACCGCCATGGAAGCGTTGAACTTAGTGATGTAAAAAGCAGGATAAACTGCGACTACAACAGCTATCAGAATCGCTATCGCCACGACAATTATTATTGTTGCTATATTTTCAGAGAAAGCAAGAGAACAAGTAACGTAATTTGAGATAAACGAATCTTTCAATGCGAAGACGATATACAAAGCAAACAATAAGGCGATGAGAACAAGACCTATAGCTTCGAAGACGAAGTTCCAGCGTAAAGTTCCCTGCCCTGCGCCGAAAACCTTGCAGATATTAACAGCTTTCATCCTGACAGGCACGAGAGCCATAAAGAAATTAACGAAATTGATAAAAGCCACAATGACTATTATAAGAGCGATAGCTATCATTACTAACGTCGCACTCAATGTGTTTTCATGAACTATGATAGACGGATCATAATTTTCCTGAAAATACATTTTGTTTAAGGAAATCATGTTGATGGGACTGACGTCCTTAGTCTTCTCAAACTCTTCTTGCAACATAGCAACATTATTATCATCACCAAATTGCGTTATATATTCTTGCATAATCTCATAGCCCCACTCATTATATTTCTCCACCCACAAGTCGGTAAATTTCTCAACGCAGCTCTCATCTGTAAGTTTCACAAACACAGCATAATTATGATTATTATTTGTCATTCCGCCTCTACGTTCATCGTTGAGAAAAACATCATAGCCGTCAAAAATCGTGTTTCTGTCAAAATCCTCAAATATAGCCGCTACAGTCAAAGGCAGCTCCGGTTTGCCGTTGCCAAAGTTTTCCGTATAAATAATATCGCCTGTCGTCACATTCATCTTTTCCGCAGCAGAACGCGAGATGATGACAGCGTCCTCGACGTTAAAATCCTCGATGTTACCAGTAACAATGTTAAAATCAATGACATCTACAATTGAAAAATTACAATCTATCACACGCCAATAAAACTTTTCAAAATCATGTCCATTCACTTTAGAGTACACATTCTTATGAGAATATCCAAGTTTCATTGATGCTATAGATTCCACTTCAGGCATAATGTCGGCGACTTCGTAAGATATAGGATTCGGACTATTAGCGGACCAATTTTCTGAAGACTTACTCCAAAACGCCACATTAAAAATGCGCTCCGAGTCTTTGAGCGAGCGGTTGTAGGTAAGAGAATAAATCACCTGAGAAGCTATGACGTAGAACGCCGCGAAAGCGAGAGTCAATCCCGCGATGTTAAGAAACGAAGCCACCTTATACCGCTTCAAGGTCATCAAGAAATTTTTAAGTGCGATTTTCATTTTGTTATTTTTAAGTCAACGGACAACTGTCAACAGACAACAGACTTTGTCCACATTATTAATATTTTTTCAATTTTCTTTTTTCTCGCAGAGACGCAGAGGAACGCAGAGTTTGTTATATTGTCTCTTTGCGTACTTTGCGCCTTTGCGTGAGATTCTACCATAATTGTTAATTGTAAAATCGCACCAAAATTCTACATCATTAAATATCAACAATTTAAAATTTCAACCCAAAATAAAGTGTCAAAAAATTGGACAGTGATTAAAATTAATTTGTATTCATTTCATGAAACAAATCAAATATCTATACAGATTAGGAATAAAACTCCTAACTTG
>JAZNVS010000027.1:0-38610 GCA_045592965.1 Bacteroidales bacterium | reverse complement strand
TCGCCTATATATTCTGTCCTGATAGAGAAAATAGCCTTGAAGTTTTTCTTAAGAGGAATATTAGGGAAGTCTAAGTCATCATGAGAATCGACTGTGGCATTAATGTCATCTAAGATATATTGCGGGCAGTCGTCAGTGCTTATCTTCTCTATAAAAGCGAAGAAGCGCGATGTCCACGCATCCGATTTAGGATAATTTATAACCTCTTCAAACTGGTCAAAAATCAAGACTATGGTAAATGATATTCCATACAATGACAAGGTGTTGTTACGCAAAAACCACCATAAGTCATTGGAATATTTATCATTGAAAATAGAATCCGACTTAGGTACAAATGACAAATTTTGCTGTTCACTAACAGCTTCCATTATACGAGATTTTATCACCTCGTCGAATACAATATTGTTGTTATTATATTCTTCGTCTGTAAATGCTATCTTCACTGGAAAATAACGGTTAGTTCTCAGTCGCGGTGTGAGACCTGCGTCGAGGAGCGAACTTTTTCCTTCACCCGACTCAGCATAGCAAAGCACATAATCTTTATTGCTAACCAAATCATAGAGATGTTCAATATCAGCGTCTCTTCCCTTGAATATGTCGGCATCAGATTCTGTGTATGCGTTAAATCCGAGAAATATCTCTTTTTTTATATGCTTCGATTCCATAAATATGTTCAATTAGTTTTCTTGATTATAGTTTCCCAATCTAAATTCATAAACGCTTCTCTATTGTTGACATCGAAGGCTATCATCTTTTTCTGGAAATAGAAGTGAGGTTTTAATATACCCAATGCAGAAAGACCTTCAACTAATTTAGTATCTATTTCATTACCGTTAAAGTTTTGATTTGAGATAATAACCGGCAATGAATACGTATCTCTCGAGTCATTTTCCATGGTATTATAGAAGTCGTTTATCACGTTTGTCTCGATGGAAAGATTGCTTTCAGGGAGGAGGCTTTTCTTAATGAAAGATTCAGTTACTATAGGCATATAATATCTGCATTTAGGAACACTTTCTCTTATCTTGTTCATATAGTTCTCGCCTTCTATGATTCGGCTGCTGCCGTCTTCATCAAACCATGCATCGATATTTCTATCCGACAGTATTTCATAAATCATCTTGACGATTTCAAAATCTTCGCTGGCATACGAGATGAATACGTCAAATTTATCTTTTTTGGTTTTGTTATCTTTCTTGACAATAACAAGTTCTTTTTTCTTCTTTGTTATCTCCTCCAATATTTCTTTCAGGTCTTCATTGGATGCATAGTTGACATCTTGAAGGAAGGCATCGAAGCTATCTTCTACGTCGGCGTTATTAATCCAATATCCGTGTTCGCCTTCAGCCTCATGATTGGAATAGATAGGATACCACAAAAATCTGAAGAGCCAGTCAGGCATGTTACAGCCAAGCACCATCATACGTTTCTTGGAATTTCTTATTGGATTGATGAGATTTTCAGCCATATAGTCTTTCTCATGAAGAGAATGCATGAAGTCGAGCAGACGTCTCTCGTCATAGACCCAGTTATAGTTTTCCTTCGCTGTACCAAAAATATGATAGACATTTTTCCCTATAGGCAAAGGATTCCTGTTATTACCTTTAAGATTGTATGAAATAGTATTGTAGGACAGTTCATCAGAATTAAGGATGTTTTCTATAAACTTGAAGCTTATTGTTGTAACTATCAAAGGAAACTGAAATGCCAGTAGAAAATGTCTGAGACAATCCTTCATGAATATCTCGTTGTTTTTTTCCGCCTCATCAATATATTTCTTGTACTTGTCGACATAGTTTTTACCTCTAGCATTGAAAAGTCTGTGCATCAACGACAATCCATAGAAGTCACTATTGATAATTGAGGAAATCTTCGACTCATCAAGATGTACGTCAGGGAAGTCATTTTGAAATCTATTCAGAAGATATTGTCTTATAGATATTTCCTTATCATCCGAATGACGACCTTTATAATAGAACATCTCCTCGCCTATCACAGGCACTATCTCATCATAATGATCGAACAGACTATCGATCATAATTTCTTTATCCAATCCAGATTCCTTATACATAAATCTCCGTCACGATTTATCAATACAACTTCCAATTGATATTCAATTTATGTCCACACTTTGAGCAGAAGACATCATGTTTGGCTATATGCATCTTGCAGATAGGACATTGTAAATCAATCTGTGAGTTGCGAATTCTCTCCAACAACAACTTATACAAGTCTGTCTCTACTCTTTTCACCAAGTCGTAGCCCAACTTATAGACAAGTTTTATTGTCTGTAATGCCATTTCTCTGTCATATTCCTTTTCTTGTTCAGGGAGTTCGTTATATGGCACCAGACATGGGGTCTGTTTTTTCTCGTCATCTCTGTTAGGACCGTAAGTCCAGCCTTCATTTTTGCGGGCTTCAGCCCAGATATCATGTGCGTTTTCGGCTATAGCTTCACGTAATTCTGTCAAGTCTTCTGCAATGACTACATCTGACAATTCGATTGGTTTTGGATTATATTCTTTCATATCATCAAAATTTAATTTGCTTTCAATCTTAAATAAACATTTCTTCCACAAGGCATATATATGGTATCATTTTCCAATGGCACCGACGACACTATATGATACTTTGCTTTCTGATTTTCTATCGGAACGAACAAAGAGAAAACCCCAACGTCATCAGACTCCACCTTCACACCATCGATAAATATCTCAGCATCTTTCACAACTGTCTCTTTCTTAGGATTCCATATCTTGAACCTGACATTACCATAGACATCAGGGTTACGATACATATTAATCGTCATATTCTCAGAAAGACTCATTATTGTATCGACAGTTAGAAAGTCCTTACAAAGTAAGGACAAATTCACGTCTTTTCCAAGAAAATAATGAGGAATGTTAGTAAACGACAAGACATCATCAGCGTTTTCTATTGTATCAGTTTTTATCTCATTATCCAACTTCAACGACACCACGGCATCTTTCAAAGGAGGGATATTTATGTTAGCGATTGTTTCTTTCAAACTGATATTGACATCAATAGGTTTATGAGCTATATATGTCTGCAAAAGAGCTGCCAACACCACGAAGGCAGCAACTATCCAGGTAATGACTTTTTGCACAAGCAGTCTGCGATGACGTTTCCATATTGTATCGAATTCCACGCCTAGCAGTTTAGATATAAGCTGGACGTAGGCACGTTCTTTATTAAGCCAAGGCAGAGCATATACATGTTCGTGAATGTTAGCGCCGAGTATTTCCGGGATATTGAGTTTTCTTATTATAGGGTTAAAGCATTCAGTTTCCGGATTGTGGTTGTTTGGTTCTCCGTCGACTATGAAAAAGTGAATATTTTCAGAACGTCCTAATGAGTAGAAAAACTCTATTTCTTTTCCTACCCATTCCGATTGTGCAGAATTCGGAGAACATATCACTATTAGGTTACGCGAGTCCCTCAGTCTTTGTTGCAGTTCTTCGGTGAGACCTCCGGGCTGTATGTCGGTTGGAGCGAAGAATACCGGTTTTATCGGAGTTCTTTGCCAGCCGCGTTCGCTGCATAAAGTGGAAGGCATACGATAATGTTCCAACTTACGTTGAAGACGCTTACCCCATTTTATATCGCGGGCGTTATAGCTTATGAAGGCGAAGTATTTGAAAGAGGACTGGGACATTATTTGGTGTTAATTTCTTCAAGTGAGTTTAATATTTTTTGAATATTGGAATAATCATCATCGAAATAATTCCTTAATATTGCCAGTCCTTTATTATAGTAATCTATCGCAATATCATATTCTTTTTTATCTTTATAGACATCAGCTATGTTCTTATAAATTATCCCTATATTAGGATTATCCTCTCCGAAATATTCATTCATCAATAAAACAGATTGCTTAAAATTCTCCATAGCTTTGTCATATTCCTTAACTTTATGATATGACTTCCCTAAATTATTGTAATTGGAAGCAAGATTAATACTATTTTCTCCGTAAATGGCTTTCCCTATATCAATAGATTTTTGTACACATTCTATAGATTTCTCATACTCACACCTCTTTTCATATAACAAGCCTAATCTTTCATAAATACTCAGCAAATCAGGATTGTTTTCACCAAGCACAGAGACACTTATTTCTAACGAATTATTCAGGTATGTCAATGCTTCATCATATTTCTCCATATACATATAAATCATACCTCGAATTCCATATGAGCCAACCAATTCAGTATGATTATCTCCAAACACCCTTGATTTGATTTTTATAGCCATTTCGTTACAAAATAGTGCATCCTCATAATTCTCAGCAGCCATATATATTGCTGCTAAATCGCCGTAGGAATTGCCAACAAGAGGATGTTTGTTTCCATATACAGTCAATCTGACATCTAATGCTTTTTTTATATATTCAATGGATTCTTGATATTTTCCTTTGCGCATATAGTACGCACCTATTCCATTATAACATTTATCCATAAAAATCTTTGATTCTTCATCAATATTGTTATTCAGAATATCTAGTACTTTTTGATAATACGTGAACGATTCATCATAATGTCCCACAATACTATATAAAACCGCAATATTCAAATAAGACGGTACCATTTCCTCATGGTTTTCACCATAATGACTCAATCCAATTTCCACCGATTTCTGATACAATTCCATAGCCTCATCATATTTACCTATATTAGTATATAAAACACCAAGATTAGAATATGTGCTTTTCAATTCAATATGACTATCTCCTAATGTTATCAATTGTATCTTCAAGGCTCTTTCTTCATATTCCAGAGCTTTTTTATAATCATCAAACATCTCATAAATACACCCTATATTATTATACTCATTAGCTACTTCTGGATGATACTCTCCATAAATATCCAAGGCAATATCTAATGCTTTCTGATAATAGTTCATAGCTTTGTGATAATCTGCCACAAATATGTATGCGAACTTTCCTGTTTCATGCATCCATTGCCCATTCATAGTATCCAAACTTGCTCTGAGTTCTAAATAATACAATGCCGAGTCGTTTTGATGTTGCATCTTGAAAATCTCATATTTGCTGTAACATCTCTGTGCTATGTCATCAAGCTGATATTGTGCCATCGCCTCGCTCTTCTCCAACTTCCTCTGACGTTTGCTTAGCTCTGCTCTTTCTTTAGCATTCACTTCCTTAAGATGGTTCAGACTTTCTATATCGCTGCTGATGTTGCCTTTTGTGTTGAGCATGGAATCGGCTTTGGTAAGTTCGCCGTTTAAGATATAATTGCTAACTTGAACATAAAACTCATCTATCTGATCGAAGTCAATCTTAGAATATCGTTCTGCCATATCGCTGATAAGTTTCTCGTTATTCTTCTGGTCTTCGTATAATTCATTCAATGCTGCATGATATTGTTCCGCGCTTATCTTGTTATCTTTTTTCAGTCTCTCGATCTCATCCTCACGTTCATGTAACTGACGTGTCAAGTTACGGCGTATCTTACGTTCTATCGCAAGCTCGTCTTCAATTTGTTGCTCAGGAATCTCCATCACCAACACCAAAGGATTCTTCGAATATGAATATTGTTTGGAAAGAATGTCTTGGTCAACGACAATGTAACCTTCTTTTTGAACATCTTGAAGATAGTATTTATCCTCCGGAAGCAAAATAGAAAACTTACCGTCTTTTTCGCTCACCGCCATGTTGCCACCTTTCAGAATAACAGAAGCATTAGTTATAGCCACTCCTGGAATCACTTTTCCTTCGCTATCCAAACGACCTCTTGTCTTAACAAGACCTTCTTGTTCCTTGTTCTGAGCGTTACATAAAACGACCGATAAAATGAAGCATAATGTTAGTAATGATTTTTTCATGATAATTCTGATTAATTATTTGTTAATTATAGAATGAATAGCTAATACCAAAAAGCAATCATATTTATAACTCATTGGATCTATTTGTTTCAACCTATTGCATGAACAAATATCAATATGAGCCTTATGTTGTGTTTTCATAAGTTTACGCTCTTCTTGATAATTGCTGGCATATAACAACTCGTCTTTATAACTTTCTTCCCTCGTATAAGGTCTGAACCCAAGAATGAGTTTCTCGACATTCCACCTTGCATGTTCAGATTTTGACAATGCAATCATGTTTTCCTCTATCAGCAGTTTAATATTTTTTACTTCATTATAAGAAGTTTTACACAACACGCTTCTTATCCTGCTTTCAATGCAATCGGAACAAAATACGTTAGATAATTTCAGTTCTTTGGCATACGATGGGTTATAAGTATTGTCATCTTCAATTTTTTCCCACTCCTTATTAACCCTATATCTTGATGTATGATTGAGAAATGTTGATATCACAAGATCATATGCCTTAACATTATTAATATCTGTATAATTGATTTCGTTAAGGTAAGTGCCTAAATTATACACCATATTGACAAGGCGAGCGCGACGAGTATCAATTTTATTGTCGGTAACGAGCTGATTCAAACGATTTATATCAATCTCATAATACTGATACAGGTTGTCGTTGATATAATTTACAGTCTTTAAATCTACGTAGTTCTTATTTGCTAAGACCGTTACAATTGCCCTATCATCGAACTCAAAAAAGGAATCAAAATATTTAGATATTGAAGTCTTGTCCAAGCCTATTATTTCAAACTCTATATCTAAAAATGATTCTATATTATTTTCACTTAAAATGTAAATAGAATCATCGTTTATGATACATGAAGTGTTATGACAATAGTGCAAAAGATTTCCTGTAGCCTCAATGATTTTATCATTAATTGTTTCTATGTCTGATGTATCTGATATATTATCAACGACGATGGTTATTTTGGTTCTATTATTTTTCAGTTCATCATTGAAATTTGGATAATGAGCTATCAAGGCTATGTAGCGTATGATTTCAATAATCAAGTTATCATAACCAATTGCAATTACATGTACATATTTATTGCTATTATCGGCTATGCCAATATCATCGATATTTTTTTTAAAGTCGTGACGGACAATATATCGTGCTAATACTTTATTTCTGTCTTCACCGAACAGGTCCTCTAAGACAGGTGTACTATTTTTTTTGTGAAATATCATAATAAATCTTCATTGACAGTAAAATTATTAATTGACATATCATCCATAGAAGGTTTTTGATACAATCTCAATCCGAACCAATCCATAGCCATAATAATATGTTCTATCACCTTCGATTTTGTCGATTCAAAATATACGTATGTTGATTTTGTGGCAAATGTAAATATGTGTAATGGAAGTCCATCTGGTGTTGGTTCTGATAGATATACGAGAAGATATGGATAACGTGTCAATTCTACATGATTCATAAGCCAATGGCTGAGATACATTCTGAACAGATATACATTAAGCATATTTTTTTTGTTTTTGGTACTATAATCCAAACTTATTGTATCTTCGCCTCTTTCTATTAAATTATTCCTCAACACCTCAATCTTTTCCGGTGTCATCTCTTCTATACAATCTGAGTCTATTATGAACTTACAGAAAATCCTACGACCTGTAGTTTTTCCCTCGACCATATCTTGGTAGTTTTTAAATGATTCTGTTTTTAACAACGAAATCGCAACGTTCGATTTGGTATTATCCCAATTCATTATTGTCACATTGACGAGTGAAATATCTGTGATAATACCATCTATACCTTTTTCCGGGACTTCAATCCAATCACCTATATGCAATAATCCACCCGACCTAAGCTGGTAATACGTGACGATTCCTATTATAGAATCTTTAAACAACAATCCTAAAACAGTTGCACATAAACCAAATGGAAGAAAGCTTTCACTATCTATTTTAAAAACAACCATAACATACACCAACATCAAGCCGAAGCTGCATAACATGATTGTTTTCAATGCATGATTATAAGAATCTTTTTGATGTCGGTTGTCAAATTTAAAAACTTTTATGAACGCTCTGAGTTCAACAAGAACAAAGACAAAAATCACCAATACCGTCAAAAAGTTTCTGAATTTATCATAATATGAATTATCAACTAATAAAGGCATAACGTATCTCAACACAAACAACATCGTAAATAATAATAAGACATCCTTTGCGCAATACACCATACCGAAAGAATGGATCCATTTATTCTCTGATGAAACAAATCTCTTTTTGAAAAATGTTAAAAAGATTAGAAGAATAAATATTGCAATGAAGCATATCAGAGAATTAAACTCATCATAACTTACATCGCCATTAAAAAAAGTTTCAAAAAACATATCTTGATATTTTATTGATTATAGGGTAACTATTCCACAACCTTCTCACCCTTCTTATACTCTTTCACCTTACCTTTCAACTCACCGTTCTTATAGGTGCATTCCGACTTGATGCTGCCGTCTTCGTAATATTCTATAGCAGGGCCGTTAGCAATATTATTTGTGAACATCTTTTGACTCTTAACTCTTCCGTCTTCGTAATATGTTTCCTGAACCCCTTCAAAGAGTCCGTTTTGATATGTGTACATCACAGCCTTATTTCCTTGCATCTTATCTGCGTATGAATACCAGTATGTCATTCCATGTCTCTTTCCTTCTTTATATTCCGACTCTTCCTGGATAAAGCTGTTATCATAGTAAATTATCGATTTGCCATCGAGTTGTCCATCTTTATATTCTTGTTTCAATGAAAGACGTCCGCCTTTGAGCCACACACAATTAAGTCCGTCTATCAAATCATTTTTGTAGTCAATCTTTTTGATTATATTGCCTTGTTTGTCGAATTCCAAATAAAGTCCGTTTTTCTTGCCACCTTTATACTGAATGATAAAATGCGGCAAATCGCTGTTAGGATGGTTCTCCACCCACGAGCCTTCTTTAGTTCCATTCACGACTTCACCTGAAACCTTGACAGTTCCAAAATATTGTTCATAATCTCCATCTTGTAAGTTAGAAGTCTTGATGTTAAATATTTGCTGAGAGAAAACAGGTGCAGCAAACATCATCATTATCGCTGCAATCATTATTTTTTTCATAATGTGTTATGATAAAAAGATTAAAAAAATTAAAATAAAAAATAAAGTAAGGACGCCACTATTATGACGTCCCTACACCGTTAATTGTCAATTGTTAACTGTACATTTATTCTTGATATATTCATCAATTCCTTTAGCTGCTTTCTTACCTGCGCCCATAGCGAGGATTACCGTTGCTGCACCGCTCACTGCATCGCCGCCAGCGAATACACCCTCGCGCGTCGTCTGCATTGTGACTTCATCAGCGATGATACATTTATTTCTGTTAGCCTCGAGTCCTTTTGTCGTAGTAAGAATCAATGGATTTGGAGATGTTCCGAGCGACATGATAACCATATCGACATCGAGGACAAAGTCTGAGCCTGTTTTCTCGACAGGGCTTCTACGACCAGAAGCGTCAGGTTCGCCGAGTTCCATCTCAACGCACCTCATACCTTTAACCCAGCCGTTTTCATCACCCAATATCTCTTTAGGATTTGTCAACAAACGGAACACAACACCTTCTTCCTTAGCATGATGCACTTCTTCAACACGTGCCGGAAGCTCTTGATCCGAACGACGATAAACGATATACACTTCTGCACCAAGTCGTAATGCTGTACGTGCAGCGTCCATAGCGACATTACCGCCACCGACGACTGCCACTTTCTTACCGATGAAGTTTGGTGTTTCGAAACCTTCTTTATATGCGAACAGCAAATTGTTTCTTGTCAGGAATTCGTTTGCCGAAACTACGCCACAGAGGTTTTCGCCAGGAATATTCATGAACTTAGGAAGACCAGCTCCCGAACCTATGAACACAGCCTCGAAGTTCTCTTCTTTCATCAAATGATCGATGGTGACGGTACGGCCTATGATGACGTCTTTCTCGAACTTAGCGCCGAGTTTCTTGAGGTTATCTATCTCATGACGCACGACTGTTTCTTTTGGAAGGCGGAACGAAGGGATGCCGTATGACAAAACGCCGCCTAATTCATGAAGCGCTTCAAACACAGTGACGTCATAACCCATCATAATGAGGTCTTTAGTACAGGTGAGTCCTGCTGGACCGCTACCTACTACAGCTACCTTATGACCGTTCTTTGCGCTTGGTTTCTCAAACTCCACATTATTTTCACGAGCCCAGTCGCCAACAAAACGCTCGAGTTTGCCTATAGCGATAGGTTCGAATTTCTTACCCATCACGCAAGAGCCTTCACACTGTGACTCTTGAGGACATACTCTGCCGCACACTGATGGCAGAGCCGAGTTTCTGTTTATCACACGCGCTGCTTCTTCAAAATTGCCTTCTGCAACAAAATGAATAAATTGTGGTATTTCAATATTGACAGGACAAGATTTGACACACAAAGGATTCTTACAGTTCAAGCAGCGTTGTGCCTCAATGATAGCCTCTTCTGCATCATATCCGTAACATACTTCTTCAAAGTTAGTGGCTCTCACCTTAGGATCTTGCTCGCGTACTGGAACACGTTTCTTGTTGTCGCGCATCTCTTCTACAATGCCGCCGACATGACAGACGTGGCCTTCTTCCTTCTCCTCTCTCTCGAGAATCTTATGACCTTCAACATTATTGTACATTGCCTGACGTTTCATCACATTGTCGAAATCAACCAATGCACCGTCGAATTCTGGACCATCAACGCAGGTGAATTTCGTCTCTCCGCCAATATTCACACGACATGCGCCGCACATACCAGTGCCGTCGACCATGATGGAGTTAAGACTTACCGTACATTTGATGCCGAGTTTTGATGAGAGCTGCGAAACAAATTTCATCATGATGAGCGGACCAATAGCTATTACTTCATCATATTGTTTTCCTTCATCGACGAGACGCTGCAACATCTCAGTCACTAAACCTTTATATTGTGACGAACCATCGTCTGTTGTAACATATAAATTAGATATGCCGTCGAGTTCTTTTTCATAAACCAAAAGACTCTTTGTTTTTGCACCGACGATAACATCAGCCTTAACGCCATGTTCATACAACCACTTGACCTGTGGATAAATCGGTGCTATACCAACACCGCCGCCGACAAAAACAAATCTCTTGTTCTTTCGTTCCTCATCGCTGAGATGAACAAATTCTGAAGGTCTTCCTAATGGGCCAACCACATCGGCAAATTTATCTCCAACATTATATTCGGCCATCTGTCTGGTTGACTTACCAATGGCTTTGAAAACTATGACCACAGTACCTTTTTCAATATCATAATCACTGATCGTTAATGGAATACGTTCCGACTTATCCGTCATCTTAACAATCAAAAACTGACCCGGCAATGCCGACTTAGCAAGACGAGGTGCTTCAATTTCAAATAAAAACGTCTCTTGAGCTAATTCTTCTTTCCTAATTATGGTAAACATAATACTATATTACTTTCTATTTTAATGTCTAACGAATGGTTGCACAAATATAGGGAAAAGTCCAATGAAAAAGACAAATGACAGAAGTTTTTTTTCTTTATTTTCAGCACCAAAATTATAAGCTCAAAAAGCATGTTTTATCAAATAATTTTTCCGATTTCAGAATTTTAAATTATTATCATTCAAAAGATTTATTAACTTTGCATGTAAATATTTTTTAAGATGAAAAGAGTTCTATTTTATTTTCTAATTACTGCCATTACAACTACATTGTATTTAACATCATGTTCTAAGTTCAAACTGTTTTCCGAGACTGAGATGCCATACCATTTTGGAATCTTAAATCATATTAACAAAACAATGTCATCCGACCCAAAACTGGCATTAGAGATGCTTGATAATTTTGGAGATTCTGTAGAGATGATGAGTCTAAGCAAAGCCGAATTCTACGAATATCACACTCTACTGGCTGAGGCCAGATACAAATGCGACATCCAACATATCAACAATACAGAACTTATTGAAGCCTCTGCCTATTACGACAGTCTTACAAATTTATACCCCACCAACAAAGATGTTCTATATCAAAATTCCAGAGTTAGATATTACAGAGGTGTGGCTGAAGAGGAACATGAAAATTACAAAAAAGCCTTTATCAATTATCTGGAATCGTTAGAACAAATAGAAAGCATACCAGCCTTACAATCCAGAAACAATGAGATAGCACATTTCAATGCTCTCGTTTATGTGAGACTCAGCGATATTCTCTATTGGCTCGACGTTTACGAAGCAGGCATAGAATGTCTCGAGAAAGCCAACAAAATATTCGAGTCGGAGAACAACCAAAGAGCTCTAATCCGAAATAACATTATGATAGCTATGATGTATGGACATAACTACGACTACGACAAGTCGTTCAAGCATCTTAATACAGCAGATTCCCTACTGATGGATTATGACAAAGACTCGCCACTCAAATACGACATCGAAAGAATCAACGCCTCTATCTTATTCGAGATGGGTTATTATGAAGAACCTTTGTCAAGAATGTTGAATCAATACAACACTTTGGAATCCAGCAACTTAAAAATGGAGGCCGCCGGTGTTATCGGCGACATCTATTATTCCTTGGGAATATTAGACTCTGCGCTTTATTATTACGAGCAATATTTCCCAAACAACAAATTCTCTAAGATTCACTCAGCTAACCATATCATTGAGATAAGCCTGCAAATGGGTAACGACGCTCTCATCACCAAGTACGCGCCTTTACTCGCAGAAGACACCAATAAGGAAATCATGCTCTCATCAATCAAGACAGAACTATCATCCATGTATGAAGAATATAAAATCAACAAACACAATGAGATAATATTCAAAAACATACTACTATATTTAGGTATCGTATTGATTCTCACCTTAATTTTCTTTGTGTTCGGAATGCATCTCCTCAAACTTAAGAAAAACAGATACGACAAAGAATTAAACGAGAAAAAGTTCTATATCAACTCGCTACAGGAAAAAATAGACAAGAAGTCAAGCGAAAACAAACACATCAGACAGAAGATTAAAAGCCTTGAAGGTGAACTGCAAGACATTAAAACGAAGAGATACCTCATGCACGCTCCTTTCGACATGAAACTGAAGAAACTTCTTGACGAAGACCCTATTTGCAAGCGCCTTATCGATATTAGTCATGACAACTCCATAAAGACAAACGTTGAATATCCCGATTTAAGACTGAACGAGGTTCAGGAAAAGGAAATCGTGAATTTGTTTAACAAGTCTTTCAACAACGCCTTCAACAGAATAATAGCCGACCATGAAGGCTTGAAACAACACGACAATATTTATTTCTGCCTTTATCTTATAGGCATGGACGAAAAACATATCTCTGCCGTCACCGGCAAGACTTACAACACTATTTATAACAGAGCCAAGCGCATATTAGAAATTCTAAAAAGTGAAAAGACTGTCAAAGAAACACTACGTGACGTAATCATTCAGAATTACTTATAAAGGAACAGAGACGCACTTCATTGCTGCGTCTCTATTTCTTTATAGCATCATAGATTTATTTAACAACATGTGGCTCTTCAGTAATTGCCTGAAAAACACAAGCGTGTTTTAACAATCATTCTCCTTTTAAAATAATTTCAACTGTATCGTCATGTTAAACGTCATTCTGTGTAATGGTGTAGTGCCATATTCAGCGACGGCGTTTTTATGTTCGAGAGTCGGATAACCTTTGTTTTTCTTCCAGTTATACATCGGATATTGGAGGTCGTATTCTTCCATAATCGCGTCTCTCGTTGTCTTCGCCAAGATAGATGCCGCCGCTATCGACTGATATTTAGCGTCGCCGCCAACAATACACTGATGTTTTATTTCTTTATAAGGATTGAAACGATTGCCATCAATCAGAAGGAAGTCTGGTTTTATGCTGAGCTGCTCGATGGCTCGATGCATGGCGAGAAAAGACGCGTTCAAGATATTTATCTCGTCAATCTCCTTATTATCAACTATTCCTATCCCGTACGCGAGAGCGTCGTTCATAATAATATCTCTCAATTTCTTACGTTGTTTCTCCGTAAGTTTCTTTGAATCGTCCAACATAGGATAGTCTTTGTTTCTATCCAGAATGACTGCTGCCGCAACGACGGGACCTGCGAGACAGCCGCGTCCAGCTTCATCACAACCCGCCTCAATCAAGGCATCTGTATAATGTGCTATCAAATTCATATAGTTACACCGAATAAAGGTAAATATCGATTTGCCATAACATAAAATGTCATCAATACCATAATGATATTTGCCAAACGTATTTTCCTAACATCCGATAATGCTACGGAATAAAAGAAAGCGAACATCATAAAGAGCAAGGTATTACTCATCAATGGTTTATGTGTAAAGAATATAAAAATGGAAAATAATGTCAACACTATAGCAACGCCTTCCCTCTTTCTTACATTGCTTGCATTATCTGAATTTCTGCTGCCAAATATCTTCATTATAGAGACAACAAATAAAAGGCTGCTAACCAAAAGGAATATCTTATTTCCACCACTTAAATCAAATGAGAAACTGATGTCATTAAAGAATAAGGAATAAGAATCTAAAAGAATATTAACATCTCCAATGATAAATGTAATTCCTACTGCTATTGCATTGATTATCAAAAAACCTGTAATTGGTATTAGCAAATATCTTATCTCCTTGAACCCCATGATAAGAAACGAGATAAGCACCCATATCATCAGATACATTGACGGATAATAAAACATCGATGCCAATGCTATGAAATAACCAATGTTCATCATATAATTCTCAGGCGTATCGGTCTGATATATTAGGAACATCGTATGCATCGCCATCAGTATGAAAGGACAAGCGAATATGAATGGCAAACTTAGATGCAGTTCTGAAGAAGAACACACCATAACAAGAAACGCCAAGGCTCCGACAGAACTGGTTTTGTTCATCAGACGATTGGCGGAAAGCATTGAGTTGAAAAGAAATATGCTGACGACGTTGACTGCAAAGGCGATGATTTTAACAATTAAGGGAGAGAAGCTGAAAAGCGAAACCAACATATTGTATAAGGGTATGTTGTTCTCTCCTGTACTCAACTCTGGTTTCATGATGAAAGTTGGCAACCATAAAACCATCGCCATTACAACAACGACAATCTGCTGTGCGAGATAATTATGTTTAAAGAAATTCAACATTGTTTTAGAACTTCATCAAATCTAAACCAATATCGTGACGATAGTTGACACCTTCAAACTTAATCTTCTCAGCGTTTTTATAGGCTTTGTTACGAGCTTCTTCAATATTATTTCCGTGTGCTGTCACTGCAATGACACGACCTCCTGAAGTAACAACCTCGTCTTTATCATTGAGTTTCGTTCCAGCGTGAGCGATAATGCAATCAGCATCAAGTTCTTCAAAGCCTGTCATCACCATGCCTTTTTTGTAGTCTTCAGGATAACCACCTGAAACGAGCATCACCGTGACAGAAGTGTTCTTTGATGTCTGATAATCGACCTCGTTGAGTTTTCCTTTAGCGCATGCATCAAGCAACTCTAACAAATCAGAATCTATTCTTGTCATAACACCTTCTGTCTCAGGATCTCCCATTCTTACATTATATTCAATTACGTATGGATCGCCGTTAACGTTCATCAAACCGATGAAGATAAATCCTTTGTAATCAATATTTTCTCCTTTAAGTCCTTGTATTGTAGGTTTTATGATTCTGGTTTCCACCTTTTCAACAAATTCTGGTGTCACGAAAGGGACAGGAGAGACAGCACCCATACCGCCGGTGTTAAGACCAGTGTCGCCGTCACCGATGCGCTTATAGTCCTTAGCTTCAGGAAGAACGACATAATGCTCGCCGTCAGTGAGAACGAACATAGAGACCTCTATGCCTTTCAAGAAAGTCTCGATGACGACTTTTGCAGAAGCAGAACCAAACTTGCCAGAAAGCATGTCTTTCAACTCATTCTGCGCTTCTTCCAATGAATCGATGATGAGAACTCCCTTACCTGCTGCTAGACCGTCGGCTTTCAATACGTAAGGTGATTTCTGTGTAGTGAGATAATTCAAACCTTCCTCTAGATTTGACGATGTCACTGTGAAACATGACGCTGTTGGGATATTATATTTCTCCATAAAAGCTTTAGCAAAAGCCTTGCTGCCTTCCAGTTGAGCACCTTTCTTATCAGGACCTATGATATTAACATTTTTTAACACCTCATCATTCTTGAAGAAATCAACGATGCCATCAACCAAAGGCTGCTCAGGACCAACAACGACCATATTAATATCACGACTTATGACAGTCTCCTTAACGATATTGAAATCAGCGATATTGATATTAAGATTTTCACCAATTGAATTTGTTCCAGCATTACCTGGAGCAATATATAATTTCTCAACCAATTTACTTTGTGAGATCTTCCATGCTAAAGCATACTCACGGCCACCGGAACCTAATACTAAGATATTCATAGTTTTTTAATTTTTATCAACGGACAACAGTCAACGGTCTTTGTCCATGTTATTGTTTATAATTTTTAATTAACATCATTTAGACGTGTCAATCACATTCTTGTTTATTTTTCATTGGTGTGATTGACGCGTCTCTACATAATTTCTCTATTGATTTCCACCAGCTTTCAGCGGCTTTGTCCCAGGAGAAATCTTCTCTTCTAATTTTACCTTTCTCTATCAAGGCTTTACGTACATCATCATCCATGATTTTCTCCATCGCTTCTGCAATAGACTCGACTTTGAAAGGATCGACGAGGAGTGCAGCATCAGCAGCGACTTCAGGCATCGACGTCACATTAGAGGTGATGACTGGAGTCTCGCATTTGAACGCCTCGACAATAGGTATTCCAAAACCTTCAAAATAAGACACATACACCGAAGCAAGAGCAGATGCCGTAACAATATGCAAGTCTTCAGCCGACAATCGTCCTGCAAAAACGACATCGTCTTTATGTTTCATCGCGTCGTATGCATTCTTGATAGGTTCTGTCCACCACTTCTTGTTTCCAACGATAACGAGTTTAACCTTATTGTCATTCTTACACTTAAACATATCGAAAGCTGTAAAAAGTCGGGCCAGATTCTTGCGAGGATGAAGTGAGCCTACAAACATAAAATACTGATTTCCGTCAGCATATTTTTTTCTTATCTCATCTTGAATTTCCTCGCTTATAGGTTTGAACGCTTCGTTAGCTCCATTATATGCCACGTCAATCTTATCTGGATTTATTCCGTAACATTCACAGATGTCTTTCTTTGAAAACTCTGATACTGTGAGGATTCTGTCAGCTTTTCTTGCATATTTAGGAAAGAACTTCTTATAATGCCAAAGATGTATCTTGGGAAAGTCCTGAGGAAAATGTTCAAAGTTTAAGTCGTGGAATACAGCGAGTTGTTTGGTCTTGCTTCTCAGACTCAGATAACCGTCTGTCGAAAGATATAAGTCAGGTTTCAGTTTATGGAGAAATCGCGCCATGGCGAACTCGAAGAATGCAATATATAAGAATGGATGACGCGCCTGAGGGAAAAGCACAACCGGCCTTACATTGTCGGCGAAGATGAAACGTTGGTCAGGTTCTCTGTCGAAGATGAAATAAAACTCCACCTCTGGATGCGACTTCACTATGCGACGCAGACATTCGTATGCCACCCAGCCGATGCCTTCAAGCTTGTCTTTTAGCAACAATCGTGTGTTTACAGCTATTTTCAATGTTATAGATTTTTATCGCAAATTTAAAAAAAAATGACCTCAAATTCAGAAACACAAAATAAATATTTATCTGTACAAAAAAGAATGAGACGCAGCAATTACATATTGTTAATTTTCAATGGTGTAATTGATACGTCTCTACATCATTTTCATTTTTCGTTTCCTAACAAGATTCCAGAGACCATCCAGTGGTTGAAGCTGCTGCCTTCGTCATCGCCTTGAGGTATCGCTATAGTGATAGTATGTTTTCCAGACTTCAAGAAACTCATGTCAAAATAGACAGGCTGCGTTGCTGTTCCAGGGCACCATCCCGAGCGCGACAGATCAGATGAGGACTCTCCGTTCCAGAAGTTGCCTGACACTGGATTCAACTCTCTGTAAGTTGCACAGTCGCAGCGCCAAGGAGTGTGAGTGAAGACTTTCTCACCATCGATGATTATTGTGTTTTCCTTTGGATTGAACTCATCGCCTCTGCCCCATCCACCATGGCCAGTACTGATATATCTCAAACGAAGATTCTCAACATTTTCAGGGAGTTCAAACTCAACAGTGAGACTATCTGTCTTGAACATACGTCCATAATGCTGACCAGCCATCTCCATCACATTACAGGTGTTGAACAAAGGAAGAGTCCAGTCGTCATTCTGACTTAAGTCCCATGAATAATCACCAGGATATGCGAGTATGTCGAGACTCAGCTTATGACCTCCGCCATCGTAATTACCGATGAATGCACCAATCAAGACATCACCGCGAAGATGATTGCTGAGTTCTGTCACTTCTTGTTTGTAATATGCCACATCCGACCACTCCAATCCGTCAATCTTAACTCTTTCGTTGAAATGATTTACGCCGAAAGGTGTGAAGAATCTCATCAACTCGACAACAGGAAGGAAATCGTCTTCCAACTTAATGGCGCGGTATGTTATGTCTCTTCTATCGGTGTAAGAATGTAGAAGTTGAATACTGTCAATAAGAGCGTCTTTCAGACTCAACTCTCTATCAGTAGGGATGATGAAGATAGAACCCGAGCGGTCGTAAGCGTCGCCATTTGATTGTTCTTTAACATCGATGAAATAAGAATAATGTTCAGGAAGAGTGTCTAAGTTAATTCTTTTTAAGATTAAAGTTCCGTATGCGAAATGTATCACAGAGTCGTAAGGAATCTCACCTTGGAACTTCTCTATCTCTGAAAAATGAATCTGTTCGTTCTCAAAGACAGGCACTTTGATGATGAGTTTCTCTTTGCTGATTTTATCGATGTCTCTTGGAGCGACGCGTGTTCCTAATACGGAAGGTATGGTTTCATTTTTTAGTTTTCGGTCTTTCTTAATATTTTTTAACTCGAGGATTCTGTTGCCGTTGATAGCTTGGCGTACCATAACCCCTTTGAGGAGACCTCTGCTAATACTCGGCGTTGCATCGTAGCCGAGACTCTCTGTCATCCAAACTTCAATAGTGTTTGAGTTGATGCTGGTACGATATTTCTTACAATAGTAGCCATTCATCATCTCCTCGCCTTCTTCAGTGAAAGTAATACCATTGTTTTTCAATGAGAAAGAAGCGAAGAAAGCATCACCATCGGCGAATGTCATATGATAATATGCGCTGTCGGTGTTATAATCTACGTATGTGATGTCTGTTGAGATACCAGGTATAAGTTTCATGTCTTCATCAACTTGCGAAGATAAATCCTGTATTTTCAATTGATTGTTAGCATAACGACTCACCTCTGTGAAAGTAGTGTCACCGCTGTCAGAACCTTGGTGATACATTTGGTATGTGAGACGCTGCTGAGCGTTAGTATTCAGCAATAAAGCAAAAGTTAAAATTACGAATAATGATAATCTTTTCATATGAATTAATTTTCCGCAAATTTAAGAAAAAAAACAGACAACAGACTTCGTCCACCGTTCTTTTGTCATTAGACTTTTGACTTTCGTCTATCACACATACTCTTTTATCCAGTCGGCCATGAAAATTGGGAGATTCAAAAGGTTGCCATCTTTCTTTATGTTATTCATTGAGAGTCTTATCCTTAATGAAGGATTGTATTTCCTGTCATATTCAGCGAAACTCTTTCCGCTGATTCGTCTGTCGGATTTAACCTCAATTGGAATTACCGCAAGCTTGTTGGCAATCAGGAAGTCAACTTCAGCCTTGTTTCCTTGCAAGGTCCAATAATTCGGAATATCAAATCCTTGGGCGAGAAGCGATGTCAAGACAAAGTTCTCCGCAAGAGCACCTTTGAATTCTGTAAAAAGATTTGTGGAACTGACGAATATTTCTGCAGGTAATTTTGACAATTTTCTTAATAATCCTATATCAAGCAGATAGACTTTAAAAGCCGTATTATTTTCATAAAAGCTCAAAGGGAGTTCTGGCTTTTCGCACAGTTTCACGCGGTACAACATACCAGCATCGACAAGCCACTGCAGAGCATTTTCGTATTCGCGAGCTCTCGCTCCTTCACGAACTACACGGTAAACAAATTTATTGTTTTCTCGCGACAATTGCTCTGGTGTTGAGTTCCATATAGCATGAATCTTAGGAATATCAGAATGCAAGCTGTGTTTGCTGAAGTCAATCTCGTATGCCATCAGATTCTCTTCCAATATTTTCTCGACGTTTTCCAATCCGCTGTTATCAATCATAGAACGAGCCGATAAAGGCAGTCCTCCACATATCTGATATGAATGATAAAACTCTTCAATCCTGTTAAAGAGAATCGATGGTATTGAATCGGTATTTCCAACAAAATCAAGCAGTTGATTGTATAGAGCATTATCAGCAGAACGCAGATACTCTTTAAAGGTAACAGGGAACATCTGCATGAAATTAACCTTACCAACTGGAAATGAGTAATTTCCTTCATTTATTGCCACACCTAACAGGGAACCCGCCGCAATGATATGATATTCAGGAGCATCTTCACAGAAGTATTTTAAAGCATTCAAGGCTTCCTTGCATTCTTGTATCTCATCGAAAAAAAGTAGAGTCTTTCCAGGCAAAAGCGGTACGTTGGTGAAATACGATAATTCTTTTATTATGCGTTCAGGATCTTTTGTCTTCTCAAACACATCTTTCAGTTCTCGCTTACGGTCAAAGTTAAAGACCGCCAGATGTTCGTAACAAGTTTTCCCGAAGTCTTCCACCGCCCACGACTTTCCAATCTGTCGCGCACCTCTTATAATCAACGGTTTTCTATTAACATCATTTTTCCATGATAGCAGATTCTGCTTGATATCCCTTTCAATATATACCATACTATAACTATCTTTATTTCTGCAAATATATAAATATTTTACAACAAATCACATTTTATCGCAGAAAAACGTGATAAAAATCACATTTTATTGAGATAGGACAGGAAAATGGTCTTATCTGTCAAAAATAATCATATTTTTGTAATGAAAAAGTATAACCTTAAACAAAAACCTTTAGACATTAGTCTTTCGACTTTAGACATAAAAAAACATGACAATAAAAAGCGACATACCACAAATCTACGCCTTGCGTGAACGCGTAGAAAACAAATTTGGCAAGAAACTTAAAGTTCATTCCGATTTTGTAGAACTTACTTCTCTCATCGAGATGGAGTTACGACAGCATATCTCCGAAACGACTTTGGAAAGAGTCTGGAACTATTCGACAAGAGCATACGACAGTGTTTCGGTAAGAACGCTTAACGTCTTGTCGCAATTCGCTTCCAATATGAATTGGGATTCTTTCTGCGAGATGTTAAGAAAAGAAAACAAGACAGAATCGGAAGTCTTTAATGCAGAGATTATCATGACAAAAGACCTTAATGTCGGAGACATAGTTCGTTTCGGCTGGCTTCCTAATAGAATATGCGAAGCTCGTTATCTCGGTGACAACAAGTTCGTCGCTGAACATTGCGAAAACTCTACAATAAAAGCCGGCGACACTTTTATTTGCTCGCAGTTTATCTTAGGAAAAGAATTACAAATGAATGATTTCTGTCAACAGACTTCCGTTGGTAAAATTTATGTCGTGGGAAGAGAGCATGGTTTGACAATGTTGAATATTTTAGATTAAAAAGTATTGCAATAACATTTTTTAAACTTTTACGGATTTAATTCCTAAAAAGTCTTAAAATTTCAGGATTTAATTCCCTAAAAGTATTATATTTGCAAAAACATTATTTATGATAAAGAGAATCATCGATAGTAAAATTAAGGAACGATTATTTAAAGGCAAAGCTATAATACTGATGGGAAGCCGTCAAATCGGCAAAACAACTTCTTTAAAGGAAATCTTCTCATCAGATGATAAAGTATTGTGGCTGAGCGGCGATGACAGTGACACACAATCTTTTTTTGAAGAAATAACGTCAGACCGTCTGAAATTACTTTTCGGAAAGAAAAGCATCATCGTCATTGATGAAGCCCAGCGTATAAACAATATTGGGTTAAAGCTAAAACTTATCACCGATAATATCGATGATTTACAATTGGTTGTTACAGGAAGTTCTGCATTTGAACTTGCCGACAGAACAAAGGAACCACTTACAGGTCGCAAATGGGAATATCAGATGTTCCCATTGTCTTTTCAGGAAATGGTGGAACATCATGGTTTCATCACAGAAAGAAGACTTATTCCACATCGATTGGTGTATGGATATTACCCAGAAGTCGTGACTAATCCCGGTGATGAGAGAATGATACTTAAATCATTATCCGACAGTTATCTATATAAAGATGTTCTTACTTTGGATTATATCAAAAAGTCCGACAAATTGATGAAGTTATTACAGGCTCTCGCATATCAGATTGGTTCTCAAGTGTCTTATAACGAACTATCTCAGATTGTCGGTGTTGATGCAAAAACAATCGAAAAATACATACAAGTATTAGAAAAATGTTATATAATCTTCAGATTAAACTCATTCAGCCGTAATCTTCGCAATGAACTTACGACTTCACGAAAGGTTTATTTCTACGATAACGGAATTCGCAATGCGATAATCTCCAACTTCACTCAGGTCGAAAGTCGTAATGACGTCGAGGCTTTATGGGAGAATTTCCTGATTGCCGAAAGGATGAAATTCTCGGAATATAATGACAAATGGAGCAACAAATATTTCTGGAGAACTAAGTCGCAACAGGAAATAGATTATGTTGAAGAATACGACGGAAAATTATATGCATACGAATTCAAATGGAATGAGAATGCAAAGGTGAAATTCCCGAAATCATTTGCTGATGCTTACCCTGATTCTGCGTTTCATGTTATCACTCCCAAAAACGTCGAAGAATTTCTTTTATAAATAGATAAAAAATATAAATACGAAAATGTAAATCCAAAATATTTAATTATGAGAAAAAACATCATTATCATGGCATTAGTTGCTTTATCATTAGCATCGTGTGGAGATAAATCGGATAAAAAATCCGAGACATATACTCCGCCTCAAGCTCCAACATTAACTTCCGACATCATGACACCGGAAGTGCTTTGGTCGATGAACCGCCTCGGCGAATATGCTGTCTCTCCTGACGGCAAGTCGGTGGTTTACAGCCTCACCTACTTCATCATACCAGAAAACAAAAGCAAGACCGACATCTACCTCATCGACATCGACGGTAACAATAACAGATGTCTTACTCAATCATCTTCAAGCGAATACAGTCCTACATGGAATAAAGACGGTTCCAAGATTTTGTATATGAGTGCTGACAGCGGCGAGATGCAGGTCTGGGAAATGAATCCAGACGGCAGCGGAAGAAAACAAATGTCGTTCGTAAAAGGCGGCATCACAGGATTCAAATATTCTCCTGATGAGTCGCAGTTGCTCTTCACAGCAGAAGTTAAACTCAAAGACCAAGTCGCCGACATCTACCCTGACCTTCCTCTCTCTTCAGGAAGAATCAACAACGATTTGATGTATCGTCACTGGGATCAATGGGTTGACACATTCGGACATATATTCATCACTTCCAACAATGGCAAAAACACACTCGACATTATGGAAGGTGAAATGTGGGAAGCTCCTGTAAGACCTTGGGGCGGCATGGAACAAGTGGCATGGACTAAGGACGGACAAAATATTCTTTATTCATGCAGAAAGAAAGTCGGAAAAGATTATGCAACATCAACAAATACCGACATTTACCAATATAACATTCCAACTGGTGAATGTAAGAATCTCACCGAAGGAATGATGGGTTACGATATGAACGTTGTGGTTTCTCCACAAGGCGACAAAATCGCTTGGGAAAGCATGGAACGCGACGGTTATGAAGCCGACAAACAACGTCTCTTCGTCATGGATCTGACTACAGGCGAGAAAAAAGATTATTCCATCGGTTTCGATCAGAACGCCACTCACCTACTTTGGGCTCCTGACGGACAATCGATTTACTTCATCAGCGACCGTCACGCCACAGACCAGATTTACGCTTTAAGTCTCAGCACAGGCAGCATAAGAAAGATAACAGAAGGAAAACATAATTATATAGGTATCGCATGGGCTGGCGACAAATTAGTCGCTGCTCGTCAGTCGATGTCGCGTCCGACAGAACTTTTCATCGTCGATCCACAAAGCGGCGAGGCAAAACAACTCACCACTGTCAACGACGCCATCTTCAATCAGCTAACAATGGGTAATGTCGAAGAACGCTGGATTGAAACCACCGACGGCAAGAGAATGTTAGTTTGGGTTATCTATCCTCCTCATTTCGACAAGAACAAACAATATCCTGCGCTTCTTTATTGCGAAGGCGGCCCACAAAGCACTGTAAGTCAGTTCTGGTCATATCGTTGGAACTTCCAGATGATGGCTGCTAACGACTATATCGTCGTTGCTCCTAACAGAAGAGGCCTCCCAGGCTTCGGTCAGGAATGGAACGAAGCCATCAGCGGAGACTACGGCGGACAATGTATGAAGGATTATCTCTCAGCCATCGACGCTTTGGCAAAAGAGCCATTCATCGATGAGAATCGTCTTGGTGCTGTCGGCGCTAGTTTCGGAGGTTTCTCTGTATTCTGGTTGGCAGGTCATCACGAAGGACGTTTCAAGGCTTTGATAGCACACGACGGAATGTTCAATTTCGAGTCGCAATATCTTGAAACAGAAGAGATGTGGTTTGTCAATTGGGACTTAGGCGGACCTTATTGGGACAAAGACAATCCTGTAGTACAATGGTCATACGCCAACTCACCACATAAGTTTGTCGATAAATGGACTGCTCCTATCATGGTAATCCACGGTGCTAAAGACTACAGAATCTGCTTCACACAAGGCATGCAAGCTTATAACGCTGCAGTCTTGAGAGGCATCCCTGCCGAGTTTTTATACTTCCCAGATGAAAACCACTGGGTTCTCCAAGCACAAAACGGAATCTTGTGGCAGAGAAGATTCTATAATTGGCTTGACACCTATTTGAAGTAAATTGAAAATTGAAAACTGAAAATTGAAAATTAAAAATTGGAAACTGAAATTTTGTAGAGACACGTCAATTACTCCAATGATTTTAACAATATGTAATTGACACGTCTGAGAAATTGACAACTGAAAATTATGCATTGAGCTATGGGTCACTAGCAAAGGCTCATAGCTCAAAACATAAAATGGACGAAGTCTGTTGAGTGTTGATAAATGTTCAGAAAACTAACAAGAGAAAAGCAGCAGCTTTCAAATGAAGAATGTCTCGAACTTCTTACAAACGAGAAGAGAGGCGTATTGTCGGTCATTGGCGACGAAGGTTATCCTTACGCCTTGCCGATTGATTTTTATTATAACAAAGATGACAACAAAATCTATTTTCATAGCGGGAAACGCGGTCATAAGATTGACGCGATAAAAAAGAACGACAAGGTTTCATTTTGTATTTATGACGAAGGATTTCATAAAGACGGACATTGGTCGTTGAATATCAGGAGCGTTATTGTCTTTGGCAGAATAAGTATCATCGAAGAATGGCCTCACGACATTATGATTGACTTCTGCAAGAAATTCACTTCCGACATTGATTATATAGAAAACGAAATCAAGCATTTGGCATCGAGCACCATTATGCTGCGATTAGACATTGAGCATATCTGCGGAAAGATTGTTAATGAATCTTGAATATAAGCGGTAACCTTTGAGCAATAAGAAAATCTCGTCTGGATTTCAGGCGAGATTTTGTGTTAAAATTTAACTGTAAATTATTCAAAGAATTCTATACTTATAACATATTGTTGCGACTATTTGCATATATGCTTAGGTTGCGAGAGATGCTTATAACTTCATCCCAACATTTGTTAGAAACAGCATTTTCCAAATCACCTATCCCTAAAACTACTTTCTTTTCATATTCACGAGCTATACTATTGGATTTAATAGGACTACTTTGAATTATATCTTGTAGTTTTTTCAATTCTTTACCAGCCGATTCATCATTAACTAATAATAAAATATTTCTCAATTTTTTGTCAATGATTTTGGTATATTCAATATTTTGTTCCCTTTCTTTCAATGCTTGAAGTGAATTTCTGCTTGCCAACACATGAACTCCACCCCAAACACAAAATATGAGCATAATTGATAATTGAAACATTAATGCCACTGTAACATTTTCGGTTACAATTGATAACACTATTCCTGAAATAAGTTCAACAACAAAAAACGTAATAGCTATATACACTAAGTTTAACATAGATATATGCCAATTATCACGACTGGGAACAAGAAATACCATTTCCATCACAGCGTAAGCTATCATTGTTGATGCATACGAAATCCAAGTTACAATACTACAATCGCTATCTTTCCACAAAAAAAACATAGCATTAAGAATAACCAGGATTATCTGAAGAAGAATAAATATAGAAGTTTTATTTTTCATAATTAATATTTTTTAAATTATTATTGATGAGGTATAGGTGGTATTGGAGGAGTTTGTTGTGTAAACAATGCCTTTATTTCAGGAACGTTACTTGCTGACACCCATTCTGCAAACCCGTTTTTCCACACTAAATCGTTTAAAGAGAGTTGACCTGATACAATATATTCCTTGATTTGTTGCATATTTAATGGACCAATTTGTTGACCGCTGACATAAATGTACCATTGTGTTATAGGCGGAGGACAAACATTTTGTGCTGATGGTTGTTGATTAATTTGGTTGCCCATCCCAAAGAAAGCAGCTCCCATTGCCATACCAGCTCCTATTTCTGCCCCAGCAGATGAGACTCCATTTCCGCTATTCATAGAGAAATTACGCATTATGTCAAATTGTTGCTGTTGTTGCCATTTGTCACCCAATATATCCATAACGTTTTTGTCAGCTTGCGCATTGATAACCTTTCCTCTTGCATCAATGCCCATAGCGTCATACTTACGACGTAATTCATCATCTGCAAAGTCTATTCCTGAAATGACGAATTTGAGAAGTTCCACACCATATTCTGCGAGAGATTCTTTTAAAGAAGGTTCTATTATTTTTGCGAATTCGGTAGCACGACTTGCTATACCAAGGATTTCTTGGTTCATTTCGTTGACTATTTGAGCAATTCTACTCTTAATTTCGCTTATAAATTCGCAGCCGAAATAGGATTTAATATCTTGTGGAGAATATGACTTTATACCATTCCCGATAAGTTTAGTTAGGAACAAAGACGCATTATTAACTTGTACTTTGTAAGAACCTCTTGCTCGTAAATCTGTTTGAATGCCAAGAAATTTATCTCTTACTTGAATTGGACTATCCGTACCCCACAACAATTCCATACTTGATGCAACACGCACAAAAAACACTCGACAGTTAAATCTACTCGTATTGTCAGAAAACTTGTTAATAAGATGTGATATAAATGGATAATTCTCTGTTTTAAGAGTATATGTACCATTTGTAAATACTTGCTCAACATGTCCGCTTTTAACGAATATGGCTTCTTCTCCAGGTTGAACAATAAGTGTTGAATTAATATTAAAATCTTCATCAGGGTGTAGCCAAATCATTTCTCCACCAAGAGATAGATTTTTAAGGACACTGCTCCAAGGTTTGCTCGCACTTTTTTTATTTGTAAATAATCCCATAATGTTAAATTATTTTATTGTTAATTTGTATTTCACTATTTTCTAAGAAATCCATTGTCTATGGCATCTTTTCGTTTTTTATTTTTCATCTTAGATCTTATCTTTAGTTCTTTTGAAGTCATTGTATTGTTTATAGAATCAGATATAGATCTATCAATGAGTAATCCAAACTTTACAAGAAAAAATGATATAATAGAAATTGGAATGATAAATATCAACCACCACAATTGACCATCACATGTAAGAAACACAAATAAAGCGACCCATGCTAATAACAAAATAACAGTGGTTGGTTTGAATTCATATATAAAATCTAAAATATACAGATATGACGGTAGATATATACTTAGTTCTGGTATTTTTTCGTCATTTAATTTATATCTAACTCCTCCGAAATCGCCCATTCCATAGATACAATATTTCTTACTTTTATACTCAAAAGTTTCTTCGTATATGGGCATACAGTAATAATTATCTGTTTCTTCTTTATTATTACCTGTAGTGGATCTATAATACTTTCGACATTCTGATGCTGAAAAACCTTTTGAATCTATATCATCGCTATATATAATACTACTATCATAATTCTTCAATTTCTCCATATACCACATAGAAAAAAAATCAGAATGAGGAATTGCCTTATATTCAAATGATTTAAAAAGATTGATACCAAAATTACTCATTGGAAAGAATTCACTATTTTCTCTTCCAAACTCTTTAATCCAAATATATTTGTGTTTGATTTCAATATTGCTTATTTCTTTAAAGACATCTTCAGGTCCTTTATCAATCAGTCTATACATACACTTTTCATGGAATAATTCATTTGAAGACGCCTCATGTGGATATATTTTTTCTATAGGTACATCAGCATATATATTTGACAACAATATTTCTTGTTGACAAGAAGGACATTGCATCCAACCATTTTCATTAACATTATTTGATTGTAAAGCAATACCACAATATGGACATTTTAAAGTATATGCCTTAATTTCATTTTCAGACGACACTGTCTGTGCTTGATGAAATGGGCCTGGTGCTTTTTTTATTATAAATCCACAATGAACGCAAGATGAGGCTTTGTCAGAGACTTTGCCACCACATTCGGGACACATAGTAATTGCCATAATATATTAAGTGCCTATAAATCTCTCAAAATCGGCTTTGTTAAGTTTTACAATTTACAATAAGAAAAGCGTAGAGACTTGACTTGCATTATTATCGTCGTTGAAATTATAATTCATTAGCAACATCAGACTTAGCAAGAAACGCATTTCTAAGTTACATTATCAATTCTGTTAATTATATATAAATTACTCAAATAAATTAAAGAACCAATAACCACACATATCTTTAATTCGAGGAATTGGATACTCTGGTAGTTTTGGGATTGAAATATCAATACCTAAGACATTTTTTGCATCACTTTGCTTTCTTGACTGCGTTTTATTGTAATTTTCAAAGAACTTTTCACGTTTCTTTTTGTTTATTCTTCTTACTAATAAATATTCAATTATCCTAAAAGGATAATCAAGTTTAATTCGTGATATTATATTATACAGGATAATAATGATGATTGCCGCCCAAAACGTATACCATATAGTTCCACATATAATATGAGCAATTCCGTACTCAGTAATACGACATACTCCATCATAAACCATCATAGCCAATATTACAATCGCAACTACCAAATCCAAATACCCATTCCCATAATTGTATTCTGGTTGAGTGATTAATTCTTTATCTATAGGTAGTTCTGGAATATTGATAATCTCAGAGATATTATCATTGCCAACACCTTGAAACCGAAAAGTTTCACCTTTATATTCAAAACTCTCTTCATATATTGGAAAACAATAATAATTGTTTGTACTGTTACATTTTTGTTTGTAACAAGTATTTTTACTTTTATTGTATTTATATTTACATTCTGAGTTTGTAATCTGTTTTGGCAATAGATCCTTGTCTTGTATTATTTCTATACTAAGATCTTGCATTTTGTTACTAGGCCACCACTTTTCACATTCTTCAACTGATAATGTTTCATGACCAAACTTTTCAAAAAACTCCAATCCATATTCATTTAATGGATAAAATTCACGTTCTTTATCGCTGTTAGCAAATTCTCTTGTCCAGATATATTTCTGTTTAACTTCTATATTACTCATTTCACTGTAAATATCCGCTGGACATTTACTCATCAAAATTTCCATGCACTTTTTGTGAAAAATTTCTTTAGAAGCTCCAAAAGGATATATTTTTTCATTAATTTGGTCTTTATTGTTTGTATCCGATATCAATACTTCTTGATTGCACGAAGGACATCGTGCCAATCCAAGACCAATCATGTCTTTAGATTGTAATACACCACCACAATTAGGACATCTTAAACTTGATGTTTCAATACCAATTTCATGTGAATCTTCTTGCTTTTCCTGATGTTGGGTTGTATTAGGAAGTTTTGATAATTGCTGTGTTGGAATTCCACAATGTGGACAAAACATTGCTGTATCAGAAAGTTTACCACCGCATTCACTACATAAAATAATTGCCATAACTTAAATACATTAATTTACAAAACTTAATACATATTTACATTAGCTTAATCCCTAAATATTCTTTTGCATCACAACGCATCCTTTTACTAATTTTTTTCTCCTCTTTAGCAGATAGTAGTCTATCTATATAAACACCAATAAGATCTAATAAAAAGCAAATACCGACCCCAACAGCTCCAAATATTATCAATGCTAATAAAGCAGCAAATATGCCACTACGATTATTTATAAAAGCATACACAACTTCATATACCACAAATAACAGAACTGAAACTTGTAAAATTATTCGTATCAAAAAGTAGCAAAAAGAATAATGATCTTTTTTTCTTTTTGGAACAAGGTAAGTAACAATATCACCACTGCCAGCGCCTTTAAAATGATATGTTTCACCTTTATATTCAAAAGAGCATTCATATATTGGAACGCAAAAATACTCACCAGACTCAGGTATATCAGGGTATTTAGCACTGTGATAGCTATATTCCTGTTTAGAAATATCACGGGGAACAATATCCAATTGACTACGCATATATTCACCATTAAAGTCCATCATATACACATCAGAGTAATAATGTTCAAACACATCAGAAGAAACAACGTTAGTCTGAGTTTGAGCTTTATTTTTATTATACGACCATCTTTCACTTGCAGATTTCAAATACGGAAAAAAATTCTCACCATATTCGCTCAAACTAAAATATTTATCTTGCCATTTTCGTACCCAGACATATATTGTTTTGACTTCCATATTTTTCATTTCTCTAAAAATATCTTCACAAGAATATTCACACAATTCTTTTATACAATTACAATAAAAAATATCTTTTGAATCTTTTTTAACAAATATTTTCTTGATTCTTTCTGGTGAATATAAATCAACATCCGAAGATATCATTACATCTTTGTTACAACTATGGCAAAATGTCCAACCATTAGCCGATATATTACTTTTTGATAAAGGAGCACCGCAATTAGGACACGTTAATTCACTAAACTTATGTGTTTCAAACAAATGAGAATCAACATTCAAAGCAGAAGCCTCTTCAAATGGACAACCACAATGAGGGCATGAATTAAGTTTGTCAGAGACCAACTCTCCACATTCTGGGCATCGTTTTTTTGATAGAGTATTTTGTTCTACATTGCCACTAGTTAAATCCGATGTTAACGATTCATTAATCGCGGACCCACAATGATGACAAGATGAAACTTTATCGGATACTTTGCCACCACATTTAGGACATGTTATAACTGCCATATTTTCTTGTAAAAATGTTTATATGTTTCTTAACTAATTAAATTATAAGACTATCTTATACCATTTTATGGTTTTGATATATAAATTTTCTTCAACTTTATTATAAAGTTATTTTTTTCAAAAATATTCCAATTACACTATCAATAAACAAATTAAGTGTAACTATTGGTAATGATATATTAGAATATTTGTAATAAAATATTGTCTTTTTTGTTAACAGATTAAAGATAAGATGATGTAAAGTTTTGAGGTTGTAGAGTTGTGAATAAAAAAAGCAGAGTGTTTAGAGTCTCTGCTTTATTGAGTTTTTGTATTTTTTAAATATTCTGAGTAATCTTTGAAAAAATCATGGTTTAAGGCTTTACTTATCTCGAAAAGTAAGTCGGTGTAAATCCATGAACGACGAAAGACTTTGTATAAATTCTCTCTTGTACAATTAATTTGTGTAGATAGCCAGGTTATGCTTCTTCCTTGCCGTATCAACTCACTTTTTATCAATCTGCCGATATGTAGATTTTCTTGATATTGTTTTTTGCTGTCCACGAGATTCAGTTTTACGCTCAAACTCTTTTCTCAAGTAATGAAAAAGCGTGAATAGCTTCAATTACTCATTTAGACTCATAGGGTTCTGGTAAAACCTCAGCAACTAAATAAGCACGATCAATTCACGCCGTTTGACGTAAAACAACTTGACCTCTTATTCTCTTTGCTTTAAAATTTACCAGATTTTATGAGTAGAGAACAAGAGCACTAAGCTCTGTTTATAATATATTAATTTTTTTTATCTTCTATAATTACTGCATTTTGATTGTCGGCAAAGATAAGAAAAGTCAACAGACTACAGACAACTGACAACAGATTTTTTTTAACATAATCATCATACATAAATTGTCACTTGTGAATTGTAAATTGTCAATTAATCATCAAGTCCGTATTTTCTCAACAATCTGCTCCATTGTTCCGACTCTAAGAAAGCAAGAAGATAAGGATTTATCTTGTTAACTAAAAACGGGTCTGACGACATGAAACAATAATACTCTTTGTTGTTTGGCAGCTCTATGAGTTTTATCTTGTCGGAAAGCATCTTGTTTTTTTTATTGAAATAATAATTCAATGTTGCACCGTCATCAACGAAAGCGTCGATTTCTCCTTTCTTCAAAGCCTCCACTCCTGCTTCAACAGTTGAAAACTGTCGTGTTTTTATATGTTTGTAATTGAGATAAACATCGCTGCTCCTACCCTCGACGCTGCCGACTTTCAACTTGTGCAGGTCATGAATATTGGTGATGTTGTTCTGAAGTCGATGAGTCGTAAGTTCGGAAGAGATTGTCGCGGTGAAGCCGCTGATGATGAGTATCGCGATGAGCATCCATATAGTTGCGAGTATCTTACCGTTTTTACTTTGCGGCGATTTGTCGCCATAACCGACAGTTGTCATCGTCACCCACGCCCACCAGAATCCGTCGATTATGCCGTTAATTTTTTTTGAGAATGCCGGATTATCATTCCTCTCAGCGAGCCATATCAATGTTCCGATGCTAAAATTTATTAACATCAGCAATCCAATAGTTTTTAAGAAAGAAAGAGAAAACAGGTTTTTTACCACAGTGACGAATCCCGACTCGTGATGATCTTCAACGGCAACACAGATATTGGAGATGTAAAACGGCTGCGTGAAAAAAGTGCTGCTTCCAAACGCAGAAGAAACCATCATAGGAGCTATAGAAATATTGATTTCTCCTTCTGTGACATTCGCCATAACTTTATCGTTATCAGCTATTACGAAATCATAATCGATATTTAGCGAATCTGAGATGCTGTTCCATAAGTCGATTGTCAGACCGCTGATTTTATCGTTGTCGATAATGATAAAAGGCGGACTGTCGGTGACACCGATTGAAAGCTTCTTCTCGTCAGCGTTGAGAATATGCGTGGATATTATTATAGTTATAAATATAAAAAAACGTCTTAACATATAGAAAATACTCTTTATGTTAAAACGTTTTAAGACTTTTAAAGTTTCAAGAAAGTCTTATCTTCTTCAACTGATAATCATTTTCTCACCCAATCGTATGTGTAATATCTTACAATGACACGTTCTGAATCGTAGTGTCTGTACGACACCGACATCGTCGCATCTGAAAGGGCTAGCGTGTTGATATATACTGGGAGTCCGTAGATTTCTCCTAAATATCTATATCGTTCAGATATAAATTCTTCAACCAAGCTAATGTCATCTGCTATTACCAGAATCTCGTACGCCACGACTTTATCATCTTCATAATACACATACATATAATCTGTCACATCCGACTTGTAAGGATAAAGAACCACATCATCAGTCGTGGGATTGTAATCTTCAGAAGCATATTTAGCATCAACACTTTCCCTGCTTTCGCCGAAATAAATATCTGGTTCTTGATAATAGTTGCTGAGAGGCAACACATTGACTCTTATAGAAGCCCCATCTTTTCCATTAGATAAAGTTATCTCTGCCGAGCCGACGTAATTAGCCGTAATCACGCCATCGTCAGACACTTCCGCGCAATATCGGTTGTCTGAACAATAAGAGATTTCATAATCCGAAGTAGCATCAATCCAGTGCGTTTCATTATGATTCAGATTTACGGTGATGCCGTTGTTGACTGTAATATGATTCTTTTTACAAGAATAAAACGATGACAGAAAAGAACAAACGATAATAAACAGCAATAACTTTCTCATAAGATTCTATTTTAAAGTTGTGCAAATATAATGATTATTGTTTAACGGAAGTTCTATTAATAGCACGTTAGAAAAAGTGAAGACATATCTGCACTGATGATGGTGAGCATTGTTCTTCACTTGCTTAAACGCAACTTTTCATAGGAACTTTTTTGTCTTTCTTTCAATCACATAGCTCGCTATACTCTTTCGAGAAAAACAAAAATCTTCTCAATAAAAATTCATAAATCACATGCAAAGCAATTTATAGAAGTCCACTATAGAAAAAGAGAACGACATTCCTCTGCCGTTCTCTTCCTATGTCGTATGTAAGTGGAGATTATTTGTTGATAATCTTCATAGTTTTTTCTCCTATCTTGACGATATATATTCCGTCGTTGAAATATCTTCTTGCGGTACCGTTGTCGTTTGAACTATAAACACAAACTCCATTGATATTGTATACGAATACTGCCAAGTTATTAGGATTGTATATGTTAAGATGTCCGTCGTTGAAATATGCGAACTCTTCTGACATCATGTCAACATCGTTTACACCTAACCCGTTTGTAGGTGCATAACGTACTTCTGTCAACTCACTGAGAATCTCGCCTACGATATATTCCTCACCGGTATATTCATCGGTAGCCCAGACATATTTCACAGCTTGCAACTGATAGAATAAAATATCGTCTGCATATTTTTCATCTACAACGACATCTATACTTGCGGTTTCAATCTCGTCGGTTTGTATGTTGTTAACTTTAACCTCACCTTCGCTGATGTTTTGAGAAAGTTTGAGATTGTCGAAATAAACGTATCCCGAACCGAGGTATTTTATCTCAATATAAGAATCTTCCATTCCGCCGCTGAGCTCTACTGTATATTCATTCCATCCTTCTCCTTCTAATGCGACTGTTTTATTTGAAGCTATATCGTAATAACCATCCGCGTTTGAGAATAATGATATTGAAAGCTCGTCCATTGAAGGTCCGTAAGCAGTAAACGAAACCACTGCGTTGCCGTCGCCTGATGTAAGATCCAATACTGGCGACTGCATTAATCCATATTGGTTATAGACAGAATACTGTCCCGTGACACCGATAGACCCGTTGATAAGTGCCGGCATATAGATGTACCAGTTGTTATAATCCATCGCCATTTCTGCTACGACTTCTGGAGATTCGATGGTACCTTCCGAGATCACATCGCTGAAGTCGTTATCGGCGTAGTAATATATCTCGTCGGCAGCAGCGGTATGTTGTGCATACAATCTGAAGATATATGAATCAGCCTCATCAACAGATTCCCAGTTAGCGGTAAAACTATTGTCTGTTATGTTAGTCTCTTCTGTAAAGGTCGGAGTCGACAAAGAACAAGCGCTGATTTCAATATCATCGATAAACACATTCGATTCATACGAATATATGTATATGTACGAATTTTCAAGTCCGGCAGATGTAAACCATGAAACTTCAGTCCATTCGTTACTTATTTCTGCATTGTTTGAATCCATAGGTTCGAAATATTCGTTACATATATTATATCCTACATAATCACCGTAAGGGCTTTCGCTGCGCATGCGGCATCTGATGTAGACAGCGCCTTCGGTGTTGAGAAGCGGAGTGATAATCATTCCGGTTTCGCCATATTCTTCGCTGAATGTGATGTAGGCGCAGCCTCCCGCTTGATAAACTTCGAGTCCGCTCCATCCTGGACTGTTGAAATAAGAGTCATCTATATAGCCATCTGCGTCATCGAGACGTGTACCGTCAGGAGTTTCTTCACTGCCTGCCGTGAAATTAGAAAAATCTTCTGTCAACAAGACCGTTTCAATGAGTTCTCTGCTATCTTCTTTAGTTACAACACTTCTGTCCGCTTTCTTACGGATAAATTTAGATTGTGCTTCAAGCATCATCGATGGCATCAAAAGCACCGTCAATAATAATAATGTAATTCTTTTTAACATATTTTCTTATTTTTTAATGATTATGCAAAGATAAGAAAAGTCAACGGACAACTGACAACTGTCAACTGATTTTTTTAAAACTGGAAAACCGAGAACCTTAAACCAAGGCTTTTTAACTTTCATATACGTATCACCAATAGCGATTATACATTATACATTGTACATTACTACTGATGCGATAAATATTTATTAAAATAAAGGTGCAACATTTTGCACATAATATTGTTGTTTTTACAGAATATTTTATATCTTTGCACAAAAGTGAAATTAATTGCACCAATGAGTTTTTATAATATCATAAAGGAACGTCGCTCGATACTTGGCCTCACACAACACGACTTGGCGGAATACACAGGGTTGAGCGTGCGGATAATCAAAAGCATAGAGTCAGGCAAGGGAAATCCTTCAATGTCAACGCTGAGTAAGATAGCTGATATCTTAGGATTAGAAATTATTATGAAAGTAAAGGAACTTAACGTATGAGAAAAGCTGAGGTCTATTCAAACAACATACTCGCTGGTTATCTTACCGAGACCGACGACTGCAGATATATCTTCACATACGATGACATGTATTTCATCGACAAAAAATATAGTGCCATTGCACTATCATTTCCTAAAAGCCGCAAAGAATATATATCTGATATTTTCTTTCCTTTCTTCTATAATATGCTTTCGGAAGGTGCCAACAAGGCCTCACAATGCTCAAGCCTGAAGATTGATGAAGACGATGATTTCGGACTCCTGATGGCGACAGCAAAATTCGATACAATAGGTTCAATAACAATCAGAGAGTTATGATTAAAATAGATGTCTGTCCTGGAACTTTGGCTAATGGTTTTTCACATTATAGCCCTTCTTGCATCAAATATCTTTTTGATGGAGTTAATGTCAGTCATATCTTAGATTTCGACTACAGCAGTGATGGCAACGACTTTATCAATTCAATAAACAGAATTTCAATCTCAGGTGTTCAGGAGAAAATCTCTGCTGTCATTTCCAAAAAGAAAATCATCATAACACCAGAAGGATGTCATGGCAGATACATCATAAAACCCGCACCCAATTACAAATATCTGCGTTTCAGAGAGTTTATACCTGCCAACGAACATCTCACCATGCAAATCGCAAGTCAGGTTTATAAGATAAAGACCGCTGAGAATGGAATAATTTTTTTCAGGAACGGAGAAATGGCGTATATCACAAAACGCTTTGATTATGATAAGGATGGAAACAAAATAATGCAAGAAGATTTTTCGTCTATAGCAGGAAAGACAAACCGCACCCACGGAAAGGATTTTAAATATAGCGGTAGTTATGAAGATGCCGCACGACTTATCAGAAACAATGTTGCAGCTTGGCAGATTGAGATGGATCGTTTTTTTAGTCTCGTGATATTCAACTACATCTTCGCCAATGGCGATGCTCATCTGAAGAACTTCTCTTTGCAGCAAACTCCCAACGGCGATTATATTATGACTCCAGCATACGATCTGATTAATACATCGTTGCACATCAATGACGGCGACTTCGCCTTACAAGACGGTTTAATCCCAACAGAAGAATATTCAGAAATTTACTCTAATTCATCGCATCCTTGCAAAGAAGATTTTATCACTTTTGGAAACAGAATAGGCGTTTTACCTAAAAAGATGAATGCCATTGTCGAGATGTTTTCCAAAGAAAATAATCGTGTATATGAACTTATTGAACATTCGTTCTTAGACGATAAATGCAAAAGAATGTATAAACGTTCTTATCAGGAAAGACTACAAAGATTTCTGAGGACATCTTAAGGGACTTCTATAAATTTCACGTTTAAGTTTCATCTTATAAATGAGTTACGGACGAGATATGATATTATCATCTCCCCTCTTCCAAAATCTCTTTCGCCATCTGAATCCATTGCGGGGTGACGCCGAGACTTTCTGCTATGTTGAGTGCTTCGTGCGGTACCTCGCCTTCATGGGTCTCGACTAACTCATAGTTCATCTTGCCGTTTTCAAGTCCTTTCACACGAAGACATTTGTTGTTGTATGTCTTTATGTTATAATGCGTCACGATGATAAGGCTCATGTCTTTGTCTTGTAGCAGCTTCACTAAGGACGAGACTAAGGCTGTGCCTTCAGTTGGATTTGTGCTGCGTGCCGGCTCGTCGATGAGAGCGAGGATTTTCTTGTCGTCGTGCGACGCTTTGATGACTGCGTCGATGTTTTTCATCTCTGCCGCGAATGAAGATAGTCCTTTGTTCAAGGATTGATCATCGGTGGTGAGACAGAACATCTCGTCGTAAATCATCATCTCAGCTGAGTCTGCCGGTATGCCGAAACCAAATTGCATCAGATATTGACTCATAGCCAAAGTCTTGAGAACTATTGTCTTGCCTCCCATATTGGCTCCCATAATGAT
>JAZNVS010000026.1:0-2177 GCA_045592965.1 Bacteroidales bacterium | reverse complement strand
TGTCTCAACGGATTACGGTTACATCTTTTATGTAAAGGGAGACGGTGCTCCTAACAACTCATATCTAGGTGCGGGACGTGCTATGTATTATGACAAAGACTTTAATTTGTTGAGGACAAGGTATGTAAAATTTAACAATCCATATCATGGTGAAACCATAGGAGATTTCAGTGTTTGTCGTAGTAATCACAACACCACATATCTTTCGTCACAAATGAGAAGTCCTGACAATCCTTCCGGTGATGAAGATTGTTGCTTATATGAATTAGATGATGATATAGATGCAGAATCGAACTGGATCGATAATATAAATTATATTCACAGGAAAACTGACGAATGGGATCAACCATGCAGATCGGCTGTAGATTTGATTGACGATAATTCTTTGTGCTATGTATATGAATTGTATCAAGGTTTATCAGATAATTTAGATTCATGGATTGTAATAGAGCATCTTAACAATAATTTTGATACTATATCGACCTTTTATTATGGTATCGATAATGGGATGAAAGAAGTTGCATATGACGTTTTAAGAACGAAAGACGGAGGGGTAATTATTGTTCATGGATCAGGCTCACTTGACATATTTGAAGATTACAGTCTTATGACCAAATTCCCCGCCTCAGCCTTTGGTTTTGACAACATCGAAGAAGCTCACGCTAATAACCTGCATCTCGCTGTCGCTTATCCTAATCCGGGCGGTGATGTTTTGAATATAAGAACCGGCTTGCGCAACGCTACATTGCAAGTCTATGATATGCAAGGTAGAATAATTCATCAACAAATAATTACAGATGAAGTCACAATCATAGACGCCTCGAAATGGAGTTCGGGAACATACATCTGGAAGTTGAAAATTGAAAATGGAAAGTTGAAAGTTGAAGAAGGAAAGTGGGTTAAATAGAATTGAAAGTTGAAAATTGAAAATTGAAAATTGAAAGTTAATGTAGAGACGTATCAATGATACCGAAAAAAATAAACAAACATTGATGCGTCTGACAAATTGAAAATTGAAAATTGAAAGTTGGTTTGAATGTCAACGGTCAACGGTTTTTTAGAGTCTTAGAAACTGAGAAATCAGTGAACATCAGTGGAATTTGTGGGAAAGAAAAAGGAACTGCAGATTTCACAGATTGGCACAGAAGATATCTGAGAGGAGCTTTGAACTTTGAACTTTGAACTATGAACTATGAGATAAAGTTCAATAGCCTTAGTTCAAAAGCTTTAGTTCAAAAGCCTTGGTTTAAAAATTCAATTACTTAATAATCAATGATTTACCTCCCTCCAATTTTATAAAAAATATTTAAAAAAGTTTGGATTATTGAAATAAAATTATAAACTTTGCAGGACGGGAAATGAAAGGAAACAACATGGAAAATAACATACAAATAAATAATACGGTTCTGCCCACGATTAAGGATAAAAAGTTAATAAATAGAACCTGCCTATATTTATATTATCGAATCAATATTTTTTTATGTATTATATATTGGAACAGCAAACGTAGGAGATTTTTTGACAAAGATATAGGTTACATCGGTGATTGGTTAAGCAGTTCAACATTGATAGATTATGATAAAAAAAGAGGATTATACAGTGTTCGTTCTATAATGACAGATATTTGTATATGGGATGATTTTTTAGGCTCACTTGGTTTTGATAATTATATTACGGAAGAGAATAATTATGAATATATCAAAAGAACAGGTCAATTAGAAATAAATAATGATGAAGATCTTCAATTCAACTATATGTTGAATTTCATGAAATCTCAAAGTAAAATATGGAATTTAAATAAGTTAGTTTATGATATAGAAACTCAAGACCCTCAGACAATGAATGAATGGAAGCAAAGCAAGAAGGTCTTACAGGAAGTGATAAAATCTTTATAACATTCAAATAAGAATAATTATATGGAAATAAAAGAGCGTAATCTATCGTCTGGATTCTGTACCTTTATAGAAATATGTAGGGCTTTTGATTTTTTGAAAAGCGAGGGATATATAACTTCAGAGTTTTTCACTGGACGAGACGTATATGTCGTTTATAAAAATCCCAGAATAAATCAAACAATAACAATTTCTCTTCCCGAACCTAACGAAAAAACTTTAATGAGATGGAAATGGCAAATCATCATTAATAAAAAAGTCTTCTTGTTTACAAAAACGATTTCA
>JAZNVS010000025.1:0-2261 GCA_045592965.1 Bacteroidales bacterium | reverse complement strand
AGAGGAGCTGGCGTTGGTTTTGAAATGACGTATTCTGAAATTTCTTTATACATGGATCGAATTTCATTAATCCACTCTACAGATGAACAAGCATATCCTGAAGAAGAAAAGAATGAAGATGGATTTTCTAGCTGGTTCGAGTGTTGGTTCTATGATATAACAAATGAAGGTATCGAATTTTTGCCTATGCCTTATATAGGTGCAAGAGTTGCTGTCAATAAAGAAAATCGATTGTGGCGAGAATTGAAGGAAAGCGACAATCCCTTTAGTAACGAGTTTGTTGTAAATGTAGATTATATTGGATTGATTCCTTATTACAATATCATAGACATCAATGAAGATGGTGATAATCATTTTCCAATACCCCACTTATATTGCAGATTTGATTTTCATGGTCTTCCATATTCAAAATGCTTTTTAAAGAATAGAAAATTAAGAGTGGATTTTTTTGAGGGACAACCTGTAGAAACCATACAATTTCAAAGACTCATTGATGCTTTGTAAAATATAAGTTCTTTTAAACCACATATTAGAAGGGATAATTATAATTATTAAAAACTCCCGAACCGAACCGTGCTTCTATATCGATAAAAAAGAAAGGAACACTGTTCGTTTGAGACCTACAACAAAACACCTCTTGAAGTCGACAATACGACTTCAAGAGTTTAACATCTTACTCAAACGATTCAATTAAAACACGTTCAGTTTCCTTTTTTGCTTGCAAGCGGTTATACTTTTCGCCTCGGCAAAGCCAGCAACTACACGGAGTGCTGCTATCCTTATACTTCTTTGCCCACCGTTGACGGGCAATTTCGAACCAATGAGGATTATCGATGCGGCGACCCGCCTCGTCGAAAATCGCATAGTCGTAGCATGAGAACTTCAGCATCCGTGCCTTAAATACACGGTCTTGTTGGAATCGTCTCCAACCCTTGTTTCTTCTTTTTTCCATCGTCTCTATCAATTAAGTTGATAATGAACGATGGATTCTGATTCACAAAGTTGATAGTATTAAGGGGTTTCATAGTTCTATTCTTTTAATCGTTTTTCCCTTTACGCCTATTCAGGCCGCAAATATACGAGTTTTTATTCAAATCAGACAAAAAAGTTGACATTTGTACCGCATTCTAAAACAATTTGTACGTAACTTTGCCGTAACACCGCAAATGCAATAAACGAAATACAGTAAAACGAAAATATAGCATGGACAAACTATCGGAAATGGAAGAGAGACTATACAAATATGTAGGTTCCAGAAATGAGGAGAGAAAGCTAAGTTCAATGAAGCTTTAGAATATGTCAGCACCCACCTCACCCCTGAAGTGCGTGAACGCATGAGAAAATTTGTCAATGAAGGCCTCGAACGATTTAGAAAAGAGATATTGACTATATAAACAGTTGTGAACCTGAAAAGCAAGAGATGGTAATAGAAGAGTTTATCGAGATGATAACAGAGATTAAGAACAAAGGCAAAACTGAATAAAAAAAGGACTCACGTCTTTCTTGTACGTGATACAGTTAATGACACTTTCTCTTGACATCCCCCCGCATCAGAGTCCGTGCGGGGCTTTTTCATCTATTTACTCAAGTATATCGACAATGCCGAGGACCACGACAAGTTCTCTGCCATGCTCGACCTGCTTATCGAGAAATATCCGACAAGGATAGCATAGGGCTTCTGCGAGGACTATCCCGTTACAATCTCATTGATGAGATGGTTGTCTATATCCTGCCAATCATTGCAGGTAAGGGAACTCCCGTATTCGATGACCTTAGTCCAAGTCGTTGGAGCGTTCATAAAACCACCTTATTCTCCAACGGGATAACACGCATCATCTATCGCAACTCTTGCATTTTGCAATAGCAGGTTGCGAAAAAGTGTTGCATTTTGCAATACTCTAAAAATCCTCAATTTTTACGCTGAAAATTTTTATTTCACTGATACACAATGATGTATCGGTGTCTTTTTGTGTCTTTTCATGTCATTGGCACGCAGGATGCCATTTAATAAGTATAACCTGTTGCGCAACACGGTGTAGTAACCCGATTATTTACACTTAAACAGATTATACAATGTTACAAATAAATAGTGAAACCGCCCACAAGATGTTCATCCAACTGATGGAACGCTTCGATAAGATTGAGAAGATGCTGGAGCGACAGAACAAGATGAAGGAGTGTCTCGATGGCGACACATTGCTGGATAACTACGACCTGAGCAAACTGCTTGGCGTGACTCACCGTACCCTTGCACGCTACCG
>JAZNVS010000024.1:0-14903 GCA_045592965.1 Bacteroidales bacterium | reverse complement strand
ATGCATAACTTTGAGGTTTTGACTGCAAAGTTACCATCAACAATTTCAAATCAAAAAATCAAAGAACGCTTGTAATTAATTTATATTTAATAATTTAACTACTACTTGGCGAATTTTATCGCATCAGTAGTAATTCATAATTTATAATTCATAATTAGCTATTCATATGCATAATCAACTTATTAATTTAATTATGCATTATGCATTATGAATTATGCTTTAATTAAAAGTTTGGTTTCAAGGCGTATTTATGATAGAATTCTTCAATTATTGCTACAGCTTCTTCCACTGTATCAACGATATGGAAGATCTTGAAGTCCTCTTCGCTTACCATTCCTTCTTTGAGCAAGGAGTTTTTAAACCAGTCGTTGAGAGGTTCCCAATATTCTTTTCCAACCATGATGATTGGGAAAGAAATGAGTTTATTTGTCTGTATCAGCGTGATGGCTTCTGAAAGTTCGTCGAGTGTTCCGAATCCGCCAGGGAAAGCGATGTAACCTTGAGCGTAGCGCATGAACATCGTCTTTCTTACATAGAAATAATCAAAATTGATGTTTTTGTCGGCATCGATAAAGTCGTTAGGACGTTGTTCGTGAGGCAGTACGATGTTAAGACCGACGCTTTTTCCGCCACCGAAGTGAGCTCCTTTGTTGCCAGCTTCCATAATTCCAGGACCGCCGCCTGTGATGATACCGAATCCTTTTTTCACTAAAAGATAAGCGGCTTCTTCCGCCATCTTATAATATTTGTTGTCTGGTTTGGTACGAGCCGATCCGAAGATTGCGACACAAGGCCCTATCTTAGAAAGAGTTTCATAACCTGTGACAAATTCTGACATTATTTTAAACACTGACCAGGAGTCCTGCGATTTGATTTCTGTCCAGTTCTTTTCTTCAAAAGCTTCTCTTATTTTAGATTCGTCGATAGTCATAATGATTATTTTTTAATTATACACAAAGATAAGTCTTTTTGTAAAATTATAACAAAATAATTGTTAATATTGTTTTATTGTTCTATGTTCTTTAGCAGTATAAACTGCAATATTGATATATGTATTGTAATCTTTTGTGTTTTGAGTGAAGAAAATTCCACATTTTAATTTGTTTGCGAGTACATACTGAATGTTATCTTCAAGATCATTCTCTTTTACTAATAATGATCGTTTAATATCATCTTTCGTAAAATCAATAATATTTACTTTTGTAAGAATATTTCTTACGTAATCTCTGATTAACATTTTGTTAATCTTGTGATATTGAAACGTCGATACGAACTGAGCTATACTCAATGAAGAAACGTAAATTTTCTTGCCAACTAATGATGTAAGATAATCCCAACAGCGTTTTTCATCTTCGTATTCTTTATTTTTCAAGTAAGCTCCTATTATAATATTGGTATCAATAAATATGTGGTTTTGATTCGTTTTTGTCATAAAATGATGCTTTTATACCGTTCCATTTCATTTTCGCTAAAAAGATCCATATAATCCCATGCCCATATTTTTAAGGCTAATTCCGCAATATGTTTTTTTTTCAATGCTGCTTTTTTGAGAAGAACTCTTGTCAATTCTTCTTGCATCTTTTTTTTCTCTGTGTCCATTTCCATTCCTCCTTATGCGCGTTGTTATAATCTATTATAGGTTTAAAGTATTCGTATTCTTCTTCGCTAAGCAAATCTAAATTGTTCATCGACCATCTTATCAAAGCCGGTCTTATGATGTCTGATTTCTTGGTGCCAGTTCTCTTAAGCAAAACCTCGATAGCTTCGTCAACCAACTCTCGTGATTTTTTGATTTCTTCTTTTGTTGCCATAAATTTAATTCTTGCCTTGTGTTGCAAAGGTAAACATATTAAATCATTTTCGAAACATATAACAACAATATTTTTGCAACAATTTTGAATTTATTTGAATTAGTGCGGAAATACTATGTTATTATCTTAAAAATAATTAACAATTATATACAGACAAAAAAAGGAGTCGGTCAAACTCCTTTTTCCTTTATCATAACGTCGATAGCTCCGACGCCGAATTTCATTATCGAAGCCATTCTGTTACTTGTATTCTCATAATTCTTCAGTTCCTCGATGATGGCGTTCTTCAAGACACCGTTGCCGACACCATGAATGAAAGTAACCTTGTCGTATTCGTTAGCGATGGCGCTTTCCAACATCTTCTTGAAGTAATTTATCTGCGTCCTGAAAATATCGTTGCTCGACATACCCAATATATTATCCACCAACTCGCCTATATGTAAATCAACTATCGCTTCTCCTGGAGCTGTCTGATGGCGGTCGATAGCGGCTTTCTCTTTCACCAACTTCTGGTTAGAAACGACTTTCTTATTATCTTCTTTCATAAGTTTCGTAAAATCGACATCCGTACCTTTGAGTGCAATGACACTCGACAATTTTATCATCACGGCTTTCTCTCCAAGAACACCTGACTCGACATAGCTACCGTCTTTGAAGAAACGGCTGCTTCTCAAAGAGAAAGGCGCATGCAAAGGGTGATAGACAAAGTCGGCTTCTTCCTGAGTGAGAAGAACCTGGATATAACCTTCGCACCAATATTCGATGTCCTCGCGAGATATTGACTCTATCACGACCTTAGAATGTGGAGCAACACTGCCGTAATCGACGTTGATATATTTTTCTTCTTCCTTGATATTGAAGCTGTATAAAGCGTCAGCTTCAGTATGATTTATGAGGACCACGTCGAGCAAGCCTGTCAGAAGCCACTGCTGATCCTGAGGCACGAAAGCGAGATATAATCCTTCTTCTTCAGCATTACGGCCGAAACGACGCAACGCGCTCTTACGCGCAGCTTCGTTTTCTTTTTCCTCAATAATCTGTTTCTGCTGTATCTCTTTCTGAACATTATCAACGACTTGCTGTCTTCTGTCTGGCTGCGAACGGAAGTCAAGGACGAGGTCGCTCATCAAGACCGGAATATCGAAGCCGTCTTCTATAGTCACCTCAACCATTCTCGTATCAATAATTCTCTTCACTGTTCCACCGCCAGTAGCGTTAAGGAAATTCACTTTATCACCAACTTGAAATTTTTCCATATATGATTTATTTTAATATTATCTTCGTTGTTTTTGATTATTTAATGGATAAGATAATCCATAGTTTTTGACTTTTACCTTTGCAAAAATAATAAAAATTAAGTCTTTTCTTAATGTTTAAAACGGTAAATCACCATATATTAAATCGGCATTTTCTTCGAATATCGCATATTGCGTATTACTCATCAATTGAATATCTTTAATTTTAGAACGATATTTACTATAAATCTGAGGATTATCCAACTCTTCACGTCTGTTTTTACTCATCATGACAAAATCATGTTCTTGATCTATTCCCAAGAAACGACGTCCCAATAGATTTGCCGCAATTCCGGTAGTTGAACTCCCGCAGAAAGGATCCAACACCCACTCACCTTGTTGAGTTGATGCCAATATAATTCTCGATAGTAAAGCTAAGGGTTTCTGTGTCGGATGTTTTCCGCAAGATTTCTCCCATACAGCAATAGCAGGCAAATTCCAAACATCTGTCATTTGTTTCCCGCCATTTATCTGCTTCATCAGATCATAATTAAAATAATGTGCTTTCTTATCACTTTTACGCGCCCAAATAACAAATTCTGTGCTGTAGGTAAAATATCTGCATGAGATATTTGGAGGAGGATTCGTCTTTGCCCATGTTACCACATTCAGGATTTTATAACCTAATTCGGTAAGACAATTAGCAACGGAGAAGATATTATGGTATGTTCCCGAAATCCATATAGTTCCGTTATCTTTAAGTTTTTCACGACATAGACTAAGCCATTCCATATTGAAATTCATCATTTCCTGATGCGACTTTCCCTTATCCCAATCTCCTTTATTCACACTCACAATCTTACCTGACTGTACACTTATGCCATCATTCGATAGGAAATAAGGAGGATCGGCAAAGATACAACTAAACTTAAAGTCAAATTCTTTAAGCAGTTGAAAGCAATCGCCATGAAGTAGCGTAAAATCGCGATTTGAAGATTTATAATATGGCTTAATCATTTTAATCAATAGGAGGTACTGGTAGACCTAATTCATGTAATGGTATGTAGTTATAATAATAAGAACAACCAACACTTATAATATAATCACGAACATCTTTATAACATTCTTTCCTAAACCAATCAGATAGAATATACATATATTCCACCTTATAGTTGAGTTCTGAGAACAATTTCATATATTGTTTTTTCTTAAAATCACAAGTTTGTAATTTTTCATCGACACTTCCCGTAACTTTCTGAAATTTAACTTCAATAATATTAATTGTATTGTCCACAATGACATAAATACAATTATCTGGTAAAAGTCTTTTTGATATATGTCTCTTCCAATCAATTCCTTTTTTTGTTAAAAATTTATACAGTCCATGTTTTTTAAAGACATTACCCACAAGTTCTTCATTGTAAAAAATATCCATATCTTTAACAACATAACCTTTTTGGCTATTCAAGAAATTTACTAAATCAACTTCAGCCTCATATATCAGACCTGTGATAGTATTTCCACCTCCAACACCTCCTTGTATCATATAATTTCCTCCTTCACTTGTTTAATAAAATTATAAATAGTTGTCAGATTATAAATATTAGGTATTGCATAAAAAGCTTCTTCTAATTTATTTCTTGCAGATTTCCATCCAATACCATCTGTAATCCAAACAAATTCAAAACCTTCCACATTATTAATCTTAGGAGATAGTTCTGAATATGCACGAGCCACCTCGTTTAATTTGGAACCACCTCCGCTATAGAAATTTACTTCCATTAAATATTTGCAACGATTAGTTTCTACAACAAAATCAAAACGCTTTTTATCTTCACCTAAAACAGATAGTTCAGGATATTCTGTTGAATAAACCTCTTGTCTATAAACAATATTTGCATTGTCAAATATAGAAGCAACTTGTCCTTCCATTAGATGACCACTCCTATTCTTACGAGCATTAGTATCAAGTCCAGTCTCCACCCCAAACACATAGTCAACAAGATTTTTAATCTGCTTATTTCTAAACACTTTATCGAGACCAGTACCATGTATGTATTCGATAACACCTTCAGCACTATCAAATAGAGTGTTTATCAATCTTACATTCCCGTCTGACATTATAGCTTTCTTCTTATCTGATGTTCGGACTGCTATTAATATTTCCAAAATACTAAAAACATTTTTATTCTCATTCCATAACCTGCATATAGCAGAGTCAATATCATCTTGTCCAATCAAATAATTTAATTGATTCAACTTAATGGAAATTGCTTCTACTTTATTGTTTATTTTTTCAAAGTCACAATAAAAATCAAGAGTCGTATTTGTTTCTTTAAGTTGTGACATAAATGAATCAAATTGTTCTTTTGTATGCGCACTCATATTGTTCTATCTTTGAAATAAATATCTATTTTGATAATTGTTTACAACAATTTCCGTCAATTTGCCTCTTTTCGATGCTATTGCATTTACATTTCTTGACGCCCAAACTCTTTCAATTCTGTAATCAATAAATAAATCATCAAAGAAGCGATCTATTCCATCTTTACCTAAACAATCCGAGTTGCTAAGCATAAAATCCACGCCAATTTCATTCAACTTATCACAGAAATATTTTAATCGGATTTGTGCGTTGTCGTTAAAATCTTCCTTGCTATAATCATTAAAACTAGATGTATTGCTAAGTGGGCGATATGGAGGATCGAAATAAAAAAATGTATTATCTTCGATTTTAGTGTAGGTTTGTTCAAAATCACCTGTCATTATTTCCACTTTCTGCAAAAGTCTGCTATCCGCATATATTGTATCCGCATCACATATTGTCGGTGTAGAATATTTACCAAAGGGCACATTAAATTTACCAGCTTTGTTTACACGATAAAGTCCATTAAAACACGTTCTGTTAAGAAAAAAGAATAACGTACAGTTTTCTATTGAATCCAATGATTTGGTGTTAAATCTATCTCGTTTACCAAGAAAAAATATCTTACGTTCTTCCTCTGTCCGCAATGCGTGATATTCCGTCTGAATTGCATCCAGAGATTTTACCAATTCCGTAGGATTGTCTCTCACAACTTGATAACATAATGTCAGATCTGGATTTATATCATTGATAACAGCTGACTTTATATTCGGATATTTCTGCAACATATAGAAGAGCATTGCTCCGCCACCAACAAAAGGTTCTATGTAAGTGACATTCTCCCTTTCTGAAAAGTCAGCTGGAAGCAAGGCTTCGAGTTGTTCGATGAGTTGACCTTTACCGCCAACCCATTTGATGAAAGGTTTTGCTTTAATCTTTGTCATCTCTAATCACGTTTACCTTTGCAAAAATAATAAAAGTCATCGGACGAATGTAGCAAAGAAAAAAGATTTCTATAAATTTCTTTTCTCATAATTATGAATTATGAATTATACATTATGAATTGAATTAACTATCTTTGCAACCGTAAAATTATATTCTAATGACTCGTCGTTTCAATAGTTATAACTCTTATTTCGTGAAGAACTTCGGTGGTCGGGTGCAGAAGATAAGCATCGACGCCGGATTCAGCTGCCCGAATCGTGACGGCAAGATAAGTACCGGCGGATGCTCGTTCTGCCGCAACGATGCTTTCAACCCTTCGTATTGTCGCCCCGAGAAAAGCATTCGTCAGCAGATTGAAGAAGGCATCGAGTTTCACCAGAGACGCTACCGCCGCGCAAAACAATATCTCGCTTATTTCCAACCTTATAGCAACACATATAAAAACGTCGATGAACTCGAGAAGATATACAAACAGGCTCTTGAAGTGGAAGACGTGATTGGCATCGTTGTCGGCACGCGTCCCGATTGTATCGACGAAGAGAAGCTTTCTTTGTTAAAGGAAATTAATAAATCGCATTATGTGATGGTGGAATATGGAGTGGAGTCAGTTTATGATGAGACTTTGAAAAGAATTAATCGAGGTCATGATTTCGCTACAGCTAAAAAAGCGATACGTCTCACTCATGAATACGGACTGCCTTGTGGAGCGCATTTCATCTTCGGGCTGCCAGGCGAATCAAGAGAAATGATGATAAACGCCGCCAATATAATATCGGAGCTTCCATTGACGACAGTGAAGTTCCATCAGCTGCAGATCTTCAAAGACACTCTCATGGCTGAAGAATATCTCGCCAATCCTGAGGCGTTTCATCTTTTCACCTTGGAAGATTATATAGAGTTCGTCATCGACTTCACCGAAAGGTTAAATCCGGAAATAGTTATAGAACGTTTCGCCGGAGAAGTGCCTCCTCGTTATCTCATCTCGAAACCTTGGATGAACCTTCGCTATGACGAAGTCCTTAATCTGATAGAAAAACGAATGGAAGAACGTGACACATTTCAAGGGAAATTGAAAATTGAAAGTTGAAAATTGAAAATTTGTTTAAGGTTTAATGCTTAAGGTTTAAGGTTGGATTTCAATAAACTTTAAAACTACTTTAAACTTTAAACCTTAAACTTTAAACTTTATAAACATGTATATAAAATCTAACGACTTATTTAAACAGACTCATCCAGAGAGGATTTACGACAGCATTCCGCGTCCTATTATCATCGCGGATCATTTGTTGACGCCCGACAATATGGGTTCTATGATAAGATTAGCAGATAACATCGGGGCTTCTGAGATGTGTTTTCTCGGAGTCTCCCCCACTCATAGCCTTTCTAAAGTGAAGAAAGCAGCGGCGAGCAGTAAGGATAATATTAAATGGTATTATACTGAAAATAACGATTTAAGGAAGATTGTCGGCAACAAGAAAATCGTCGCCATTGAGACCTCCGACGATGCTGAATGTATTTATGATTGTGAGTTGCCGAGCGATGTGGCTTTTATAGTCGGGAATGAGAGTCGCGGAATAAGAGAAGATATTTTATGTCAGTGCGATAAGATAGTTTACATTCCCGTTCCTGGTCCGACACGTTCATTAAACGTCAGTCATGCTACTGCAGTAGCGATCTTCGAATGGCAGCGACAGATGTTGAAGAATGTACAGTTAACAATGAACAATTAAAAATTAAAAACAAAGAATACACTTGTTGTCTTGTTGACTAAAAAAAGCGACCTTAATTAAAAGATCGCTTTTTGTAAAACTTTAGTCTTTCGACTTTAGCCTTTTGTCGTTACTTAGCGACAACAACTCTTTGTAATGAGTTTTGACCTGCGTTGTCAACGATGTTGAAATAGTAAACGCCGTTGTCATAGCTGCTCATATCTACTGTGTTATTTTCGCTCTTAACCACATTTACCAATTGACCTACTGAGTTGTAGATAGCGATGTAGTTGATATTTTCTGCTTCGATTGTTACCAAGCCTGATGTTGGGTTAGGGAAGATATTGTAAGCTTCGCTCAAAACTTCTTCAACATTCACGCCTTTAACGGTAAGTGTGAGAGGGATCTCCACTGTTGGATGAGCTGGGTCGTTAGTAACGAATTTAACAGCTGCTTCGTATGTACCTTCAGCAACACCGATTGAGGTTAAGTTAACTGTAATTTCTTCTGAACCACCGATTGGGAGTGAACCGTATGTTTTGCTCAATGTTGCATAACCACCTACTACAGGAGTACCTTCGCAAGTAATGGCAAGACATAAGTTACCGTAATTGCTGCCTGTTTGGGTTACGAATGAATTGAAAGAACCACTTCCCATACGATACAAGTCGCCGTAGCCAACGACTGCTTGTTCTGTACCGTCAAATGACAAGGTAATACCATCAACAGCTTGTGTCATTTCAACAGCGAAGAAAACATCAAAACCTGTCAATGCAATTGGCTCATCAAATTCAACGTATGTATATTCATTCCATGCTATCTGATTGTAAGGAACAGTCTTTTCAGCCAATATCTCACCTGGAAGACCATTGATACCTTGTTTGTAGATACGATATATTACATCTGTATTTGGTTCTAATGAAGGAACGTCAGCACCATTCTGTTGCCATTCAAAGAAAGCATACATACCACCTGTAATGTATGTACCCATAACTGAATTACCGTATGCTGTTGCAGGATATAATGAAGCAATCTCGTATGTAATAGGTTCTTCATTTACCCAACCAGAACCACTTGGATCTGTCACAGGATCGATAGCGTAAGAAATCATTTCCTGATTGCTTCCGCCAGCGCCAACTCCGTAGTCTACCCATGCTGAGTATTCACCGATAGAAGTACCGTTATTTTCGATGCTGATTGTCACAGATGTCATATCATCTTCTTCGATTTCCTCGCTGATTTCACTTGGATTGAAAGTCATTTCAGATGCTGTTTCGCCACCGATTCTGGTGCATGTGAAGTTATCGAGATAATATTCTGATGTAGCAGCGTTGAGTGGAGGGAAGAAGTCCATAGCGTCGAGTTTACGGCTTGCGGCATTTCCTTGTGAATCCAAGTTCCATTGCCATTCGAGAACCATTTCTTCTTCTTCACCTGGCAATGTGTAGTAATATTGTGCCAAGTCGGCGTCTGTATCGACATGAAGACGGAAGTGCATCCATTCGTCATAGACACAAGTGATTGTTGCATCTTGACCGCCAGCTTGAACAGCACCTGAACCTGGAGCTGATGTTGAAGCATTCGACATGTGGAGATGTGATTCCAAAGCCCATGTTGAAGCTGTTCCGTTAAACTCGTGAAGGATGTTAAAGTAACCGTTTTTTCCTTGTGGAATCAAGATGTCGAATTCAAGGTCATAAACACCTGATGAAGTGCCGCCGAGCAAAAGAACCTGGTCGTTACCGAATGTAAGATGACCACATTTGCTGCCATCAAAGTCAGCTACAACGCCATCTTCAGAACCACCTGGGACTTGTCCCCATGTTGTCCACCATTCATTACCTGCAGCAATAGCTTCTGTAGCGATCTTATTACCTACAGTGTATGCTTCAAAATTGTCTTCAATCAAGATTTCTACATCTTGAGCTTTTAAGTTGCCTGTAAACAAAAACATAGCAACTAACATAAGTAAAGATACTTTTTTCATTTTTGATTTGTTTAAAATAATGATTAATTAGTTTAATTTATAGCTTGCAAATATAGCATATTTATGGGAATGTCAGCATACAAATACAAACAAAAAAAGCGACCTTAATTAAAAGATCGCTTTTTGTAAAACTTTAGTCTTTCGACTTTAGCCTTTTGTCGTTACTTAGCAACAACAACTCTTTGTAATGAGCTTTGACCTGCGTTGTCAACGATGTTGAAGTAGTAAACACCATTGTCGTAGTTGCTCATGTTAACTGTATTGTTTTCGCTCTTAACAACATTTACCAATTGACCTACTGAATTGTAGATAGCGATGTAGTTGATATTTTCTGCTTCGATTGTTACCAAACCTGATGTTGGGTTAGGGAAGATATTGTAAGCTTCGCCCATAACTTCTTCAACGTTCACGCCGTTAACTTTAAGTGTGAGAGGAATCTCCACTGTTGGGTGAGCTGGGTCGTTAGTAACGAATTTAACAGCTGCTTCGTATGTACCTTCATCAACACCGATTGAGCTTAAGTTAACTGTAATTTCTTCTGAACCACCGACTGGAAGTGAGCCTGATGTTTTATCCAATGTTGCATAACCACCTACTACAGGAGAGCCTTCACAAACCATATAGAGGCACCAGTTGCCATAGTTTGAACCGCCAGCGTTTTCTGTAATTGAAAGGAATGCGCCTTTATTTTGACGATATAAGTCACCGAAACCTACTACAGCCTGACCACCATCTAATGTCATAACTGTACCATCTGTTGCTGCTGTCATTTCTACTGCAACATAAACATCATAACCTGTCAATGCAACTGGCTCATCGAATTCTACTATTGTATATACGAGCTCTGTTTCACTTGTTGCTATATCAGATGCGCTGATTGTTTTTTCAGCCAAGATTTCACCTGGTTTACCATTAGTGCCAGTGCCATAGATACGGAAGATGACATCTGTACCTGGTTCCAAACCTGGAGATGGGTTACCTGCTTGGTCAACCCAATCGCAGAACATATAAGCTGCTTTAGTGATGTATGTGCCCATAACTGAGTTGCCGTATGCTGTTGCTGGGAACAATGAAGCGACTTCGAAGTTAACAGGAGCATCAGATTGCCATGTCAATCCTGATGGATTTGAAACATAGTCTGTAGCGTATGAAATATTTTCTGCATTGCTGCCGCCTTCACCAACGCCGTAGTCAACCCATGCTGAGTATTCACCGATAGAAGTACCGTTATTTTCGATGCTGATTGTTACAGATGTCATATCATCTTCTTCGATTTCCTCGCTGATTTCGTTTGGAGTGAAAACCAACTCTGCTGCTGTTTCGCCACCGATTCTGGTGCATGTGAAGTTATCGAGATAATATTCTGATGTAGCAGCGTCTTTTGGAGGGAAGAAGTCCATAGCGTCGAGTTTACGGCTTGCTGCAGCACCTTGTGCGTCTAAGCTCCATTGCCATTCGAGAACCATTTCTTCTTCTTCTCCTGGTAATGTATAGTAGTACTGTGCTAAGTCAGCGTCTGTATCGACATGGAGACGGAAATGCATCCATTCGTTATAGACACAAGTGATTGTAGCTGTTTCACCACCAGCTTGAACAGCACCTGAACCTGGAGCTGATGTTGAAGAATTTGACATGTGGAGGTGTGACTCCAAAGCCCATGTTGAATTTGTTGCATTGAAATCGTGAAGAATGTTAAAATAACCGTTCTTACCTTGTGGGATCAAGATGTCGAATTCAAGGTCGTAAACACCTGATGAAGTACCACCGAGCAAAAGAACCTGGTCGTTGCCGTATGTAAGATAAGCGCATTTGTCGCCCTCATACTCAGCTACAACGCCGTCTTCTGAACCACCTGGAGCACTAGTCCATGTTGTCCACCAATCGTTACCGATTGCAATAGCTCCTTGAGCGAGTTTGTTACCTACTGTGTAAGCTTCAAAATCGTCTTCAATCAAAACCTCAACTTCTTGAGCTCTTAAGTTGCCTGCGAATAAAAACATAGCAACTAACATAAGTAAAGATACTTTTTTCATGTTGTAAAATTTTAATAAAACATTTAATTAATTAGTCAATTTTATATTCGCAAATTTAATAGTTTTTTACGAAATAAGAATATTTTTTTAGAAAAAATTTCACTTAATAAACCTCAAAATAAAATTATTATTTTTGCATCACAATTATATCGACATGCAATCTATCAACCTTAAACTTTAAGCCTTAATCCTTAAACCTTTATGTCAAAATACAAACATATATTCTTCGACTTAGATAATACGTTATGGGATTTCGACAGGAGTTCGATGCTCGCTTTCGAGAAAGTGTTCGAAGAATTTGGCCTTATCAATTATGGTATCCCAAGCGCAAAAGAATTTCATAAGACCTATTTCGTATATAACAACCAACTCTGGGAACAATATCGTCAAGGAAAAATAGATAAGGAGTTTCTCAAAAACGAGCGTTTCAGATTGCCTTTAGAAGATTACGGCATTTATGACGAGAACCTCGCTCACAACTTAGGCGAAAGCTATACCGACTATGCGGCTCGCTTGGTGGCATTAGTACCTAACACAATAGAAATCCTTACCTATCTTGAAGAAAAAAATTATAAGATACACCTTATCACAAACGGCTTCCTAGAAGTGCAGTCAATCAAGATGCAGGCTTCCGAATTAGATAAATATATCGACAAGACTTTCGTCTCAGAAGTCGTTGGCTACAAGAAACCTGACCATAGGATTTTCTATCACGCGATGAAGGAAGTCGGTGGAACGACAGAAAACTGCGTCATGATTGGCGATGACTTATCAGTAGACATCATTCCCGCCAAGGAAATCGGAATGCCTCACATTTATTTCAATAGAAAACAAATCCCGCATAACGAAATCTTAGATTACGAGATAAAAGATTTGATTGAAATAAAAGACCTATTTTAGGTTTAAGGTTTAAAGTTTAAAGTTTAAGGTTTAAGGTAATTTTCAATTTTCAGTTTTCAATTTTCAACTTTCAATTTACAATTTTGCTATCACGCTGATCTTTCCTTTAACCTTATCGCCAATTTTGACTTTTACTTCTGAGTCGATTGGAAGGAAGAAATCTACACGGGATCCGAAGCGTATCAAGCCGAACTCCTCTCCCACCTTAGCGATAGCGCCTTTATCGACATGACATATTATACGTCGTGCCATCACGCCGGCAATCTGACGGAACAAGACTTCTCTGCCTTGATCGTCTTTAACGACCAATGTGTTACGCTCGTTAAGTTCCGACGACTTTGGATTTATTGCGAACAATTTCTTTCCCGGATGATATTTGTAATAACTCACCACGCCGTTCATCGGAAACCAATTGACATGGACGTTATATGCCGACATAAAAATCGAGACCTGTATTCTCTTGTCGTGAAAATATTCCGTCTCTTCCACTTCTTCTATCACGACGACTTCGCCGTCGGCCGCCGACACCACAGCATTTTCTTCTATAGTAGTAGTTCTGTTTGTAGGAACTCTGAAGAAGGTGAAAGCCCAGACAACGATTACGGAACAAAAAGCAGTAATTGCGATTTGCAACCATTTCAATGGTATCAATAAAAAGACAGCTGCAACGATTATCGCCGCGATTATAATTACTGTAGAAATGACTCCGTAACCTTTTTTATGTATGTACATGATTTTGTCGAATTAAATTAATAATAGGTAAATGAAGACAAACGGCATCGCCATGAATGTAGCGTCGAAGCGGTCTAATATTCCACCATGACCAGGAATGATATTTCCCGAATCTTTGACTCCTGCATATCTCTTCATCATAGATTCCGTAAGGTCGCCGAGTGTTCCGAAAATCACAACACCTAATGCGAGGAAAAGAACCTGAAGATCGCTGATGAGACTATCGAAGAAAAAGACGTTCAACACAAAACGATTGATGAAATAAGCGAACAGCATCGTAAACACAGCACCGCCAATACTACCTTCGATTGTTTTCTTAGGCGATATTCTTGGACATAACTTATGACGTCCTATTGCGCTTCCTGTGAGATAAGCGAAAATGTCGTTAACCCAAATCAAGATGGATGCAAATATCAGAAGAATCCAGCCGTTATCTGTTCCTATAAGGCCCTCATTATAGAATTGCATCATGATTCCGCATGGCAGAGCGACGAAAATCATCGAGAGCCACGATGCTCCTACCACACTGACGTAGTCGTGTTTCTTGGAGAACAATGCAATCAACAATGGTATATTGAAAAATATAGGAGCGATATAAATACCACTTTCAATAGAATCTGAGTTCATCGAGAAAATCGTGAGAAAGACATACAACATCGCGGAGCAGCATCCCACAATATCTTTCAAAGGTTTATTTTCGCCGTGAGGAAAAAGATTGGCAATCTCATAAGAACCTACCATCACAACACACAGAAGCATCAAGGCAGCTGTATATTTACCTAATATAATACTTCCAATAACAACTATCACAAACAAGGCACCAAATACGGTCCTCTTCCAAAAATCACCCATTTCTTCTCAATGATTTGCTAATAATTAGATTGTGCAAATATAATAAAAAGACTAAAGACTAAGACTAAAGACAAAAGTTTTTTTTCAATTCATAATGCATAATTTTTACGATGTATTCCCTCAATTATGAATTATGAATTATAAATTATGAATTGTCAAAACCTCACCGCAATCCCGACTCCATAATTCGTGGCAATCGGTTCTATCTTGACTTGATTTATATTTCCTATTTTCTCGTTAAACTTCACGACACCTCTTCCGATGAAATATCCTAACGCAGCTCCGACTATCACATCGGAAGTCCAATGTTCCTTACTGATGACACGTCCTAATG
>JAZNVS010000023.1:0-5417 GCA_045592965.1 Bacteroidales bacterium | reverse complement strand
GGATATTAACGGACAGCAGTATTCCAAATATCACACATTGGACCCATTTGTCACCACAGAGTTCAAGATTTTCTACGACAGAACACATACCTTTATAAACAATACGACAGGTCTTATCGACAGCGTCTATTGTTTTTCCACGTCAAAACTCCATAATGACAAAGTGCTTACCGAAGGTCCAGAATACGTGGATGAATATGGTAACATATTCAGAAATTATTATAAGATAGATAATTATAATTTCGATTCCAAACAACATATCTTTGATTCCGTATTCGACCTGACAGACGCTCGCTACAACGATTATTCACGTTACGATGAAAAGACATTTTATCAATATCGTCCTTATTCGCAGAACAAAACTGCTAATGACGATTTGTTGGATTATCCTTTGGTTAAATTACAAGGCGACACCACTTCAATTCGTGAACAAGAAGGCTGGGTTCTGCTTAACTTCTGGACAACAGGATGCGGTCCGTGTATAGAACATCTTAAGGAATATGCTCACGAGATTGATTCTTTAGGATATAGAGTCCTTGAAAAAGAAGGAATTAAAATTTTGGCGATAGAACATAAGTCAGATGATATGGAACTTATCGCAAAAAGAGCGCGACTTACGAATTCCAAAGATATAATGTATTCCGGAAAAGGAATAGGAGCAACAATAAACCTCCCCGCTTTGGGATATTATTATTTGGTTTCTCCCAATAAGGAAATCGTCTATGAAACAGGAGACTTGGGAGACTACTCTGAAATTATTAATAAATTGAAAATTGAAAGGTGAAAATTGAAAATTAGGCTTAAGGTTTAATGCTTAAGGTTTAAGGTTGGAGTTACGATAAACTTTAAAACTTAAAACTCTCAACTTTAAAACTACTTTAAACTTTAAACTATAAACTTTAAACTAAAATAAATGGACAAGGTCCGTTGACTTAAAAAAAATAAGAATTATGATTACAATAAAAAATCTCGATTTCAGCTACAAAAACGCAGCTGTCTTCAAAAACATCAGCCTCAATTTCAAAGAGGGTAACGTTTATGGTCTTCTCGGCGAAAACGGCGTCGGAAAGACAACTCTCCTCAAACTTATTTGCGGTCTGCAACAGGCAAACGCCGGCTCTTGCACCGTCGATGAGTTCATCCCTTCAGAAAGAAATCCTTACTTCCTGCAAAACATATTCTACCTTCCGGAAGAAGTCATAACCGACGACACTACACCGGAACTGTTTGTCAAGAAGTTAGGCGTGTTCTATCCTCGCTACGACCATCAATATTTCATAGATCTCATGCAGGAATTGGAAGTCGATGTCACAAGAAAATTCTCCGCCCTTTCTTACGGACAAAAGAAAAAGGCTTTGCTTGCATGTGCTCTCTCCTTACGCACAGATTATCTGCTCTTAGACGAGCCTACCAACGGATTGGATATTCCGTCGAAAGCTAAGTTTAGAAAGGTGATATTGGAACACAGTACCGACGCGGCAAGTTCGGACGCAGCAAGCCACGTCCCTACAATTATAATCTCTACGCATCAGGTGAAGGATGTAGAGAATCTCATCGACCCAATAGTGATTCTCGACCACGACGAGGTTTTGCTTGACGCTACTTTCGAAGAGATTTCTTCAAAACTTTATTTCGACTACGGTACTGAAAAGTCGGACGACGCTCTCTATTCGGAGATGATGCCGGGCGGTTACATCAACGTGCTTCCTAACAAATTCGAGATGGAAAGCAAAGTTAACGTGGAGGCACTCTTCAACGCAGTGAGAAATAATAAGAAGAGAATTAAAGAGATATTTGACAATTAACAATTGACAATTAACAATTAACAATTAGGAGTTAACAGTTACGAGTTAACAGTTATGAGTTTGGTTTAATGCTTAAGGTTTAAGGTCGGATTTCGATAAACTTTAAAACTTAAAACTATCAACTCTAAAACTACTTTAAACTTTAAACTATTAACTCTAAACTTTAAAATAAAACATTATGAACAAAACATTTGATATAAAAAGATTCGGCAATATCGTCAGGTACGATGCCATGAGTTATTTTAAGAACTTCGGCTGGACGCTGATAGTTCTTCTCGCTCTCCCTATAGGAATATGGTTCCTGTTTTACACCAACATGAGCACCTTCGACTCACCTTATATGCACGGGGGCCGTTATGCAATATTGAAATTCATTATGATATTGGCTGTCATACTCGCACCTTCACGTCTCTACAAAACATGTAACGACCCGAGAAGAGGAATACAGTTCGCTATGCTGCCAGCTTCTACTTTGGAGAAATTCCTCAGCATGATATTCTTCTGCTGTGTCGCTACTCCTATCATATATATGACTGGCGCAGTAGCAATCGACACGATTCTTACCTTGATACCTGGAAACAATCCTTACGACGGATTCGTCTTCAATCAGATTTTCAACTCCGACATCGTCACAATAGAACCCAACATGAACAGCGACGCCGCTGAATATTACGACGAGATAACGAAGCTGCCTTTGTATAAATTCTTCGCGTTCTTAGCATACGTCTCGATATTCATATTCACCAATATGCTTTTCAAGAAACGTAAGGTCAGCAAGACCATCGGAATACTCGTCGTTGTTGGAATAATAGCGATGGTGACGGTGATACGTTTCTCCATGAACTATGAAGGATTTGACAGTTCATTTAGCGAAGAGGAATTTCACGAATTTAACAAGGCTATCATAAGATGGATCTACTACGGAGGTTATGTCGTTAACGTCATCATCTCTACCGTCTTACTGTATCTCACATATTATAAAATCAGAAAACAAAAATATTGATTATGGAATTTAAGTCACACCAGCCGATCTACTTGCAGATTTACTATCACATCTGCGAGATGATATTGAACGGCAAATATAAGTCAGGCGACAAGATAATGTCGGTGAGGGAGATGGCGATAGAAGTCGGTGTCAACCCCAATACGGTGATGCGATCTTACGAGCAGCTTCAGAACAGGAACATCATCATCAACAAGCGCGGCATCGGCTTCAACGTGAGCGAGAACGCGAAAGAAATTATCCTCGAAGAACAGAAAAAACAATTCATCGAAGAGGAACTCCCGGAGATAATCAAGAAACTGAAGATGTACGGAATTTCAATTGAAGAAATCGAAAGACAATTGAAAGTTGAAAATTGAAAGTTGAAAATTGAAAATTAGGCTTTGAGCTATGAGCCATGAGCTACGGACAAAGGCTCAAGGCTCGTTGCTCAAAGCTCGATGCAAAAAATGTTAAATTGGTTTAAAGTTGGATTTCAATAAACTTTAAAACTTAAAACCTTCAACTTTAAAACTACTTTAAACTATAAACAATAAACTCTAAACTTTATAAAAATGAAACGAATATCAATATTATTGTTTGCCGTCTTGTTTTCAATTACGGCGGCAAACGCTCAGGGTAAATCAATAAAAGATTTCATACATTATCATAAGAAATTTAAGAAACAGGCAGAGGCTTTTGCCGATAAGCATGAATGGGTTTCTTTCAAATACAAGAACATCCATTATTATGACGACAAAATTAGCTGGGATGACGAGTTTGAGGTCATAATAAAATATGACGGCAAGAATTCGTTGGTGTTTTATAACATAAACGACATTGAATGGATCTATCTTCTTGATGGAGATTGTTATCAAAAGATAGAGAAACCAGAAGGCTCGCTGATAAGGTATGAAAACACTATCTTTGACCGCAGCAAACATTACGAGGCATTAGGAAAGTATGGTTTCATACCGAGATATTTTATCCACATACCATATTATCTCTATCCTATAGATTTCGCTCATTCTATATCTATAATGCGTCTTTTCAGCGATGTGGAAGAGATGGAGATAAAAGGTAAACTCTACAATGTCTATAAATTTGACAATCAAGAAGAAAGTCTTCGTCTCTACGTAAACGCCGCCACGAATGTCATGGATAGCGCATACCAAGAAGAACGCAATTATCTGTCGAAAGATTACTACACTTTCTATGATTTCAGTTATGAAAATCGTCAGAATTATATCGACTCGGTTTTCAATTACGACAATAAGGAATATGAGAAATATTCGAGATATGATGTGGCGAATCCGGAACCTTATTATTCCTTAGATACGATAGTCACCGACAAACTCCTTGATTTTCCTATCGTTGATTTGAAAAACGACACCACGACATTGAGGGAGCAAAACTCCTGGGTGCTTTTATATTTCTGGAGATGTGAAGATTCTCATATTGAACAATTAGAAAAGTACGTGCAGGAAAAAGATTCATTAGGCTACAGGATTCTTGAGAATGAAGATGTTAGGATTATGGCTATTGAACCGTCGTCAAACAATATGGAATATATCGAACGAGTTGCGGATAAATATGATTGCGAGGATATTATATATTCTGCTAAGGAAATCTATAACGCGATAGATGTCTTGTATCATAAATATTACCTCATCTCTCCTGATAAGAAAGTCGTTTATAAAAATTGGAATATAGAAGATTATGAGGAAATCATTGATAAATTGAAAGTTGAAAATTGAAAGTTGAAAATTATGCTGTGGGCAATGTCTCAAAGTTCACGGCTTTAAGCAAAAATTAATTAACAATTAGAATTATGAAAACACTTTTTAAAAATTCAGCACGAATCATGATGATTATATGTAGTGCATTTGTTTTGACAGAATGCTTCGCACAAGAAGCAAACGACAAGAAAAATTGGAGTGATGTCGTGACATCGCAGCCTGCGGGTTTTGTCATCGCTGAAGATGGAAATGTCACAATATCCGACGCAGAAAGTTTTGCGTGGATAATTTCCGTCGCGAATTGCCTTAATGGGGTGGAAAAGAATTTTCTCAAAGAAAAGACAATATTCATAACCAACGATTTGGATATGTCGGCATACAAATGGACACCATTAAAACCTTTCAATGTAACTATCAAAGGTGACGATGTCAAGATTGACGGATTACCTGTTAAAGACCTATTCGACAGGAATCATACAGAGGAGTTTCGATTCAATATAGAAGGAATTGTATTTGATTTCAACAAATGGTCGATTCAATTTCCCAAAAAATAGTTGAGAATTATGGTAGAGGCGTGTCGATTACACCGATGAAAATAAACATGATGTGTAATTGACACGTCTCAGATTAAATTGAAAATCATGCAGTGGGTAAAGGCTATAATCATAAAGAAATATTAGATTAGATAAAAATTACAAATTAAGGGAACTTCTATAAATTCCCCGTTTGAATAATTTTTGACAATTACAGTAAAAACTTTTGCATGCTTTATGTTTTTTATCGGAATCTTTTCATCTTTCTTTCAATCACATAGCTCGCTATGCTCTTTCAAGAAATACAAAAATCTTCTCAATAAAAATTCATAAATCATTTGCAAAGCAATTTATAGAA
>JAZNVS010000022.1:0-32949 GCA_045592965.1 Bacteroidales bacterium | reverse complement strand
TGCATCGTATTTGTCTGTAGGAATTTCGTTTGTGATGTCAATATTGTATTCGTGTTTCGCAATCGCAGGACTTGCCCATGGATCGTAGATGGTAATGTTCAAGTTGTATTCGTTTAAAGCCTTTACGATGTCTGCAACTTTTGTATTACGGCAGTCAGGACAGTTTTCCTTGAATGTGAAACCTAAAATCAAGATATTTGAATTCAAAACTTGAATGCCTTTCTTGAGCATCAACTTTATAGTCTGGTCAGCCACGTATGCGCCCATGCTGTCGTTCATTCTTCTGCCAGCGAGAATGATTTCTGGATTATATCCGTATGTCATCGCACATTGTGCTAAATAATATGGGTCAACACCAATGCAGTGTCCACCGACGAGACCTGGCTTGAATGGCAAGAAGTTCCATTTTGTTGAAGCTGCTTCCAAGACATCGTTCGTGTCAATACCCATCTTTGTGAATATTTTTGAAAGTTCATTAACGAATGCGATGTTAATGTCTCTTTGAGAGTTTTCGATAACCTTTGCAGCTTCCGCTACTTTCATTGTTGGAGCGAGATGTGTTCCCGCAGTAATGACAGACGCATAAACATCATTCACAATCTTACCAATCTCTGGTGTTGAACCAGAAGTAACTTTCTTGATCTTTTCAACAGTATGAAGTTTGTCGCCTGGATTGATACGTTCTGGGGAATAACCTGCGAAGAAATCGACATTAAATTTCAAACCAGAGACTTTTTCCACAACAGGAAGACATTCATCTTCTGTAACACCAGGATAAACTGTTGATTCATAAACCACAATATCACCTTTGTTGATAACTTTACCTACTGTTGTCGAAGCTCCATATAATGGAGTCAAATCTGGATTGTTGTGTTCATCAACAGGAGTTGGAACAGCTACCACATAAAAATTACAATCACGGATTTCTTCGATGTCAGAAGTACATTTGAAACCATGATTGTTGATAGCGTCTTGTAATAATTCGTCAGATACTTCTAATGTAGCATCATGACCAGCCATGAGAGCTTCACAGCGTTTTGAGTTCATGTCGAAACCGACAGTTTTATATTTTGTTGAAAACAAACGTGCTAAAGGAAGTCCGACATAACCTAGTCCAATAACACAAATCTTTATTTCGTTCATAATTATATTTTTATAAATTGTTTTTATACCATTCAATAGCTTCATTCAACCCGCGAGCGAAATCATATTCCGGGTCATAGCCGAGCATTTGTTGAGCTTTGCTGATATCGGCGTTAGAGTGTTTAATGTCGCCTTTGCGGTCTGGACCGAATATAGGTTCAATGTCTTTGCCAAGAGCTTTTGTGAGAGAATAATATATGTCTATCAGATATTCTCTTCCGCCGTATGCGATATTAAAAGCTTCGCCAGCATATTCTGAAGGTGCGAGACATGCTTTAAGGTTAGCTTCAATTACGTTTTCAATATATGTAAAGTCGCGGCTTTGTTTACCATCACCGTTTATCGTTGGACGTTCATCATCCAACAATTGTTTTATAAACTTTGGTATTACAGCAGCGTATGCTCCATGAGGATCTTGACGACGACCGAAAACGTTAAAGTAACGCATTCCGTAAGTGTCGAGACCATAATGTTTTGTATATTGTTTAGCCCATTCCTCATCGCAGCGTTTTGTCAAAGCGTATGGAGAAAGAAGATTGCCTTCTCTGCCTTCTTTCTTTGGGAGATTAGGTTCATCGCCATAGACAGAAGAACTTGAAGCATAGACGAATTTCTTCACTCCGCATTGACGAGCTGCTTCCATCATATTCAATGTTCCTTGTATGTTGTTGGCGCAATAAAAAAGCGGCATCTCGATACTACGAGGCACGCTTCCCCAAGCAGCTTGGTTAAGGACGTAATCTACACCCTTACAGGCCATCATACATGTTTCAAGGTTTTTGATATCGCCTTTGATAAACTCATAATTTGGATTGTCGAGGAACATATCCACATTAGCCTGCTTACCAGTTGATAAATCATCAAGGCAACGTACTTTATAACCAAGATTCAGAATAGCCTCACACAAGTTGGAACCGATAAATCCAGCCCCTCCTGTTACTAAGAACAATGAATCCTTTGGGAATTGTAAATGCTTATATGACATGATTATATATATTTAAGTCAAATATTACAGATTTTTTAAAGTTTAGAGTTCAAAGTTTATGGTTTAGAGTAGTTTAAAGTTGAGAGTTTTAAGTTATAAGTTTATTATTTTATGTTGAAAGTCTTTCAGTTTTCAACTTTCAATTTTCCATTTGAATGGTACATCTCCTCATAATACTTCTCGTACTCGCCAGATGTGATGTTATCCATCCATTCTTGGTTGTCGAGGTACCAGCGCACTGTCTTTTCGATTCCTTCTTCAAATTGAAGTGATGGCTCCCAACCTAATTCTCGTTGAAGTTTTGTAGAGTCGATGGCATAACGAGCGTCGTGTCCTAATCTGTCGGTAACGTATGTGATGAGGTCTAAGCTGTGTCCTTCTGGATTGCCGAGTATTCTATCGACGGTCTTAATCATTACCTTTATCAAGTCGATGTTTTTCCATTCGTTGAAACCGCCGATGTTATAAGTCTCTGCTATCTTTCCTTCATGGAAAATCAAATCTATAGCGCGAGCATGGTCTTCAACATATAACCAGTCACGGACGTTCTCGCCCTTACCATAAACTGGCAATGGCTTACGATGACGTATATTATTAATAAATAAAGGTATCAACTTTTCAGGGAACTGATAAGGTCCGTAGTTGTTAGAGCAATTTGTCACGATAGTCGGCATTCCGTATGTGTCGTGATAGGCTCTCACGAAATGGTCGGAACTTGCTTTAGACGCTGAATATGGTGAGTGAGGATTGTATTTTGTTGTCTCATAGAAAAACTCGTCGCCGTATGCGAGTGAGTTGTGAGCTGTGAGCTGTGAGCTGTGAGCACTTGCTATGGTCTGATGTGGAGCTGGTATTCCTTCTGGATGGTTCATTGCGAGAGCACCATAGACTTCATCGGTACTGATGTGGTAGAATCTACAGTCAACAGACAACGGACAACAGTCAACAGACCTTGGGTATGCGTTGTTAGAATCGCTGACAATCATCTTGTACGGTTCAGGTTGTGACTCCCAATAAAGTTTCGCTGCTTGAAGCAGACTCAAAGTTCCCATTACGTTTGTCTTTGCAAATGTGAACGGGTCTTTGATGCTTCTATCAACATGAGACTCTGCTGCGAGATGGATGATTCCATCAACTTTTTCATCTTGCATAAGCTGGTAGAAATTCTCAAAGTCGCAGATGTCCATCTTCACGAACTTGTAATTTGGCTTGTCTTCTATGTCTTTAAGGTTAGCCAGATTACCAGCGTAAGTGAGTTTGTCTAAGTTGATTATATTATATTCTGGATATTTATTTACGAATAAACGAACGACATGATTTCCTATGAAACCTGCACCGCCGGTGATTACGATATTTCTTTTCATTATTCGCAGTGAGTTATGAGCTATGAGCAGCGAGCGAGCTAAGCTATTTAAAATTAGTTTAATTCTGATTGATATTTAATAATCATCTTTCGTATTGCTACAACCTCTTTTGAAAGGTTGTGATATTCTTGGTCTTCAATATATTTTAATTCTTTTGCTAAAAGTAACTCATATTCCACTTCACACGCAGAACCTATAGCAATTTGTAAAAATCTTGCAAAATCCTTATTTGACCCTCTACCACAACCTTCTGATATATTTATAGGGATTGATGAAGATGCTCTGCGTATTTGTGAAGTTAATCCAAACATTTCACTTTTAGGAAATTTATTAGTTATATCATATATTGACATTACTAATCTATGGCTTTTTTGCCAAATAAATAATTTTGAAAAATCTCTCATGGTTTCAATCATTTTTGGTTCTATATTTTTGACTATGGGTTTCTTCTAATAAAAAATACTAAATAATCAAAATACATGCTCACAACTCATTGCTCAAGGCTCATTGCTACGCTATAGCTCTGCCATTCTTAACAAATACTGTCCATATTGGTTTTTCGCCATCGGCTGTGCCAATTCTTGTATCTTCTCTTTTGTAATCCAGCCTTGTGTATATGCTATTTCTTCAAGACAAGCCACTTTAAGCCCTGTACGTTTTTCTAACACTTCAATGTAGGTTGACGCTTCGGCGAGGGAGTCGTGTGTTCCGGTGTCAAGCCAAGCGAATCCACGGTCGAAGACTTGAACTTTGAGTTCTCCGCTGTTAAGAAAAGCCTGATTTACCGATGTTATCTCGAGTTCACCTCTTGCAGAAGGTTTTACATTTTTAGCTATTTCAACGACTTTATTAGGATAGAAGTAAAGTCCTACAACTGCATAGTTGGACTTAGGATTTTTTGGTTTCTCTTCTATCGACACACAATTGCCGTTTTTGTCAAATTCAGCTACGCCATAACGTTCCGGATCGTTGACCCAATAGCCGAATACCGTAGCCTTGTTATTCTGTTCAGCATCGACTACAGCATTTTTCAACAAAGAGGATATTCCAGCGCCTTGGAAGATATTATCACCCAAGACAAGACAAGCGCAATCGTTACCGATGAACTCTTCTCCGATGATAAAAGCTTGAGCAAGACCATCTGGTGAAGGTTGTTCTGCATAACTGAAGTTCACGCCATAATCAGAGCCGTCGCCGAGAAGTCGCTGGAATCCCGGCAAATCCTGCGGTGTGGATATAATCAAAATATCACGGATTCCAGCCATCATCAAGACTGAAATCGGATAATATACCATAGGTTTATCGAAAATAGGAAGCAGCTGCTTACTCACACCTTTTGTTATCGGGTAAAGACGAGTACCAGAACCGCCTGCTAAAACGATACCTTTCATTATTTTACAGTTTAAAGTTGAGTGTTTAGAGTGTAGAGTAGTTTAAAGTGAGAGTTGGAAGTTTTAAAGTTTATTTTGTGGAGGATATATCAAAATTTCAAGATGATATAAGAAAACCAAGATGATTTATTAAAATAAATTCTAACACATCTCTGAAATTCAAACCTAGGAGTTGCTACAATAAACAAAGTCTGTTGACTGTGGTTAGTTGTCTATTAACCTCCGCTTACAGCTTCGCCCTTTCACTCACATGGGGGGGTAATAATTAATTATATATCAACACCTTCCAAAATTGAGCTAAAACTATATTTTCTCAAATTGTTAAGGGCAAATATAGAAAATTTTATTCTAAAACGAAAATATTACAAGAATAAACTTCATCCCAAAACACTCCTAATACAATACTTCACACAGTCTCATGGTCTCAACACAGAAACACTTGCACAAAACATTGACAACCAACACCACACAAATCATTCAATTAATAATTCCATTTACCCTGCATAATCTGCAAAGATATAATATTTTATTTGATAATAAGGAGGATTTCAAAAAAAAATTTAAGGATTTTCTACACGTTGAGATAGAGCGCTAAGAGATACGTTAAGGAACAAATAATCTAACTCACATCATTTTTGCAATCCACTCAATCTTTTGCCTTTAGCCATTAGACTTTAGACAAAAAAACTCCGAGTGTCATAACGACACCCGGAGCTAATACTAATTAAACTATCTTCTAAAATCAATCGCCTAATGTTGCAACCATAACAGCTTTGATGGTGTGCATTCTGTTTTCAGCTTCGTCGAAAACGATAGAATTTTCTGATTCGAAAACTTCTTCAGTGACTTCGATGCCATCGAGACCGAATTGTTTGTGAACGTCGCGACCGACTTGTGTTTCCAAGTTGTGGTAAGCTGGCAAGCAGTGCATGAATTTACATTTTGGATTGCCAGTCATCTTCATCATTTCAGCGTTTACTTGGTAAGGTTTCAACATGCTGATACGTTGAGCCCATACTTCTGCTGGTTCGCCCATTGATACCCAAACGTCGGTGTAGATGAAGTCGCAGCCTTTAACGCCTTCTTCAACGTTGTCTGTAACTGTTACTGTAGCGCCTGTTTCTTTAGCTATTTCTTTACATGTTGCTACGAGTTCTGCATCTGGTTGTAATTCTTTTGGAGCTACGATTCTAACGTCCATACCCATCTTAGCGCCACCGACCATCAAAGAGTTACCCATGTTGAAACGAGCGTCACCAACGTAAGCGAAAGTAACTTTGTTCAAAGGTTTGTCTGTGTGTTCCGACATTGTCAAGAAGTCAGCGAGGATTTGTGTTGGGTGGAATTCGTTTGTCAAGCCATTCCATACTGGTACGCCAGCGTATTTTGCTAATTCTTCGACTGTTGCTTGGTCGAAGCCACGATATTCGATACCGTCATACATGCGACCGAGAACGCGTGCTGTATCTTTCATTGATTCTTTAACACCGATTTGTGAGCCTGAAGGTCCTAAATATGTTGCGTGAGCACCTTGGTCGTAAGCAGCGACTTCGAAAGCGCAGCGTGTACGTGTTGAAGTCTTTTCAAATATCAAAGCGATATTCTTGCCTTTTAATCTTTGTTGTTCTGTGCCTGCATATTTAGCGCGTTTGAGGTCGCGAGCCAAATCTAAAAAGTATTGAATTTCTTTTGGTGTGAAGTCTAACAACTTCAAAAAGCTTCTGTTTCTTAAGTTGAATGCCATAACTGTATGATTTAATTTGTTTGTTAATTCTATGTTGCAAAAATATGAAAATAATTTAGATTTTAAATACATTTACAAAATTATTGATTGACTCATTATTTTTCCCCATAATCAAATAATTATGAGTATCTTTGCAAACCACATATCAATTTATCCAAAAATGAAAAAATTACTTTACATCTTTGCAACAATTTTTATTTGCATCACTTCATGCGACAGAACTGACAAACCGATAACATTGAGCGTCGACAAAAAAGAAATCATCGCTGATGATGAAGATTTCGCCACTTTCAAAGTTTTATGCGAAGGCAAAGACGTGACAGAGGAAAGTAGGATCATTTTAAAAGATGGAAACGTCGAACTTGGATCCGCGCTATTCTCAACATCTGAAGCCAAGTCATATACTTTCTTCGCAAAACGCAAAAGCCACGACTCTAACGAGGTTACCATCACCGCCAAGAATCCCGAACCTGAAAATCCCGAAGATCCTGACGAACCAGATAATCCAGAAAACCCGGAAGAACCGCAATTAGAAGGTCCTATTTTCCTTACAGCATCTACCGACACTATCGTAGCTAACGGAATCGACGTTGTGAGTTTCACAGCAATACAAGACAGCGTCGACGTGACTTCATCAGTAAAGTTTTTCGTTAACGACAACATAATAGAAAGCAACGTCTTCTCTACAGAATCATCTGGTGATTATGTCGTATATGCCAAGAAGAACGACACCATCATCTCCAACGAAATCTCTTTCTTCGCAAAAGAATATGTGGAACCTGAAATCCCTATCGTAATAGCAGCATCAACCGACACTATCGTCGCCGACGGCATCGACGCTATTATATTTACCGTGACAGAAGGAAAAAGAAATATTACCAACAATATCGACATCTACGTCAACGGAAATAAGATAGAAGGAAATAAATTCACAACTACCGTCGCTGGTGAATATTCAGCCTACGCTAAAAGAGGCGACGTGACTTCCAACGAAATCTCGTTCTACGCAAAAGAAGTTGAAGAGCCAGAAGAGCCTGAGAAACCGATAGAGCTTTTTGCGTCTAAGACTAATATCATAGCCGACGGCATCGACGCAGTTACATTTACTGTAAAACAAGATAATATTGACGTGACTTCCGAGGTTGAGATTTTCGTCAATGGAAACAAGATAAATGGAAACAGTTTCACTACGACGACAGCTGGAAATTATAATGTCAACGCCAAGAAAGGAGAACTTGTTTCTAACGAGCTTAACATAATTGCGGAAGAATATATCGAACCAGAGAAACCCATTGAACTCTCCGCTTCAACGACTTCTATCACAGCAAACGGCATTGATATAATTAGTTTCATCGTTATTCAAGACGGCGACAACGTGACCGACCAATCGGAGATTTATGTGAATAACAATCTTATCACAGGCAATCAGTTCTCGACTTTCACGCCAGGAACTTATACAGCATACGCCAAGAAGAACGAAGTCGTTTCAAACGAGGTAAGTTTCACAGCCGAGGCTGGCAGCGACACAGGAACTACCATTGTCTTTGCCGAAGGCGTAACCGTCAATTCCGGATGGTACGATGTGAATAAGGTAGGCATGGGCGACAACGGCGACATCAATATGTGCTGGGCGGCATCATGTTCCAATATCATACAATGGTGGCAAGACCGATACGTAGCAGCGGGCAACAGTCTTCCTGCTAATGCCGTCACTGGTCCTGGAGCAAACGGAACTTATCAGTTAGCGTTGATGGATATGTATCATTCGTTATGGGATAACTCAAGAGGCGGCAGCATCGCCATGGGAATTGAATGGTATTTCAACGGACGTAACATCGAAGAATACGCTTCTCCTGGTTCAATAGCAGTGCCTCTCGATGAGAATTCCGGAGGATATTATAAAGACATCTGGGAAAGCCAGATACTTCCTAATACGTACCACGACTATGTGTACGCTATTGTACCTGGAAGCATCGAATTCGACAACCTTATAAGTATTGACGTAAACAATTACACCGTCTGGGGTGGAGGCTCCGGTCTCTCCGGCATCGACCGATTGAAGAAATTCTCCGACTTGGTAGTCGAATATATGTCACGAGGAATGATGTCTCTCACAATTTCATTAAATGCAAACGGAGGTCTTATGCACGCCACGACTTTATGGGGCTATGAAATCGACAATGCGACAGGACTGCTCACTAAGATATGGCTCACTGACTCAGACGACTTGGAAACAGAACCTAAAACGGAAATATTACACGAATGCACAGTCAGCTATGATGAGGTAAGCGGCAAGATTAAATTCACTGGAATACCTCGCTACGGAGCTTTCTATGCTATGACGCTCTCTCCTGTTTCTATATACGGATCTCTGTAAAATCTGAGAACCTAAGAGAAAAGTCTAAAGTCTCCCATCAACCAAGTCTCTCTCTAAGATGCCTTTGACATCATAGACGACAGACTTGCTGTTGAGCAACGACTTTATATCTAATGATAGGAATTCTTTATGTGCAACGCCCAATATTACAGCGTCGTATCTTTCCGATGCATCAAGTTCGTTCACTATTTCTATTCCATATTCACTTCTCACCTCAACAGCCTCAGCCCATGGGTCATAGACTGTTATATTACTCGTATATTCCGACAATGTAGAATAAATATCCACTATCTTAGTGTTACGGATGTCGGGACAATTCTCTTTAAAAGTGATTCCCAAGAGAAGGATCTTCGAATCTTTTACAAGCACGCCTTTCTTATTCATCAGCTTAATAACCTGATGCGCAACATATTCTCCCATACCATCGTTGAGACGGCGCGCTGACGACATTACTCTCGGCAGTACACCATAAACCTGCGCTTTCTGAATGAGATAATAAGGATCGACGGAGATACAATGTCCTCCCACCAAACCTGGACTCATCTTGATGAAGTTCCATTTTGAGGCAGCGGCTTCAATAACGTCGTGAGTATCGATACCCATGGCGTTGAATATCTTAGCCAACTCATTCATAAAAGCGATGTTGACATCACGCTGCGAGTTCTCTATAATCTTCGATGCTTCAGCTACTTTTATCGAAGGAGCCTTATGCGTTCCATTGACAAGGACTGTGTTATAAACTTCATCCACGATGTCGGCGATTTCAGGCGTAGAACCAGACGTCACTTTCTTTATCTTCTCTACCGTATGTTCCTTATCACCAGGGTTGATACGCTCGGGAGAATAACCTGCGAAAAAGTCAAGGTTAAACTTCAATCCGGAGACTCTCTCCACTACGGGCAGACATTCTTCCTCGGTGACTCCTGGATAAACTGTCGATTCATAAACCACAATATCATTTTGGGAGATGACCTTGCCGACAGTCTCGCTCGCGCTCAGAAGACATTTCAAGTCGGGACGGTTGTTTTCGTCGACGGGTGTAGGAACAGCCACAACATAAAAATTGCAATCCTTAATCTCATTCAAATCGCTTGTACATCTGAAGCCATGATTTTTGATAGCATCTTGGAGAAGCTCATCAGAAACCTCCAACGTCGCATCATGACCAGCGTTGAGTGCATCCACCCTCGACTGATTCATATCGAAACCAATAGTCTCAAACTTCGTTGAAAAAAGACGAGCCAAAGGCAAGCCCACATAACCAAGACCAATAACGCAAATTTTTATGTTGTGCATAAAATACTAAGCTGTTTGTCAATAATTCGCAAAGTTAAAACAAATTTCTTTATATCTTATTCGAATAAAAAAATCTTTTGTCTTTAGACATTCGTCTTTAGACTTTTATTATCTTTGCAACGTCTTGATTTCGCGATATGTTAAAGAAAATTAGTCAGATATCACTTTCTTTAGCTTGCATGATCCTTATGCTTCATGCAGTGATTCCGCATCATCACCACCCCGATAAACTAATATGCATCAATAACTTAAATCATAACGACTGTCATAACCATACTCATTGCTGCGACTTCGGACAGCATGACGACCACAATCACGACTATGATAAAAGTCATTGCATTATTGACGATTATTTCGCTCCGAAAGACAATAACGAGTTTCAAATTTCTTTAGATTCGGAGTGTTTGTTTACTCACTTCTGCTTATTTTTCGATTCTTTTTCGTCCTATTTAATCCTTGAAGATGAAGGTATCGACTTCCGACGACCAGAACTTACCTTAATTTATAAAAACCCTCTCGCAATCTCTAATATCGGATTGCGAGCTCCGCCGAGGTTAATGCATAATGCATAATTCATAATGCACAATTCATAATTATTACAATGCATTCCCCTAATTATGAATTATGAATTATAAATTATGAATTAATTAGGGCGTTCCGGCTGTGCCGTCGGGCTTTCCGCTATATCTTTTTCCGCTTCGCTCCAAAAGGATGCCGCTCCAATCCCTAACGCTCACGTTTGTAGAAATAATTTATCCTATTTCACAAAGTAAATATCTTAAAATATACGGACACTGTGTCCTAATAATCAAATCATATTTCGTAACTTATTAATCAACAAAATAAAAATGAAAAAATTATTAATAATAGCAACTATCATCGTAGGATTGATTTCCTATAGTTGTGTCAACAGACAACAGACAACAGACAACGGTCATAGTCACCAACACTCAGAATCTTGCAGTCATAATCATGACCACGACCATAATCATAATCATGATCACTCAACTCACAGCCATGAGCATTCTGCAACTTGCGACCATGACCATGACCACAATCATGACCATTCAACTCATAACCACGATCATTCAGCTCATAGCCATGACCACAACCATGAAGGTGGTATAACATTCGGCATAGACCAACAATCTAAGATTGATTTTGAAGTAGTTGAAGTAGTGAGCGAACCTCTTTACCAAATCATCAGAACTTCAGCTCAGATTCTTCCTTCTCAAGAAAGCGAAAAGATATTGACAGCTACAACAAGCGGTATCGTTTCTTTCGAAAACAAAGACATCGTAGAAGGTTTGGAAGTTAAATCTGGACAGACTTTGTTCAGCATCGATAACGATAACATGGCTGACGGTAGCCTCGCAGTTCGTCGTCAAGAGATTGAAGCTGAATATGAAAAGGCAAAAGCAGAATACGAACGTAAACAGTCTCTCGCAGAAGATAAACTCATCTCTCAAAGCGAATTGTTAGATGCTAAAACAGAATATCTCAAAGCAGAGAAACATTACCAAAATATGATTCAAAACTATCCTGAAGGCAAGACTCTCCACAGAGCAACTATCTCAGGTTCAATAAAAGACATCTTAGTTCCTAACAACTCTTACGTAGAAGCCGGTCAGCCTATCATGACTTTAGCTAAAAACGACAGACTCTACGTCCGCGCTGACTTGCAATCAAAATACTATCCTGTCTTGAAAGACATCAAAACCGCTAACATCAAGACTCCTAACGATGGCAAAGTCTATTCTTTGAACGATTTATCTGGTCGTCTCTTATCTTACGGCAAAACCACCGATGTCAGCAACCCTTTGATTCCTATCACTTTCGAGATTAAAAATAACGGCATCCTTCTCCCAGGTTCTTTCGTAGAAATCTTCATCACTGCCGAAAGCAACGAAATGGGTATCATGTTACCTAACAGCGCCATCGTAGAAGAAATGGGAATCTACTGCGTCTTCGTACAAACCTGCACCGATTCTTTCGAGAAACGCATCATCACCAAAGGCGTCACCGACGGTAACAACACTCAGATTCTCAAAGGCGTGAAAGCTGGCGAGAGAGTTGTAAGCAAAGGCGCTGTCAATGTTAAGTTGGCACAGGGTTCAGCAGCATTAGACCCTCATGCAGGTCACGTTCATTGATAAAAGGAGGTGTATATGTTAAATAAGATTATCAGATTTTCTTTAGAGAACAAGCTGTTCGTACTCGTAGGAGCAGTATTGTTAATTATCGGCGGATATACCTCTATGCGTCAGATGGATATCGATGTTTTCCCTGACCTCACAGCTCCTACCGTCGTTGTCATGACCGACGCTCATCGTATGGCTGCTGAAGAAGTAGAGCGTCTTGTCACATTCCCTATAGAGACAGCAATGAACGGCGCTACCAATGTTCGTCGCGTGCGTTCCGCTTCTATGATGGGTTATTCTTTCGTTTGGGTTGAATTCGACTGGGGCATGGATGTTTATCGTGCTCGTCAAATTGTCAGCGAGAAAATGGTTACTTTGGAAGAAGCTCTTCCTGAAGGCGTTACTCCTATCTTAGCTCCTCAATCTAGTGTTATGGGTGAGATTCTCTTCGTTGGACTTCAAGCCGACAGCACTTCCATGATGGACTTGAGAACTATGGCAGAATGGGTCGTGAAACCAGCAATACTTTCAACAGGCGGCGTGTCGCAAGTCACAATCATCGGCGGCGACCTCAAACAATATCAAGTCCTCGTCGATCCTGTCAAGATGGGACATTATGATATAAGTATGCATGAGATGGAGGCCGTCTGTCAGTCGATGTGCGTCAACTCAGTAGGTGGTGTTGTCCGCGACTTCGGCAACGAATACGCTCTCAGAGGAATGGGTCGCAGCACCGACTTAGAAGAACTCGGAAAGACTTTCATCAAAACCGTCGATGGAAAACCAGTCGTCGTTTCTGACGTGGCTGAAGTAGTTCTCGGCAGCGCAGTGAAAATGGGTTTCGCTTCTCTCAACGCAGAAGACGCTATCATCCTTTCAATTTCTAAACAGCCAAATATCAACACTTTGGAAGTTACCAAAAATATCGAAAGAAGCTTAAGAGAAATTAAGAAATCTCTTCCTGAAGATGTCACAATGGATACTAAGATCTTCCGTCAAGCTGACTTCATCGAGGCTTCTGTAAGTAACGTCGCAAGAGCTTTGGTAGAAGGTGCTGTCTTGGTTATCGTGATTCTCCTTCTCTTCTTGGGAAGTTTCAGAACGACAGTTATCTCAGTCATTGCAATCCCACTTTCATTGCTCGGCAGCTTCATAGTGATGCATCTTTTAGGAATGAATATCAACACTATGACATTAGGTGGTATGTGTATCGCCATCGGTTCTCTCGTCGATGACGCCATCATCGACGTGGAAAATGTTTATAAACGTTTGAGACAAAATCACCTCAAACCTAAAGAAGAACGCGATAGTGTTTTCAATATCGTTTTCAACGGTTCATGCGAAATCCGTACTTCAATCTTAAACGCAACTTTAATCACAATCGTTGCTTTCACTCCAATATTTTTCCTCTCAGGAATGGAAGGCAGAATGTTGAAACCTCTCGGTATCGCTTACATCATCGCTTCTCTGATGTCTCTCGTGACAGCTCTCACAGTGACACCTTTGTTATGTAGATTGATGCTTACCGATGAGAAATATCTCACCAAACAAGAAAAAGAAAACTGGCTCTCAAAGAATCTCACAAAAGTATATGGACGTTCTTTGGAATGGACTTTAAAACATAAGAAATCAATGCTCAGCGGAACATTAGTATTGTTAGTTGTAGCTTTAGCAATGTTCTTCAATATGGGACAAAGTTTCTTGCCAGATTTCAATGAAGGATCTCTTACAATCTCTGCTGTTTGCAAGCCTGGCGTCTCCTTATACGAAAACAACAATCTCGGTAACATCATTGAAAGAGAATTGCTTTCTATTCCAGAAGTGACTTCCACAGCACGTCGTACAGGTCGTGGCGAATTAGACGAACACTCACAATCTACCAACGGCGCTGAAATTGATGTCAACTTCGATTTGAAAGACCGCTCACAGGAAGAGTTCCTCACCGATGTTCGTGAGAAATTAGCGTCTATTCCAGGTATCGCTTCTACTGTAGGTCAGCCACTTGGTCACCGCATCGACCATATGCTGACAGGAACACGTGCTTCCATCGCGATAAAGATCTTCGGTCCTGACTTAACACAGTTATTTATGACAGCCAACGAGATAAAGGCTGAGATTGAAGGCATCGAAGGCTTAGTTGACGTCAGCGTTGAACAACAGACAGAGACACCGGAATTGCAGATTCGCGCCAAACGCGACATGCTCGCACGTCACGGCATCAGCATGGAAGAGTTCAACCATTTCATCGAACTCGCTTTCTCCGGCGATAAAGTCGCTGAAGTGTATGAAGGTCAACGCAGCTTCGACTTAGTCTTACGTCTTAACAAAAACTATACAGAAAGCATTGAAGGAATAAAATCAGCCTTGATAGTCAACTCTGAAGGTGCGATGGTTCCTTTGGAAGAAGTAGCAGAAATCGTTTCTGTCGGCGGTCCTAACAGCATCAGTCGTGAGAACGTACAACGTAAGATTGTCGTCTCTGCTAACACCTCAGGTCGCGACGTCGTCAGCATCGTAAATGAGATAGAAGAAAGAGTGAACGAACATGTCGATATTCCTGAAAACTATATGGTTGAATACGGAGGTCAGTTCCAAAGTGCAAAGAAAGCATCACGTACTCTTATGGTCATGACCATCATCGCTATCTTCGTGATATTCCTCCTCTTATTCGGTGAGTTCAAAGACGTAACACTCTCAGCTATAGTCTTGTTAAATTTACCTTTAGCTTTGATTGGCGGCGTCTTCGCAATATTCCTAACTTCAAATACAGTAAGTATCCCTGCTATCATCGGTTTCATCACTTTGTTCGGTATCGCGACACGTAACGGCATCTTGCTCATCTCTCGTTATCAATACAGTATGGGCGCAGGCATCTCATTACGTCAGTCTATAATCGATGGTTCAAAAGACCGTCTCAATCCGATTCTCATGACAGCTCTCACTTCAGCCTTGGCTCTTATACCAATGGTTATGAACGGTTCTCAATCTGGTAACGAGATTCAGAGTCCAATGGCAGTGGTGGTACTTGGCGGTTTGCTCACATCTTCATTCCTGAATATGTATGTCATTCCTATTATTTACGAGATGATTTATTCTAAAAAACAATCTTCACAAAACAACGATTAAAGCCATGAAAAAAAGTATTTTAACAATATCATTCTTGTTGTGCGTTAATGTGATATTTGCTCAAAACGCATATCAAAATGTCTTGGACACCATTGAAGTTAACAGCACTGTTTTGTCTGCTCATCATAAAAAAATGGAAGCCGATAAATCGACTAACGATGCCTATGCCTTGTTTGAGAATCCAGAATTAGAAGCTGGCTATAAGTTTGGTTCTGAAGGAAGTAATAAAGTTGAGGTTGGTGTCTCTCAAGAAATTGCATTCCCTACATATTACACTAACGAAAGTAAGATTATCAAGATTAACGACAACATCATCGACATTCAATATCAGATTGATAGAATGGGCGTTCTGACAGAAGTTCAAAATATCTGTACCGAACTCATTTTCTGTAAGATGAAAATTAAGCTTTATAAACAGAACTACGACAATGCTGTTAAGATTGCCGACGCTTATCAGAAGATGATGGAACTTGGCGAAGCTAATATCTTGGATTACAACAAATCTAAGATGAATCTCGCCAACGCTAAGAATAATTACGACTTAGAACTTATTCATCAAGAAAATCTTATGGCAAGCCTGAAGACTCTCAATGGTGGCAAAGACGTTGACTTCCAATATGAAGACTATGCTATCGTAAGTCTTCCTGAGAACTTCGATGAATGGTATTCTGTCGTTGAGCAAAGCAATCCGGTCTTTGAACAGATGCGTCTGCAGATTGCTTTAAATCAGCAGCAGGTAAAGAAGAGCAAGTCTGAATGGTTTCCATCACTTAACATTGGTTATGGAGCAGAAATCGGTAAAGACGAATCGGAACACGGACCCTCAATTGGATTGTCGCTTCCATTGTGGCATAACAAAGGCAGCGTAAAGAGCGCAAAGTTACAGGCAGAAGCAGCTGAGTCGATGCTCATGAACGAAAAAGAAGTGACTTACAATTACCTATACAGTCTTTTTGCAAAGGTAAAAGCCTTACAAAATAATGTAGGAGCACTCGCTGAATCGATGCAACAATTTGACAGTCAGGCTTTGCTTTTGAAGTCGTTTGAAAAGGGAGAGATGAACCTCGTTGATTATCTGTTAGAAGTTGAATATTATCAAAACGCTGTTTTGGAATTATATTCTGCTCAATATGAAATGAACGCTTCAATGATAGAACTCAAAAGCTACGAAGGACTTTATTAAATGACAAAAGTCTAATGACAAAAAACTAAAGTTTATACAAGTTGATACGTATCAATTACACCTATTAACATATAGTATGTAATTGCTGCGTCTCTTCTTTATGAGATTGTAACAAAAAAATAACTTTGATGAATTCATCAAAGTTATTTTTTTGAATGTTAATAAAAGTCAAGTCTGTTAAACTTTTTATTCTATAACAAGTTTCTTAGTAACAACTTGTCCACCGATTACGCTCACGAAATACATTCCTGGTGCTAAGTCTGAAATGTCTATCGTTACAGTCTCGCTGAAAACAAAGTTACGTACTTCTTGTCCTTGCATATTTACTATATGAACACAAACATTGCCTTTGTCGTAATCTGTTGTCAATCTTAAAACGTCGTTTGCTGGATTTGGGAACAAACCTACTTCAAATGGATCTTTATGGTCAATCAAAGTTGAAACGCTGGTGATTGAATTAACGTTGTTACTATAAGAAACAACCTTACCTGATACTCTCAACAGTGGGTTGTCGGCAGCCAAACAGTTAGGACAACTATTCTGTCCGTTGACACAATCAGGGTAGTTAGGATGACACTCGTCAATATATGTTGGATCGAATTCATAGAAAAGTTTAGCATTGCCTGAAGATACATAACTATCCAAGCTGAAATCCCATACCATTGCCAAAGAACCAGGACACCATCCCGAACGGTCGTATGTCCATGTTCCTGCTTGTGGTTGACATCCTGCTGGGTTAGGATTACATTCTCTCCACAAATGTTGGTCATATACCTTTGAATCGTTGATATAAATTCCGTGAGTAGCATCATAGAACTCAGCTGCATTGCCTGTGTTGTAAGCTCCGTTGTTGCCGCTGCTCCAGTTGTGACCTGTTGTTATGACTTTCAAATTAGCCTTTTCTGTTTCTGGTGCGAAGTGATAATTGATTTCAGGAACAGGCTGTTGGTTAGCGTAATCGCCGAAGTCGTAGATGCCGAACCAAATCTCATTCATATCGATGTATTTGTATTCAGGAGCGCCTTTAGTATAATCGAAGATAGCTATAGGATTATAACCGCTGCCGTCCCATGTTTGGAAGTAAAGTTCAAATTCTACCAAACCTTGAAGCACTGTTGAATAGTCAGTAACTGGTAAATTATCCTCACATTCACCGCCGAAAGGAGTTACATAACGATATAATTCAACCCATTCGCCACGATAGTTTTTCACGCGACAATAACCGACTCTGTCGTAAGGATCGCAACCTGCAATACAGTTATGGTCGTAATGCATAACTATTTCGTTGAAAGCACCAACGTGTGAAGGGAAAACATATTCTGACGTCACAGTTTGTACTGAAGGAGTTATTTGAAGTTCTCCGTTCATAGCAGTAACGCTGATGTTATCGAATGTATTAGTCACTTCAAAAGAATTTGAAACGTTGGTGATTTTACCACCTGATTGTTGGATACTTGCTATCATGTTATATGTTCCGTATTCTGTTGGTTGCCATGAAGCGTACCAATAACCGTTAGTAGGATCATCTGGATAAGCTGTCATCAGTTTCACTGTCTCGCCGTTGATGTCGCAGGTTACAGATTCAAATTTGATAGCGTCGCCGTGTTCTATATAAGCACTCAGAGCTAAGATGATAGGAGAGTTCAAATCAGAGACATAAACCATTGTTCCATCGTATGGACGACGTAATGTGATTTCCGGTGTGTAAGCGTTAGGGTCAACTACTTCAAATGTACGAGTTACAGGAGGAGCAGCTTGCCATTCTGTACCGTCGCCAGCCTGATTAGCTTTGATTTTCACTATACCAGCTTCGCCTGTCAATGTCAAAGTATTGCCGTCTAATGTAGCAGGGCCTTCTAAGAGTTCGTATGAAACAGCGAGACCTGATGTAGCAGTTGCTTGCAACTGAATAGGAGCAGCGTCTGTAAGTTGGTCAGGGATTGCAGGGAAGTCGATAAATTGTGAAGACAAACCTGCCGGGATATGACGAATCAACAAGTTATCGTATGCAGCCTTAGAACTATTTAAGAAGAAGACTCCGTCCCACATTACAGGGTCAAAACGGTCGCCAGAACCTGGTGTCAAACCAGCATTCAAACCTTGAATTTCTGGAATAGGTTGAAACTCACCAGTACAACCATGGTCAGCAAACAATGTAATGCTACCTGCACCATCATTAGCTTCCAAATCTATCATGATTTTCCAACGTGTCCAACCTAAAGAAGCATCATAATCAAATTCAACTGGCATTGTGTTGTTTGGTAAAACTATACCGTTCTTAAATTTAGGATCAGTGCTTGCCTTACCAGAAGTTGCGAAGTAAATACCACCATCTTGTGTTGGCAAATTTGGATTAGGAACAGTAGGTTCATAATTCATTGGTGGTAAAACAACACCATCTCCATCGGCGTCGTAACCAATGCCAAATACTGAACCCCACCAGTCATAAAACATGTCTATTTCAACTTCAATAGTTCCACCTTCAGAAAAATTAAACTGAAAATCTGGTGTTGATTTGTGTGTTGCAATCTCACCGTAATTAGTGTTTGCATTGCTGAAAAAAACACCTAATGTCTCGTCAGGCGTTGTTGGCAATCCGTCTCCGAGATAATCCACAACCATCTGACCACCGCCGGCACTATGTGCACGAGCTACCCAGTTGTCTTGTCCATTCAAGACACCTTCACTATAATTATTAAAATCCTTTGTGATAACAGTCTGTGCATGAACAGACGCAAACATCATAAGGATAGAAAGAAATAAAAATGCAAATTTTTTCATAGTTTTAATTATTAATTGTTCACAACTAATTTCTTTGTGACGTTGTTATCGCCTAAAACTTTAACGAAATAAACACCTGATGTCAAATCGCTGATATTAATAGTTGTTGTTGATTCAAATGAAAATTCCTTAACAATTTGTCCAACTGAATTTATTATCTGAACTTCGCTAACACCTTCGTATGCATTTGTTAAAGTTAATTGTTCTTTTGCTGGATTTGGGAATAATTCAACAGAATTCATTACATTTTCTTCAACAGATTCTGAATCTAAACCTGCCAAAGTTGCGATACAAGCCAAGTTCATTTGAGTATAACGTTGTGACATTTCGAATGAGTTGACACTTGGTCCTATAAGGTCGTTGGCTCCGTGGATGTAAGGGCTATAATTTTGATAATCTTCGAAAGGATAAATTCCCATAAAACCGTTTTGGTTGAATGAAGTATGATCGCTGTCGCCTCCTTGGAAGTTAACGTGGCGTACTTGCATTTCTGGGAAATAAACATTAGCTACGTTCATATAGTAATTGCCAAGTGTTTCAGCTTCATTAGGATAAATTAAGTCGATGTGAATATCATCACCTGGATTCAAATAACCATTCATATCGTTGTTGAAATAAGCAACTATGTTCATACCCATGTCAGCGCAGAATTCAGCGTAAGCATCACTACCTACTAAACCAACTTCTTCAGCACCGAAAGCACAATAGATTATTGTACGTTCAAAATTGTGTTGTGATAAGATTCTTGCTGTTTCTATAACTGTAGCAACACCTGTAGCATTATCATCAGCACCAGGACACATTCCTGAGTAGCTATAAGAATCTAAGTGGCTGCCACAAACTACAAATTCATCCGGATACTTTGTTCCCCATTGTGTTGCAATGATATTAGGAGCACATGGATTGCCTTGATATTCAAAAGGGAATTGTTCTGTTTCTAGTACTTGCATATTATCAAATTGTTCTAAAATCCAATTTGCAGCATCGTATGCATTGTCAGAATTGTAATATCTGCTTTCGTATGCTTGTAAATATTCAACTGTAGATGTTAAATTCTCTATGCTCACTTGATCCATAAACTCTCTTATAACAGCTTCTTCTGTCACAGTTGGAAAATCACGTGTTGCGACAGGTAATTTAGCTGTCTTGTTAGAGATAGCTACCATACCGTCATTTTTAGCTGGTCTTAATTCTGCGTTCAAAGGTTTTACAATCAAAATATTAGCATCACTATAAAGAACTATAGAGTTATTCTTTTCTCTGCATACATAATTTGATTGTTCGCTTTCGTTACAATAAACAATGAAATAATTTTCGTTTGAAGCGAAAGAATTTTCGTCCAATAAAATCATATCGTTGCTCATTTCTTCTGCTGAAGCAAGAACAAAACTGTCATTATAATAATGAATGTTAATGTCTTGTCTGTTAAACAATTCTTGTAAATTTTGTTGATTCTTAACTTTAATCATTACAAAATTTTCTGCACACATTACAGTTGTAATGCACAATGCTAATAAAAGTAAAAAAGTTTTTTTCATCGATTTATTAATTTATTTTGTTAATATTTTTCCAATAATTTGAAAATGATTCTTTTGCAAATTTAGGTAATTCTCTTTTGTTACCCCATTTTTTCTTAATAAAATAACTCAGTTCTATATCTTTAAAAGAAGAGCTCATTTTATCTAAGTTTTTCCTATTACTCATTTTTTTCACTATATTCGATATAAAATTTCTTTCGGAAACTAATGACTTATTTTCTTTAACTAAGTCTTTTCTATTTTCTAAAAATAAGTCTTTCAATGGAATATCTACTGGACACACTTCAGAGCAGCGTCCGCACGAAGTGCATAAGGAAGTGAAATGTGACGCTTCTTCCATACCTTTAGTAATAGGATAAATTATTGAACCTACAGGTCCCTGATTATATTCATTATAAGTATGACCTCCCACTGTGTTATAAATAGGACAAACGTCTGAACAAGCGCCGCATTGAAGACATGATAATACTACTCTCTGCTTTTCTTTAGCAAAAATTTCAGTTCTGTTATTATTAAGTAAAATCAGATATAACTTCTGAACTTCATCGCCATCCGTCGATGGTTTGCTTATAAAATTATATAGTGTGGAAATATTTTTATTTGGCTCATAGAAAGAGGAAAGAGGAAGTAATACCGACAATTCATCAATAGATGTTATCAGTTTATCAATACCTGCTACTACAATGTGAATAGGAGTAAAAGTACTGGATTTTAATATATTACCTTGATTTTCTGTTAACACAATAGTGCCAGAGTTGGAAATTAGGAAATTAGCTCCAGTAATTACTGCTTGAGGATTGTTGAAATCTTCTTTTAAAATCTGTTTGGTACAAACTGTAAGTTGTTTGGCGTTGCAATTTTCTTTTATACCAAATTTTTCTGTGTATAAATCAGCAACTTGGGCTGTCGTTTTATGTGCTGCCGAATCGTTGATATTATAAGGTCTTTCATTTGAAATACTACAAATAAAATCTCCTACATTAGTATCAACGAATTTAATCTTTTTCATCTCAAGAAAAGATGTCAAACCAATTTCATCGAGGGTAATACTTTTTGTCTTAACTATTCTTTTAACTCTCTCTTTACTTAAAATATCATAAATCAATTGTTTAGCATCTTCGGTATTTTTAGCCCAAAGTAGTTTACCGCCGTTATTAGTGAAATTGGTATCAAAATCTACAAGATGTTTGTCTAATTTCTTAAAAGCCTTACATCTTATATTGAGAGCTCTTTGTTTTTCTAGATTTAAGTCGGAATAATAATTGGTACAATTTTCAACATTATGCATAAAACGTTGATAACGAGCCATCATTTTATCATAATGCTCATCATCAAACGCAATTTTCTTTGCATTTTGGTTGAAAATTATACCATTATCATTCATTTATAAATTACTTAAGATTTATTTTTTCAACTCTCTTTGAATGTCTTCCTCCTTCAAAATCTGTTGTTAGATAAGCTTTTACAATTTCCCAAGCTAATTCGTTTTCGATGAAACGTCCAGGAAGCGTTAAAATGTTAGCATTGTTATGTTGACGTGCTAATTTTCCCAGTTCCACATTCCAGCAGAGAGCAGCTCTTACATTAGGATGTTTGTTGGCTGTCATTTGAGCGCCGTTACCGCTACCACAAAGGATGATACCTAACGGATAAACACCATCTTGTATGTCTTGTGCTATTGGATGAATGTAATCAGGATAATCGACACTTTCTTCTGAATATGTGCCATAATCTTTAACTTCATAACCGCTTTCTTTCAGTCTTTCAACAAGATATTGCTTCATGGCAAATCCACCATGATCGCAAGCTATAGGAATAATACTTTTCATAATACAAATTGTTGATAAATTTTTACAAAGTTAAAAATAATTTTATATCCTTAATTCTTTTTTCCTACTAATTATGAATATTTTAGAAAATTTTAACTTTTTATTATGAAACAATATATCATTGTAATTCAACGCCTAAATTTTATCAACAATTTTAATGTTAATAACTTTATTTTATGTTAAGATTTTATTGAAAACTTTTAAAAAATCAGTTTTTGTTAAGATTGAACATTTTCTATTAAAGATTGTTAACATTATTTTACAAGGTTATCAACAGATTTTTTTAAGTCTTTTCTTTGATTTTTAATTATTTATATAGTTATCAACATTAAGTTATTCATTCATTTTTTTATATTAATTTTAAATTTTAAAATTGTATATAAAAGAATAAAAGAACAAGTTGTATTGGTTATTTTCTTTTCCAATTGACATTTAAAATAAGTCCGCTTATGGCTGTAAAAACAACATAAAAAGGATAGAAAAATTCTAAGGGCAACATCCATTTCATTAAATCAACCTGATTCATGAAATTAGTGATGTTTTTAAGAATAGGGTAGTCTATAAAGAATTTAAGTAATGTTAATAAAATATATAGACTCCACAGGGCTGGAATGAAAAAGGCGCTTAAAAACAGCGTAATTATGCTAAAATTAAAAAAGAAAACCAACAAAGCAGTCAAAATAATTTTCCAGTTTGTATAAGACTTAGTTTTTGAAACCCAGCGTCTTCTTTGACGGAAAAAATCTGATATAGTCTTGCAGGTTTTAGTTTTTACAATAGCCTGTTTACTGAATAAAAATTTAACATTTTTATACCCAAATTTTTTAACAAATTGTTCCAATAAGAACATGTCGTCGCCAGAAGGAATATTAAAGTCGTGACGGTATTTTTCGACTTCTAAAGCAGCTTCTCTTTCGTATGCCATATTAGCTCCGTTACACATAACAGGAAAACCTATTGAGGCAGAACCTGCTGTGCTACCTATCAAACTTAGATGTTCCAAAACTTGCATCTTTTCAAACAATGAATTTGCTGGTGATAATAATACAGGAGCCAAAATCATCTTACATTTCTTTTCCTGATAAAAACCAACAATGCTTTCAATCCATAATTCGTTTAGAATACAGTCAGCGTCTGTTACTATAATTAGTTCATTTATAGCTGAATGCAGCGCTTGTGAGATAGCAGCTTTTTTACCAATTCCTTCAGAATCTAAAATACGTATGTTGAAATCTTTGTTTTTATTAAGAAAATCTTCTATGATTTTTTTAGTATTGTCTTCAGAATGATCATCTACAATGATAACTTCAAATAATTCTTTTGCAAATGTTTGATTGTAAAGAGATTCTAATAATTTTACTATATTTTCTTCTTCATTTCTAGCTGCTATCAATACAGAAACCTTTACCTGATATTTTTTATTGAAGAAGAAGGTTCTCTCTTTTAAATTAAACAATCCTATCGTAAATGCAGATATTAAAATAATGTATGCAGCTGCAAAAAATAGATTTATATATAACAATATTTGAAGTACTTCAAGACTCATTTTTATTTCTAAAAAATTTTAAACGATGTGTTAAAAATAATCCAATAACCGCAGGAACTGCTATATTGAAAATCCAGAGTAATGAACTTGCAGAAAAAACCATAACTCCAAATGAACTACTTATTTCATTCATTTCCATCCATTTTTCAAAAATAACAATACTTACTGAGCCTCTAACTGCTATTTCTGTTATTGTTATAAATGGAATTATCATCATAGATAAATATGTTAATGAAATAGGAATCATTGCTTGAAAATATGTTAATGGAATGTTAAAAGCCCATATCAAAAGAACGAATTGGAAGGTGTAAAGAAAATATCTAGCAAAAGAGATTAAGAGAATTCTTGATAGTTCGGTATTGGTATAAAGTGCAAATACATCTAAATAATAATTAACCTTTTCTTTATATTTTTTAGGAAAAAAGAATTGAATGTGTTTTAACAAATGAATATTGAAATAAAATAAAATTAATAAGGTAAAAATTAGGAAGGATATTATTAAGAATACTGCTAAATATTTTTTAACAAAAAATGTTGCTGCTATCAATCCAACTCCGACTGTTGCAATCATTTGAGCCATGCCGCCTACTATTGTTACCATAGCTGCTTTAATTCTGTCAGCATTTTCTAGCATAAAAATTCTTCCGAGAAAATTACCCGCTCTATTTGGAAAAAACATTCCTGCTGTCATGCCAGTGAAAATAGAAAGAAATGATTTCCAATTACTTATATCTTCAATAGGTTTAATCTGCAACTTCCATTTTATACCTTCCATATATATATTAATAGGTACTAGTAGAAATGCTATTGTCATTATTATAAACTGATTTTTATTTATGAATGACGTCTTTACTTCATTCCATACGTCAGTAACATTTTGATTCATAAATATCTTTTGATATAACACAAAAATGCCTAACAGTACGATTATAATTTTTACTGTTATTTCTGTTGATTTTATTATTTTTGCTTTACGAATCATTGTCAGTTGCAGTGGCACAAAAATAATAAAAATTGGTTAAAGAAAGAATAATATTAGGCATAGATCCGGGCACTATGGTGATGGGATATAGTTTAATCTTGCAAAAAGATAGGCAATTATCTCTTTTACGTATGGGAGTATTGAAGTTGAAACAATATGATAATCAAGCCTTAAAACTTAAAAAGATATTTGAAAGAGTTCTTGAAATCATAGAGGAGTATCATCCTGACGAATTAGCTATTGAAGCTCCATTTTTTGGAAAAAACGTCCAGTCTATGTTGAAGTTAGGAAGAGCACAGGGCGTCGCTATGGCTGCTGCGTTATATAGAGACATACCTATTTTTGAATATTCGCCGCGTAAAATAAAACAGTCTATAACAGGAAATGGCGCTGCTTCAAAAGAACAAGTAGCTCTTATGTTACAGAAAATCATACAATTTGAGCAACTTCCTGAATTTTTAGACGCAACTGATGCTACAGCCGCTGCAGTGTGTCATTATTTTCAGCGTTCGCTAAATACTGTAGGCGACGATGATAAAGAGTCAAAAGTTAAAATTCCTAAAGGAAAAAAAAATTCTAACAGCTGGAGTTCTTTCTTAGAAAACAATCCTGACAAAATTGTTAAAAAAAGTTAATAAAATATTTTTACATTAACTTTTGATAGAATTGCCACCATTTATCAGGCAGCTCATTTTCCATTGCAATATCATAATCATCGCGTGAACATGGAATATAGTGGTGCCTTTCATATTTTTCTCTGTCTTTACTCTTGAACGATAAATCCATCCACCATTTGCCACTAACTTTGTGGCATAAAAATACAATGTCATCATTAACGTCTTCCAACTTAACATTATAACGCTTGAAATCTTTACTGTCTGCTGTTGGAAAGTCGTTGATACGCAAACTGAAACCTTCAATAAAATACCAAATCATTTGCGATAGAGTATTGGCAGTTATATTGTTAGTATCGTATTTTGGATTATATTCAAAGAAACCTATTGAAGTAAGTTTTGGATTTAAACCCGCATAACGAGTCATTTTACATCCGTCTTCAGATGAAAATCCGTTTGGTGAATTGTATTTTACACCAGGAGCATCGCAAGCTCTGAAAGCAGAAGTGTCGATAGTAACTATGTCGGCATTTCTTAAAAGCGGCTCTGTCGATTCAATGTTATTTTTTATGTTTCCAATTCTATGCGTGTCGAAAAGTAAATTCTTCATTAAATCAACACTTTGTTTATCAACATAATAACTTTGATAACCGATGTTTGTATAATTGAAAAGGAAATTAGGCTGATGTAAAATTATATAACTCAAATACGAATTAGAATTCAACTTCTCATTATCTTGACCTATATCGAATCGTGAATCTATAGAAGTGATATTCACTAACTTACCTGTATTTTCATAAACTTGATAAATAGGGTAGGTCAAATCCTGACTTCCACCTAATATAATAGGTACAATATGATATTTCATCAAAGTCATGAATACTTTATTAAGAGCAAAATAAGTGTCTTCTATTTCATATCCAGTTTTTACATTACCTAAATCAATGATTTTTAAATCGTTCCAATGATTAAAAAGCTGGTATAACGATTTTCTTATTGCATTAGGAGCTTCTTTACAACCTTCGTTACCGAAAGAATTTCTTTCTTCTTCTACTCCGATAAATGCAAGTTGATAATCATCTAATTCAGGGAAGTCTTCTCCTTCCTTGTAAATCGTAATGCTGTTTCCAATTTGGTTTTGATGATATAAATTACAACTATCTATAAAATTTTGCTTTATATGATTAAGAAAAACATTGATTTCCATCGTATTATAAATTATACTTTTGTTTTTCAAAGTTATAAAATATTCGCTGACTTTTTTACTTTCAAGAAAAATGTTTAAATTTGCTTATGAAAATTTTATTTCTTGTTATCGGTAAAACCGACGAAACTTATTTAGACACAGGTATTAACAAATTTATCAAAAGGATAGAGCATTATATTCCTTTTGAGATGAAAATTATTCCTGATATCAAAAACAGAAAGACGCTGAGTGAGGAACAGCAGAAAAAAGCAGAAGGTGATTTGATTTTATCTCAGCTAACTCCTAGCGACGATCTGATTCTATTAGATGAGAATGGAAAGACTTTTTCATCAGTTGCTTTTTCTCAATGGATTGAAAAACAAATGAATATTGGTAGTAAGAGAATAATTTTCGTCGTTGGTGGTCCTTACGGTTTTTCAAAAGATGTCTATGCAAAGTCTAAATTTAAGATAAGTCTTTCAGAAATGACATTTTCTCATCAGATGATTCGTCTCATTTTTGTTGAGCAGCTTTATCGTGCTTTTACGATTATAAAAGGTGAACCTTATCATCATATTTAGTGTTTATATTCAGCAAACAATTAATTTTTGTAAGTCGGAAACAAAAAAAGTATTGACAAAAAGGCGAAAAATTTGTATATTTGTAAATTCTTTTACAATTGATAAACATAAATATTAACTTAAAATTTCAACTATATGGAAAACTTAATTGAATTACTGAAACAGCAACAAGAAGGTTACGACGACATCAAAGCTGAAAAAAAATTAAGCTTATTTTACCACAAAGCCAATGCAGCAGGAATTAATTCTTTTTTAGATGAATTTTTTGAATGGTTAATGGTAACAAAACAAATGGATTATAAAACCATTATGAGAATGAGCGATCATGATTTACATGATATGTATGAACTCGAATACAAAAAATAATTCAAAAGGTTGTCGATAGGCAACCTTTTTTCATATACTTATTTTGTTTGATAATCTTTCAAAAGCTTCTTTAGGATTGTCTATATCAAGGCACAATGTTTCCATAGGGCACAAACCATCACCTTTTCTGTTGATTATTCTATCCACTTCTATATCATAATTAATTTTAACATTGTTAATGTTAAAAACTTTTATTGCGGGATTGCTTATGATAGGTGTGTAGACTTCCTTTACTCCACCGAAAATCATAAGTAATGCTGCAGCTTTTCCAACGACCTTATCTGCAATTATTGAATCTTGAAGTTGTAACTTATCTTCTTTCAATAGTTTAATTAATGGAGAAACGCCTCTATCATCAGAGGTGAGAACAGAGGCGTCTTTTTTCAATATCACAATAGTGTGATTTTCCTTCGACAAAATATCTTTAATATAATTTAAGTTTTTGTCAGTCATGTTTATTTTTCCTTTGAAAGAATCAAAATAAAATAAGCTCCGAGCAATTGTAAAATCATACCAGGTATTCCTAATCTAAAATCTTGAATAGCAAGGTAAAAAGAAGATGTCATAATCCATTCTGCCAATGTTCCAACTATTTGGTAAGTCATAATTACCATCAATAAAGTAAGAAGAGAAACTTTTTGACTTTTGTTAGAAATAAAAGCAGCGACGATTGCTAAAACAATTGATTTTGTTAATATTGCAGGAAGGATAGCCATAGTTGGCATTCCGAAAAGAAGAGAATTGATAATAGGTGATAATACTGCTGTTAACAAACCTACTTTCACACCATATTTATATGATGCTATCAAAGTGAAGAAATATATTGGTAAGAATATTTTTCCTCCGTTTGGAATAAAGTGGCATAATTGAGGTAACATAATATTACCTGCAACGAAAAGAGTTACAAAGAGATATGTCTTTAACTCATTTAATTTGTAATTATAAATTTTAATTTCTTTTTCCATAGTTATTTAAGATAATGTGATACAAAATTTCTTAATTCTTCTCCGTCTAAATTTTTGGCTACAATAATTCCTTCATCGTTAATGAGAACGTTTTGAGGGATGAAAGCTACGCCATATTCAGAAGCGGCAGGGCAGTTCCAACCTTTTAAAGCAGAGACGTGATTTTCCCAAACAAGATTATCATCATGAATACCTTTTAACCAAGCATTTTTGTCAGTATCCAATGATACACTAATGATTTCCAAACCTTTATCTTTATAGTCGTTGTAAACAGCGACTACATTTGGATTTTCGACACGGCAATCAGGACACCATGAAGCCCAGAAATCAATCATAACAAGTTTGTGTTTTCCTATGAGAGATGAAAGAGAAACAGCTTGACCTTCTGTGTTATTTAATGTAAAGTCAATGAAATGTTTTCCTTTTTCGCTGCGTTCTAACAATTCAATATATTCTTCAATTTTACCTAAATAACCAGTTTTGAAGTTTTTAGGAAAATAATCTGTTATTGATTTTAACTCATTAAGATTGAAAGCCCATTTATAACGATATAACAAATAAGGAGATAACACGCTTTCTGGACAATTTTTAACAAAGTCGGAGACTAATATTTTTTTATGTTCGTCATTCTCTGTTTTATTAAATTTTTCATTGAAATTATCTAAAATCTTTTGTGTTTCAGAAGCTGTAATGACTAATTTGTTGTATGCGTTGAAGTCACCTTTGATATTAACATCTTTACTATCAGCGACAAAAGGAACGCTGCGTCTCCATCCATTAATATAAAGGTGAAGAATCTCATTATTCTTATTATTTTTTACGTCAAATGTAAAATATTTATTTTCAATTACGACGGAATCTATATTAACAGTTTCTCTATCAATTATTTTCTGGAGATATGCTGTTCTTCCTTTTGCGTTTTCCATTTCTACATTGACCTTGAATGAATTTTTGCTGCAAGAGAACAATGTTAGAATCAAGAATGCGCTGATGAATAATTTGTTTCTCATAATTGTTAAGTTAATTTAATACTTCTCGAACTTTATTTCTTAAATCTTCACCTCTTAAATTCTTTGCGATGATAATTCCGTTTTCATCTAAAAGAAGGTTGCTTGGAATTGAAGATATTCCGTAAGCTTGAGCAGCTTCATTTTGCCAATATTTAAGGTCTGATATGTTATGCCAGATAAGTCCGTCTTTTTCAATGGCAGCAACCCATTTTTCTTTTTCCATATCTAATGAAACACCAAGCACGTCGAAACCTTTTTCGTGGTAATCGTTATAAACAGCAACTACGTTAGGGTTTTCGGCGCGACATGGGCTGCACCATGAAGCCCAGAAATCTATTAATAAAAGTTTAGATTTACCGACTAATTCTGAAAGTGACAGCATATCGCCTTCTGGTGTTTCTTGTGTGAAATCCAAATAAGGTTGACCTATATCGACGCGTTGAAGAACACTTATATAATCGTTGAGAAGTTTTGAGAAATTACTGTCGTTACTAATGTTGAAATTATTAACAAAATCTTCCAATTCATTTAATTCAAAATTATAGCGATTATTATACAAAATGTAAGGTGCAACAAAATTTTTAGAATTTTTATTTATGAAAAGAGAAATGTAGTTTGTTTGGTTCTTTTCTATTTTATCATATTCGTTACCTATTCTTTCCATCTCAGATTCATTGTTGTTTTGAGCTGCTATTTGGTATTCTTCACCCAATTCTCTCATCTGTGTATAGAAATTTTTAATCTCTTTATTATATTCATTTATAAGTTGTTGAGCCTTAGAAGCTACAATATTGATGTCGTTTCTGCTTTGGATATCACCGATAATTTTTACATCTTTATTTTCGCTGAAGAAGTTTATTGGATATCTGACACCTTTTACAGCTACAGAATAATAAGTTGTTGGATTGTCACTTTCAACAAAAAAATTAACCATATTGTTTTGCATATTAGCAGAATCAATTGTGATAAACTCTTTATCTACCATTTTTTTGAGATAAATCATTTTGCCTTCGGCATTTTGTAATTCAACATTAATATTAAACGTTGATTTGTTACATGAAAACAATGCAAATAATGTGATTGCAAATGTTAATAATCTGATTTTCATAGTGCTAAAATTTATATTAATTTTTTATTTGATTTCTTAAAAAACAATGTGATGATGAATATTAATAATAGTGAGCTTACAACACTCATTATTGTTTGTAGCAAAACAATTCCAATAAGTTTGAAGCTAAAAGCTTCGAGAAGGAATAATGAGAGATTATGTGCAATAAGAAGTAATAGAGAATATAATATGAACCAACTGATACCCATATTGTTAATTGAAGGTTCGTCGTTAGGATTTATATCTTTTCTTCTAGTCATTCCGTTAATTACGTATGGGCGTAAGAAAGCCATAAACACTGTTGCAGCAGCGTTAAGTCCAGGTGTTCCATTAAAAAGGTCGACTGTCATTCCTGTTACGAAAGCAAGTAATAGTAGTTGCCATTTTTGAATATTGAAAGGTAAAAGGAAGATGAACAGAACGTAAATGTAAGGATGAATATAGTAGTCGAGACGGATGTTATCTATTATCAAAACTTGAAACAATAACAAGCCAAAGAATCGTAAGATATTTATAATTAGTCTGTTATTCATTTTACTTATTTGATATTAGAGAGTCGATTTCTGTTTGATGTAAATTATCTATCACGAAGACGTGACGTAAGGTACTGAAGTTTGTTGAGAATTTAATTTTAGCGGTGTTAAAATCCTTAGATTTATTATCGAGAGTTTCTTCTATAGTTCCAATCATGATGTCGGCTGGGTAAATATTAGAGAATCCGCTTGTTACGAGAGTATCGCCTTTTTTGGGATTAAGGTGAAGCGGAATATCTTTCACTGTTCCGAAGCGGTAGTCTATATTTTCCCAACAAACGTTTGCAAGGTGTTGGTTATCAGTAAATCGTGCGCTGACAACGGAGTAAGGATGTAATAAACTTATTATAGAAGAATAATTTTTGCTCACATTAGCTATTTTTCCCACTATTCCGTTTTCACAAATCACTCCCATATCTTTTTTTATTCCGTCCTTGCTTCCTTTGTCGATAAGTAAATAATTATTAACATTATTTATGCTATTGTTGATAACATTAGCAGAGATGTATCTGTAGTTGGAAGAACAGGAATCGAAGATTTCAGTTGTGTCAGAATTAATATGTAACAAACTCATTAGACGAGCGTTATGTTCTACTAACAATTCATTTTCTTCTTTGAGGGAGAAGTAAGTTGTGAAGTTAAATTTTGTTTTAAAGAACTTTCCGGCTATGGCGTTACCAATGCTTGCAAGTTTACGTTTTTGATATGGAAGATTGTTTACCAACAATGTGATACACAAAGCTTCCAATATCAAAAACATTAATATGTAACTATACCTTTTTAAGAATCTTAATAAGTTATACATGATAATTCAATCCGGATTATTTAATCAGGAATGGGAATTTATCAAAGTTTTTAAGAGCTATTCCAGTACCGCGTGCCACGGCTCTTAATGGGTCTTCTGCCACGTGGATAGGCAGTTTTGTCTTTGCGTGTAGACGTTTGTCGAGACCTCTCAGCAGTGCGCCGCCACCAGTAAGATATATGCCTGTACGATAAATATCTGCCGACAATTCTGGAGGTGTTTGTTCCAATGCATTGAGTACAGCCGTCTCAATCTTAGATATGCTCTTATCTAAACAATATGCTATTTCAGAATAGTTTACCTTGATTTCCTTCGGGATGCCGGTAAGCATATCACGACCATGCACTGCATATTC
>JAZNVS010000021.1:0-15019 GCA_045592965.1 Bacteroidales bacterium | reverse complement strand
GCTTCAAGCTCAATATCGCAGCACTGTCGATTTCTCTAACGAGGCTCTTCAAGCTGCTGAGAAAGGTTACAAACGTCTCATGGAGGCTGTTAAAATTGCTAACACATTGACTGCTACAGAAGGTGCAGAAGACCTCGGCGTACAAAAGATTATGGACGCTTGCTACGAGGCTATGAACGACGACTTCAACAGTCCTATCGTGATAGCAAATCTCTTCGAAGCAGTGAGAATGGTCAATACTGTGAAAGACGGCAACGCTAAGATTAACGCCAAAGAACTTGAATTGATGAAGACTTTGTTCCAATCATTCGTCTTCGACATCTTAGGACTTTTAGATACAGAAGCTGGCGGCGATGACGGCTTGGTTGACGGCTTGATGGAGACTATCATCGACATCAGAAAAGAAGCGAGAGCTAAGAAAGACTGGACGACCAGCGACATCATCCGCGACAAACTCGCCGCTTTAGACATCGTCTTGAAAGACGGCAAAGAAGGAACAACGTGGAGCAAGAAGTGATTGAAAATTGAAAGTTGACAATTTGTAGAGTCGCGTCAATTACACCATAGAGAATAAAAATATGTAATTGACACGTCTCAATGAAATAATAGGACGCGGCAAATGCTGCGTCTTTTTTTATTATAAGTATAATAATTAGGTATACACATTCTCTAAAATAATGAAGAATTATATGTACTTTTGTATTCAGAAAATAAATGACGTTTATGAGGATAAAGCTGTTATTGATATTTGTAGTTTCTTTTCAATTGGCTCACGCCCAATACGAATTTAAGCCAACGCAACTAATATTACCCTTGTCGTTGATAACTGTTGGCTCCACGGGTTTGTATATCGATTGGTGTCAGGACGCCAAGTATTATGTGAGGAACGAAGTAGGAGAGTGGCGTGGAGATAACTATTGCAAAATAGATGATTATTTGCAATATCTGCCTGTGACAGCATATCTTGGCTTAGACTATATTGGTGTCAGGGCAAAGCATTCTTTTGCAGAACGCGTGTGTGCGGGAACTACTTCATATTTTGCAATGGCGATATTGGTTCGTTCAACGAAGAGCCTGGTTAACTCACCGCGCCCTGATTCAAATGCAACAAACTCATTTCCTTCGGGACATACAGCAACGGTATTTACTGGCGCCGAGTTGGTGCGTAAAGAATATGGTTGGCAGGCTGGACTCGGTGCATACGTTGTGGCTTGTGGCGTTGGATTTATGCGCGTATGGAACGATAGACATTGGTTTACAGATGTGTTGGCTGGCGCTGGCGTAGGTATTCTAAGCGCTAACATTGGTTACTGGATGTTGCCTCTGTGGCAAGATTTGTTTAGTCTGAAACAATCAAACAAAACAATTGCAATAACACCTTATTATAATCATTCCAACAAAGAATTTGGAGCTGGAATGGTGATGGTGTTTTAACACTGACCAACGTGGTTTTGAGAACTCATTTCAAGAAATAAAAAATATTTACAACAGAGACTTCTTGACTAAAAATATAATATCTCAGCATCTCAGTAACTCCAAAATCCAAGACCAGTCAATGTCGGTGCCAACCATCAAATCTCCTTAATAAACGAAATAGTAAAACTTTCGTTAATATCGATATTCATGATTTTGCGTATCTTATCTAATCTTCTCCTTTCAGATATGGATTTCCATGTTGTAAAGAATCAATTTTATCAGAGATGTTCAAATTTTTTTTCAGGGCTTCTCTGGGATTAGTCACCATAAGATTTCTGGTTTCTTCAAAACAAGTGGAGAAGATATTATTTTGCTTTCATTGTTACACGATGATAGCAGTATGGCACATACAACAAATACAAACATTTTTTTTCATAATACAAATATATGCTTTTTTTGAGCATTGATTTTAACGGCGGCAGAAATATGTTTCTTTATTGTAAAAAAGAAGAAATTAATCTATGCATTTTTATGCAAAAAATAAGGTAATTCGATGATTATCAATAGTAGTAAAATCAAGGGTTTTCGCTATAATAAATTTATTGCAATAATTGTGATTTTTAGATTATTATTCCTAAGATGATGTAATGGATTTTTCACTTTTATTTGTAGCAAAAAAAATCCCGACTCATTTCTGAATCGGGATTCTCTTATCTTATGTAGAGACGTCACACCAGTGGCGTCTTAACAATGTCTTATCCTAATTTCACGCGGTTGAAAGCTGTAACTGTAGCTTCTTTGTCACCGGCTTGGATATATTCGCGGACTGTTTTAGGGTCAGCGATGAGAGATACTTGGTCGAGTAAGCAGTTTTCTTTGAAGAATTTTGCGAGGCGGCCTTTAGCGATATTTTCAATCATTGTCATATTGAGGCTACCAGCTTTTTCAGCAGCGACTTGTTCTTTAATTTCGCGAGCTTTAGCAGCGTCTTCTTCTGTGATCCAACCTTTAGCCATGTTTGAGTTGATGTGGTCATCGCTGTCAACGTGAGCTGGGTTGATACCTGCTTTTTTCAAAGCGACTTCGATAGCTTTTTGAATTTGTTCTTGTTTTGTCTTTTCGATAGCGACATTGTATTCGTTATCCTTTGTTGCTTGAGGGACGTCGTTTTCATCGATAGCGACTGGGTCCATAGCAGCGATTTGAAGAGCAACTTCGTGAGCGATTTCTTCGATGCCGTTGAAGGATTTGTTGAAACCTACGATAGTAGCGAGGCGGTTACCTTGGTGGTTGTAGTTAGTAACGTATTCTGCTTCTACAGCGAAGTATTTACCAACTTGAACTTTTTCGCCTGTTTTTGCTGTGAGGTCAGTTACGATAGCTTCAAGTGTCATACCGTTGATGGTAGCAGCGTTGAGAGCTTCCATATCTTTGATTCTGTTTTCTACTGCGAAGTCTAAAAGCATTCTTGTTGTACCAACGAAGTCAGCGTTAGCACCAACGAAGTCAGTTTCACAGTTTAACATAATGACAGCAGCGAATTTGTGGTCTTCTGTAGCTTTAGAGATCACGCAGCCTTCAGTAGCTTCGCGGTCAGCTCTTTTCATAGCTATTTTTTGGCCTTTTTTGCGGAGGTAGTCGATAGCTGCTTGTTTGTCACCGTTACATTCAACGAGAGCTTTTTTGCAGTCCATCATACCAGCGCCTGTCATTTGTCTGAGTTCGTTAACTTGAGCAGCTGTAATGTTCATAATAAATTGTTTTTAAGATTTATTTATTTTTTGTTAACGGTCTTACGTGGTCTTCTAGGACGTTTTTCTTCTTTTTCTTCTTCTTCGCCCTTGTTTTCCATTACGTTTTCGTCGTCCATCATCATTTCGTCTTCGACGATGTCTTCTTTATCGCGTGAGTTTTTACGTTCTGTCAAACCTTCTTCGATAGCTTCGACCATTTTGCTGACGATGAGTTCGATTGATTTTGAAGCGTCGTCATTAGCTGGGATAGGGAAGTCGATGATATTTGGGTTTGAGTTTGTATCGACGATAGCGAAAGTAGGGATGTTAAGTTTTCTAGCTTCTGCTACAGCGATATGTTCTTTGATAACGTCGACTACGAATACTGCGCTTGGGAGACGGTTGAGGTCAGCGATACTACCTAAGTTCTTGTTTAACTTTTCGCGTTCGCGTTCGATTTGTAAACGTTCACGTTTTGAAAGGTTGTTGAATGCGCTGCTTGCCATCATCTTGTCGATGCTAACCATCTTGCGGACAGCTTTGCGGATTGTTGAGAAGTTGGTGAGCATACCACCTGGCCAACGTTCTGTTACGTAAGGCATGTTAACCTTCTTTACGAGTTCAGCAACGATGTCTTTAGCTTGTTTTTTTGTTGCAACGAAGAGGATTTTCTTTCCTGATCTTGCTAATTGACGTACTGCGTTAGCTGCTTCGTCAATTTTAGCTTGTGTTTTATACAAGTCTATAATATGGATACCATTACGTTCCATGAAGATGTAAGGAGCCATATTTGGATTCCACTTTCTTCTTAAGTGTCCAAAGTGACAACCTGCATCTAATAATTGTTCGAATGTTACTTGTGTCATGAGTTAATTTTTTTAAATGTTTACTTTCACTGATGCAATCGCTGAGTAGCTTAATAGATCTCAACGATTTGGATGCTAAACACAAATGCTTGCCTTTTGATAGACTAACGTTTGCTGAATTGGAATTTCTTACGAGCTTTTGGCTGACCTGGTTTCTTACGCTCGACCATACGTGGGTCACGACGCATTAAACCTTTTGCCTTGAGAATTGGACGATATTCTGGATTGATTTCGCACAATGCACGGCTGATAGCTAAACGTAATGCTTCAGCTTGGCCGTTGATACCACCACCGTCTAAGTTGACCTTAATGTCGAATTGGCCGAGAGTTTCGGTTAACATTAAAGGTTGTTCAACAACGTAATGAAGGATGCTTGTTGGAAAATATTCCTTATAGTCGCGCTTGTTAATCGTAATGTTTCCGTTACCTGCTTTTACATAAATACGTGCAACAGCAGTCTTTCTTCTACCTAAAGCGTTGATTACTTCCATGATAATTATTTGGTGTTGATTTTAAGTTCGATAGGTTGTTGTGCCTGATGTTTGTGGTCAGGACCTGCATAAACGTACAAATTACGGAATATTGCATTTCCAAGAACTGTTTTTGGAAGCATTCCTTTGATAGCATGTTCAAGAACTGCGATAGGCTTTCTCTTCAATTGCTCTTCGACTGTTCTGAATCTTTGACCGCCAGGATAACCTGTGTGGTGAACGTAAGTCTTCTCTGTTAATTTTTTGCCGGTGAGGACGACTTTCTCGGCATTGATAATTATGACATTGTCGCCACAATCACTGTGGGGAGTAAAGCATGTCTTCCTCTTACCTCTAAGGACCTGTGCTACTTCAGAAGCTAATCTACCTAAAGTTTGGCCCTCAGCATCAACGATATACCACTTCTTGTTGGCATGTTCCTTGTTGACGCTAACTGTTTTGTAACTTAATGTATCCATTTGATTAATAATAAATTATGCTGTTTGTTCAACATTTGTTTTTCATACGTATAAAACGGGTGCAAAATTAAAACTTTTTTTCTTATAAAACAATACCCTACGAAAAAAAAGTTTAGAGTTTGAGAGTCTAATGTCTAATGTCTAAAGTCTAAAGGTACAAACGTTTTTCCCTTTAGACTTTAGTCTTTCATCTTTAGACTTTAGTAAGCCTCTGGAAACACTCTTCTATGCTGGTCTCTTCCTTCTGCATGCTCTTAATTATCACATTATTATTAATAGCCCAGCGCATCAGGTCTTGCCGTATATCCAATTCTGCCTTAGGCTCCAAAATCCAGTGGTTGTCTTTGATAGATTTCGCTTGCTTCAAACCTACAATGTTTCTTAACATCTCAATGCTGACTTTGCCGTCAAATTCCACGACCAAAACATTGTCGGATTCTTTGGTCAAGTTCTCGATATTGTCGTTGGCAACGACTACACCTTTATTAATAATGATGACTCTGTCGCAAAGTGCCTCGACTTCCTGCATGATGTGTGTCGATAATAAAACGGTCTTCTCGTTGCCTAAGTCTCTGATGAGTCCTCTGATGTCTATCAATTGGTTAGGGTCGAGTCCTGAAGTCGGCTCGTCGAGAATCAATACCGATGGATTGTGAATCATGGCTTGCGCCAAACCGACTCTTTGTCTGTAACCTTTCGACAATGCCCCGATTTTCTTGTGCATTTCAACACCCAAGCCTGTCATGTCAATCATTTCGTTGATACGTTTACTCGCTTCCTGCCCTGTGATATGGTGAATGCCCGCAACAAACTCTAAATACTCTTTCACATACATATCTAAATATAAAGGATTATGTTCAGGAAGATAACCGACGCGTTTCCTTACCTCCATCGATTGTTCCCAAATGTCGTAACCTTCAACGCTGATGGTTCCTTTGGTAGGAGGAATGAAACAGGTGATTATCTTCATCAGGGTCGATTTTCCAGCACCGTTAGGACCTAATAATCCTACAATCTCACCCTTGTTGATGGTCAATGAAACATCGTTGAGAGCCAACTGATTATCGTATTGTTTTGTGATATTCTGAACTATTATCGACATAGACTTTTTTTCTTTTTGCAAAAATAATATTTTTCCACTAAAAAACTTAACGTAATTGAAAAAACTATCGTATCTTTGCACCCGCAAAAACGTGGAAAGATTTGATTGATTGCAACCACAAGAAAAAAATGCTAAAACAATGTTTTTTTCCTACTATTATTCAATCTCAAAACTATCCGCAAATTAATATTTATTAACTTAAAATTTAATTTGTAAATGGGTTATTACTTCACATCTGAATCAGTTTCAGAAGGTCATCCAGATAAAGTGGCTGACCAAATCTCCGACGCTGTCTTAGACGAAATGCTTCGTCAAGATCCTGAGTCTAAAGTCGCTTGCGAAACTTTAGTCACTACAGGTCTCGCAGTAATAGCAGGCGAAGTTAAGTCTTCCGGTTATGTCGATATTCAAAAGACAGCTCGCCGCGTCATCGAGCGCATAGGTTACAACAAAGCAGAATATCAGTTCGACGGCAAGTCATGCGGCATCATTTCTGCTATTCATGACCAATCACAAGACATCAACCGCGGCGTTGAACGTAAGAACGATGAAGACCAAGGCGCCGGCGACCAAGGTATGATGTTCGGTTTCGCTTGTAAGGAAACTGACGACTATATGCCTCTCACAGCTGAGTTGTCACATATCTTATTACACGAACTTTCACAGATCCGTCGCGAAGGCAAGAAAATGAAATATCTTCGTCCTGACGCAAAATCACAAGTCACGGTAGAATATGGTCCTAACTGGAAACCTCTCCGCATCGACACTATCGTCATCTCAACACAACACGACGAATTTCTTGATGATGACGAAGCTATGATTAAAACTATAGAACACGACGTGAGAACCATCCTCATTCCAAGAGTCAAGAAGCTTTTGCCACAACGCGTGAAGCTTCTCTTCAAACCTGACATGAAACTCTTTGTCAATCCAACAGGCAAGTTCGTTATCGGCGGTCCTCATGGCGACACAGGTCTCACAGGAAGAAAGATTATCGTTGATACTTACGGCGGTCGCGGCGCACACGGAGGCGGTGCATTCTCTGGAAAAGACTCTTCAAAGGTAGACCGTTCAGCAGCTTACGCAGCACGTCATATCGCTAAGAACTTAGTGGCTTCTGGTGCTTGCGACGAGGCTTTGGTTCAAATAGCTTACGCAATAGGCGTGGCAGAACCAGTAGGTTTCTACGTAAATACTAACGGAACTTCTCATGTTAAAGACGCTAACGGTAAGAAAATGAGCGATGCTGTGATAGCAGAGAAACTTAAAGACATCTTCGACTTACGTCCTTACGCTATAGTAAAACGCTTCGGCTTGAAGAATCCAATCTTTGAAGCAACAGCATCTTACGGTCACTTCGGTCGCGACCCAAGAGTTGAAAAGGTAGAAGTGTTCTACGAAGATAAAGACACTTTCAAAGAAGACGGCAAGATTTATAAAAACGTTGAGTTCTTCTCTTGGGAAAAATTAGATGCCGTTGAAGAGATTAAGAATAAATTGAAAGTTGAAAATTGACAATTGAAAATTAATGTAGAGACGTGACACATTACACCATTGAAAAATAAATACGATGTAATTTGTGCGTCTACATCGAATTGAAAGTTGACAATTGAAAATTATGGAACCTCAGAAAATTTCTGAGGTTTTTTTATTTTATATTTGCATAATTTTCTATGCAATTCTAAAATTATATTTTATATTTGCATAAAATTTATGTTATGATAAATCGAGATATTCATTCTAAAGTCAATCCCTGAATTCGTTTTTTATCATCATAAAAACAAATGAGTCTATAAATTACATCATATAATCTATAGACTCATTATTTTTTTGTATTAAAAATCAGTTTAATAATACCAATAATTAAAAGGATGCCATTCTTCAGTTACGCTCCGTATGTCATTTTGACAACGTATTCTGTGCTTTTACGAATGACCGTTTAACGAAACTGAAATTATATTATTGTGTTATATTAGCATATATAATTAACTGTGGATTATCCTATTTGTATTGAGTTTTTTTTATTATTTAATAACACTTTTTGCATTATTTTTATAACTTTGTGACTCTAATATGAGTCGCTATGAAAAGACTGGGATTTTTATTATTGTTTATCTTCATTATTTGCAGCCATTTATTTGCCGAAAACCTTGATACTATCAACAATAGGGTTATAAAACTGTTTAAGCAAGAGAGCTATTCAGACTGTTACAATTTAGCCAAAGATTTATATTCCTTGTCGAAAGAGGCTGACGACACGACATTGGTTTTTAACAGTTTGTATTATATGGGATTCTCCAATCAGCGGATGGGTAATATGGAGAAGGCTATCGATTACAATATGCGAGCTTACGAAGTGTCTCAGTCGTTGCAGAGGTTGGACCTCCAAAGTTCTATCTTGAATAACATCGGTAATGTATATATGGTGAACGATGAGGATAGTATTGCTGTCGTTTATTTTGAGAAAAGTATAGAGATAGAGAAAAATTTAGGTGAATCTCGGAGGTCGCAGCTGGCGGTTCGATTAGGTAATGTCTCAACGGCTTATATGAAGTTGGGGCGTTGTGAAGATGCCATTTCTGCCGCTGAAGAAGGGTTGAGAATTGATAAGGAAATTGGTCGTCCGAATAAGATCGCTATCCGTCTGAATCAGTTGGGCGATGTATATATGGCCTGTGGTCGTCTGCAAGATGCGATACAATGCGAGAGAGATGCTTATTCTTACTTTGAGAAGGCTGGAAGCAAATATGGAATGTCGATAGTTCTACATTCTTTAGGTGAGATGTATGAACAAGATAGCAATATTGATTCGGCTCTCTTTTATTTTCATAAATCATTGGAATGTGCGGAAATTATCGACAACAAGCTTTTGATACAGGAAATATCTAAGTCGTTGTACAATATATATAAAGACACTAATCCGCGACTTGCCATAGATTATTATGAGCAGTATGTGAATATCAAGGATTCCATCTTTAATGAAAAGAACCAGAAGATGTTAAATGACTTTCAAGTCAGATATAGCACACGTGAGAAAGACTTAGAAATAGAGCTGTATAAACGCGACAATCAATATAATGAGAATGTGCTTAAACTGACAATGTTGCTGATATTTCTACTAATAATCACAATTATTTTATTGATTAGGAACGGTCTTTCAAGAAAGAGAAGGAATGCTGTCTTGTTGGAACTTAACAATATCAAAAACAGGTCAATATCTGTTTTGTCGCACGACTTGAAGAATCCTGTCATCGCCCAGAAAATGGTGTTGAATCATCTGTATGAAAATTATGATGAAATAAGTGACGACGATATGAAGATGTATATTGCGGCATTGACAGATTCTGTAAATTCTTTGGAAGAGCTGCTCGTCAATATGCTTGAGTGGACTAAGTTCGAGATGAAGAGGATGGAATATAAGCCGATAAATTTCGACATTAGAGATATTTGCTTCAACGAAGTTGTGCCTTTGTTTAGTACCATAGCGCAGAAAAAGCAAATCACGATTAGAGAGTGCGATGTTAAGTTAGATAGCTATATTGTTTATTCCGACATCAGGATGATTTCCGCCGTGTTGAGAAATCTTATTAGTAACGCCTTGAAGTTCAGTCCTGATGGTAAAGAGGTGGTGATTTGTTTCAATGACTTAGGTAATAAAATAAAGGTCGTTGTAAAGGATTATGGTGTCGGGATCCCAGAGGATAAGGTAAAGTTGTTGTTGTCGGGTAAGTCGTTTACCACTTTGGGAACTAAAGGTGAACAAGGTAGTGGTATAGGTATGGATCTAATAAACAAGATGCTGCATCAGTGTAATAGCGAATTGAATATCAAGAGTGTAGTAGGAGAGGGTAGCGAATTTTCTTTTGAATTAAAAAAAATAAACGATGATAAATGTAATTGTTGTTGACGATCATCCTTTGATGAGATTAGGTATAAGGTCTTCTCTCTCAAAGTTTGTTGATGATATTAAAGTCGTTGGTGAAGCCTCGACTGCCGATGAACTGTTTCAAGTTTTGCCGGATTTAGATGTCGATGTCGTTTTGCTCGACATACAGATGCCTGGAATGTCGTGCGAGGAAGCGGTGAAGAAACTGAAGTCGGAACGTGGTGATATTAAGGTGATAATAGTTTCGTCTAATTATGAAGAGGAGACGATCTTCCGATTGGTTGAGTCTGGTATAGACGGTTTCGTTCCTAAGATGTCTAAGGTTGAAGAGATAAGGAATGCCATTTCTGAGGTCTATTTAGGAAGTAAATATTATGGCGTTGATATGACGAAGATTATCAAAGCAGTCAATGATTCAAAGCGACTTTATTCCTCATCGGTTTCCGATTTCAGCGACAGGGAGAAAGAGGTGATGCAACTATGTTGTGACGGACTGTTTTCAAAAGAAATAGCATTAAGACTTAACATCAGCCCTCGCACGGTAGAGATGCATAAGTCTAACATATTTAAAAAACTTGGTATCAATACTACTATAGAACTGCTGAAATGGGCGATTAGTCATGGTGTGGTGAAACTGTGATACATTGTTAATAATACGTAAAATTACGTATTGACTCTACTTTTCTCATAATATAAATTTGTACGTTAAAACGTGAATTGGATTATTATGAGAAAATTTTACTTTGTAACAAAAAATCTGCTATTAGTTCTGTTTTTACAATTTACTGTAAATCAAGATTTATATGCTCAAAAAGATTCGTTCTTTACTTATAATAATAACGAACATTACAGAGATGTAGATGATGTCATGGCTCCGGGTTTGCCGTATTCTCACGGACTGAGTGAAGATTATCAGTCGACGACTCCTGTAGGAAACGGATTGTTAGTCTTGTCATTGTTAGGTGCCGGCTATCTCGTAAAGAAGTCTCGCAAAAATAGAAACGAAAAGAACAATATAAAGATTATAATTTTAGGAATGATGATTCTGGGTCATGGCTTTTCAGCTGAGGCTCAGAATTTTTATTTTCCAAAACCGGCAGATAATATAGATGGAGAAAATATGACGGTTTATGGTCAGCTGAAAATTGACGGAGAATTTGCTGACGAAAATATCGAGATTGGCGCGTTCTGTGGTGATGATGTCAGAGGCAGAGCTATGGTGATGAAAAATGATGATGTCTATCTTTTCTTTCTGACAGTATATGGCAATGCAAACGACGTGATAAATCTTAGGTTTTACGACCATAGTGTAGGAACTGAGTTGAACGTAAGCGGTGATTATTATATTAATTTCTCATCGGAAAGCATAAATCTTAACGCAGGTGTCGTAAATTATTACACAATAAAATATAAATTTATCGGTCTCGACAAAGACTGGAGCAATATCTCTAATTGGCAGCTCGTCTGTGATTCGTGGGCTGAACCTAAGAATGCCACTCAACTTCCTTCTTCAAATCCTAAGATGATTGACGATATTATTGTGGCGGAAAATCTAGATGCGACATCAGATTATATTGTTAAAGACGTTGAAATAGATAGTGAAAAAGTCTTGACAATAGCACCTTCTGCATCTCTCGAAATAATTGGCGATATTGCAAATGATGATGTAAATGCTTTGGTGGTCGATTCCGATATTAATGGAACCGGCACTCTGATTCATAATGATGATAATGTCGTTGCAAAAGTGAATTGCTATATTGATAACAGCAGCGTCACGAGAAACTGGAACGCCGACTGGCATTTCATCTCTTCTCCTGTGACAAGTCAGACGATAGAGAGTTTTATCCCGACAGAAGAAAACTACGACTTCTATTCATGGTCGGAATTTAACTCTACATGGTATAATCAGAAGAAAGATAACTCCACGACTAATAATTTCTATGTCGATAACGGCTTGAACTTCAATATAGGCAGAGGTTATCTCGTAGCTTACGAAAACGAAGGCTATAAGAAATTCTCCGGGACTTTGAATAATGGTGATGTGCCCTTCCCTCTTTCTTGTAGCACCGACGGCGAATTTGTCGTTGAGAGATATACAGGTTTCAATCTTGTAGGAAATCCTTATCCGAGTTATATCGACTGGGAAGCAGAAGGATGGACACGCGATGTGCTTGAACTTCAGACGATATGGATTTACGACGATGACGTGAATAACTACATCACATACACACTCGGAGGCATCGCTACAAACGGCGGCTCACAATACATCGCACCTTGTCAGGCTTTCTTCGTGAAGGCAGCCTCAGCAGGAAATATCATCATGACTAACGATATAAGAACCAAATCAAAATCAGCTTTCAGAAAAGACAATGACGAAAATATCTTCAAGATAAGAGTTAATGGAGCTTCGGGACAAGATGAAATAGCGGTAGTTATTGGCGACAATGACGATGTCTTCAAGATGTTCAGTTTAAATGAATCAGCTCCATCTCTATATATTAATAAAGGTGTAGGTAGTTACAGCGTGGTTTACGTCGATGATGAGGAGTCGTTGCCTTTGAATTTTGAGGGCGGTTTCGCAGAATATACTATCAGCTTGAGTGAATGTGGAGATTCTTTTGATGCTATTATTCTCGAAGATAAACTGACGGGAGAGAAAGTAAATCTTCAGACTGAATCATATACATTCATCCATTCCGGAAATAGCAATGCGGAACGTTTTGTGTTAAAGATAGCTCAAAGCTCACAGCCCGAAGCTCAAAGCAATTTCGCATATATAAATAATGGCGAGATAATCATTAACGATATAAATGGTAATGCGCAGATTAACATCTATGACGTGACGGGACGTTGTGTTTATAATAATGCAAATATGGATGCGGCATGCCACGTCCATACAGGCGGATACAGTTCAGGCGTATATATCATCCGTAAGATTGACGATAAAGGAATAAAGACACAAAAGATTTTATTGAATAAATGCTTTGAGCTATGAGCCATGAGCCATGAGCATTGAACTTTTCTTTGCTCGCAGCTCATAGCCCATAGCCCATAGCCAAAAAATAAATGCTTATGAAAAGAATTTTACTCTTAGCGATAAGTTTGATTTTATTAGCGACTGCTAATCTTAAGGCGCAGAATGTATCTAATCTTCCAATCATTTATGTCGATGCAGATGCGACGGGTTCTAATGCAGGTACATCATGGACTGATGCGGTAACTGATTTGAATGTCGCTCTCAATATGGCGGCATCTATCATAGCAGACCATGAAGCTTATCCAGATATCTGGGTCGCTGCCGGAACATATTACGGTGACGGCACATCTAGAAATGCTTTCCTGATGGTAGAAGGCGTCAGCGTCTATGGCGGCTTTGCAGGAACAGAGACCACATTGGAAGATAGAGACTATGAAGCCAATGTCACTATATTAGACGGACAGAATTCGCAGAGAGTGTTATATCAGGATAAGGTCTATACGGAATCTACCGCTACGATATGGGACGGCATCACGATTCAGAACGGTGGCGGAGCATATAATGGAGCGGGAGCTTATATTCAGGAATATGGAACCTTAAGAAATTGTACGATAAAGGATAACGGCAGAGAGTTTACGTCGTCGGGACGTGTCTATGGCGGCGGTGTTTACCTCGTTGGCGGAAGATTGGAACAATGTAAGATACACGACAACCTCCTCAAGAATACAAACAGTAATTATAACTACGGAGCCGGTGTCTATATGACAAACGGTTATATAACAGACTGTGAGATTTATAATAACGAAGTTCATAATACATATTCGTCTTCGTATGCTAACTATGCCGGCGTTTGTGTCGATAACAACAGTAATACGAAGAAGGCAGTGGTAGAAAACTGCTACGTTCATGATAACTATAGTCAAGGCTATGGCGGCGGTATGTATTTAAATGGTTATAGTAGTAATTATGTTGAGGCCATAAATTGTAGGATAGAGAATAATGAAGCGGGACAATCTGCTGGCGGTGTACGTGCAAGTTCATACGTAACACTCGTTGGGTGTAATATCTCAAACAACACGAGTGAAGATTATGGATCCGGCTTGTATATGTCAAATTATGTAAATGTCATCAATTGTAATATCGTTAACAACAAGATGACGAATACTAATAATAATGGCGCAGGTATTTATGGTTCTTCATCCGCAAATATTTACAATACTGTAATTTGGGGTAACAAGAAAGCTGATGTTTCAGATAATGTTTATTTCAGCGGCAACGCCAATGTCGTCGTCTCTCATTCGGCTATAGAGGGTGGTTATACAGGAATTGGCAATATCAATCTTTTTTCGTCAAATACAGGTGACGGAATACATCCTAAGTTCGTGAATCCTACAGAAGGTGCGGGAAAGGATTATTACAATGGCGACTGGAGTTTACAAGAAGGTTCGGCATTAATTGATAAAGGTGTAATAGAAGGATTACCGATTGCACTTACAGAAACTGATATTGCAGGCAACGTCCGTGTTCAGAATGAGAATGTCGATATTGGAGCTATAGAGTCGTCATACGAGAGTACGATGAAGATAGTCCCAGATGCTAATAATATAATATATGTTACCGAAAGCGGAGCTGGATTTATGGACGGTTCTTCATGGGAAAACGCTACACCTTATTTAAGTATGGCTTTGTCGGAAGCGAGTGTGATGAATCCATTACCAGAAATATGGGTGGCAGCGGGAACATATTACGGTGACGGCACTTCTACAAACGCTTTCAGAATGGCGGAAGGCGTTAACGTTTATGGCGGCTTTGCTGGAACGGAGACATCATTGCAACAAAGAGTTACGGAGACTAATGTCACAATATTGGACGGACAAGGCACACAAAGAGTGTTATATCAGGATAAGGTCTATACGGAATCTACGGCAACCGTATGGGACGGCATCACGATTCAGAACGGTGGCGGAGCATATAACGGAGCGGGAGCTTATATTCAGGAATATGGAACCTTAAGAAATTGTACGATAAAAAATAACGGCAGAGAGTTTACGTCGTCGGGAAATGTCTATGGTGGCGGTGTTTACCTCGTT
>JAZNVS010000020.1:0-19550 GCA_045592965.1 Bacteroidales bacterium | reverse complement strand
TCAGACTACAACAGCGGAGTCTATTTCGTAGAAGTCGATGGAGAAATCATTAAATTAATTAAAAATTGACAATGTACAATTTACAATTGATGACTAAAGTCTAAATTAGAAGAGCTCTTAGAAATAGGGGCTCTTTTTTTGTTGTCAACAGTCAACGGACAACAGACAACAGACTTTGTGCACGGTTGTTGCGCCTTGTACGAACACATTGAATGTGTCCACAATCGAAATCAATGAAGCGACTCAAAAACGCGGAGACGCAGCAACAACATATTGTTTATTTTTATCAGTGTTGTTGATATGTCCCTACAAAAAAAATCTGTTGTCTGTTGTCTGTTGTCTGTTGACTTTTATTATCTTTGCACCCTTAATTAAATCAACAGAATTATTTATGAAGAAGTTTTTATTAATTGTTTGCGCAATGTTAGCTTTGAATGTGGCAACAGCGCAGAAGAATGTGCTTCTTGAAGAAGCTACAGGTACTTGGTGCCAGTATTGTCCAGAAGGTATCTATTACATCGACTCTTTATGTGAAGCTTACGATAACGTTATCGCTATCGCAATCCACACTAACGACGTGATGGCTAATGAAGTTTATTTCGCAGCGACAGCCCTAACTCAGGCTCCTTCTGCAAACATCGGACGTAACTTTTCATCCAAAACTCCAAGCGAATGGTTTAGCTGCGTACAACAAGATATGGCTCTCCAACCAAAATCGACAGTGACTGTGGAAAACCAATTCGATGAAACAACAAGAACATTGACATCTGTGGTTACAATAACAGCTCTCGAAGACATCTCCGGAAACAATAAGATCTTCGGTGTAGTTTATGAAGATGCTGTCACAGGTCCGGCACCTCAATATAACCAGGCTAACCAATATGCAAACTCATACTATCAGATGGGTGGCTTCCAAAACCTTCCTAATCCAGTTCCTGCCAACAGAATGGCTTTCGACCACGTAGCTCGTCAACTGCTCAGCTCTTATAGCGGCGACACTGGCATGCCATCGTTCCTCGCAGCAGGCGAGTCATACAGCCACACATTTACTTACGTCATCCCAGAAGAATATAATCCAGAATATATCAGAGTGGTAGGCGCAATGATAGCTGAAGCAGGTAACATCGACAACGTCGCTAAGAGTTCTTATTTAAACGGAAAACAAAACGCTGCTCCTAAATTCACTTCTACTCCTGTAACAGAAGGCTTCGCTTTCGTGAATTATATCTATAACATCTACGTTCACGACACAGACGACAAGAACCTCACAATCTCTATAGAAGAAAAACCAGAATGGTTGACATACGAACAATACGACAGCAAGTCGGCTGCTTTGTATGGTACAACAGAAACCCCAGGTGAATATGAAGTCGTTATCAAAGTCACTGACGGCGAAGATGAGACAGTACAATCATTCACTATCGAAATCAGCGAGCCATTAGATGGCGCTTGGGATTATCTCGGAGCACGCGGCTTCTCTGAAAGCAGCGTATATATGTATCTCTATGGTTCATATACACAAAGCAATGGCGACGTTTATGTTTTTGCAAAAGAATACGGCTATCCATCAGTTTACAAATATAGCGAGCAAGTAGGACAATGGCAGAAGATCCTTGCTCCAGCAGACCTCATCGCTTATGACGGAAGCATCGTCGTTGACCATAATGGCGTTGTTTATATCGCTTACGCTCTCATCGGCGACCAACAAAACGACTATGACGATATGTTGCAAGTCAAGAAATATGAGAACAACCAATGGTCAGACGTAGGTAATATCGGCAGAGCAGGCTGTATACCTAAGCTCGCCGTCGACTCACAAAACAGACTTATCTTAGGTTTTAAAGACTATGGTGAAAACAACAGATTCTACGTCTATAGATTCCAAGATAACGACTGGCAACGTCTCGGTGCTGACGTAAGCGGCGGCACATGGGCAAAACTCGCAGTAGATAGCAACGACACTCCATACGTTTCATGGGTCGACTCATACGCAGGTTATATATTATATGTATCAAAACTCGTTGGCGAAACTTGGATTAAAGTCGGTAATGCTCCTGTCTCAGAAGAAGTAGGCTGCTACTATTATCAAGACATCGCAATTGATGACGAAGGTATGGTTTATGCAGCATTCAGCGCATATCAAACAAATATGCTCTCTGTATATCGTTACAACGGCAGCGCTTGGGAATCAATAGCAAGCGAAACGACAAACATCTCTGTCAAAGGTATGGACGTTGCTTTAGATGATCAACAAAACTTCTACGTAGCTTTCTCAGATATGAATATGGAAAACAGAATGTCGGTCATGAAATATAATGGTACAGACTGGAATTTCGTAGGTCAGAGAGCTTTCTCAGATATGGCCGACACTTATCTCTCAATGACAATGATCCACAATTACCCATGTGTCATCTATACAGACGTCACTAACGGCAACTTGGCTACAGCGATGTACTACAAACCAAATGAGTTCTACTATCCACCATACGATCTCACAGCTGAAGTTGTTGATGAAAACAACGTAACAGTGGCTTGGTCAGCACCACAAAATGCTGAGCCTGTAAGCTATAATGTTTACAGAAATGACGCTAAGGTAGCTAATATATCAGAGACAACATATACCGACGAAGATTTGATTCCAGGTACATATCGTTATACAGTATCTGCTGTTTACGAAGATGGCGAGTCGGCAGCTGCAGGTCCTGTGTCGGTTACGATAACAGTTTCTATCACAGAAAATAATGAAGTTGCTTTCGTGATGTATCCTAATCCAGCTGAAAGCTTTGTTAAGATTGAAAGCGTAAGAGAAGCTGTTGTAAAGATTTATTCTGTCAACGGCCAGATGCTTTCGCAACAAGTCATCAATGAAGGTGTCAACACAATCGACATGTCTGACTTTAACGCAGGATTGTACTTCTTTGATATTGATGGTACAATGGTTAAGATCGAAAAGAAATAAAAAATGAATAAATTTTCTTTTCTTGAACAGCATCTGGAATTTTCTGGGTGCTGTTTTTTTTATGCAGGTCTGATGTCTGAAAAATTTTGTGTAAGTTTGCTTTATGATAAATTCTGGTTTTTATGGTGAAGAAGAAAAATAAATTAGTTGTGGAACCCTTTGATGATATTAAGGTTATTGGTATCAATACGGGTATGATAGATTATCAGTTAGCATGGAATCTAAATAAGATCTTAAAGATAGAGTTGGCGAAATATAGAAGCGTTAGTTTCAACGGCGATGGTTTTTTCTCCTATTATCTTTACGATGCAGGAGAGAATTCCAACACTTATAATCTTGTTTCTCTTGTTTCATCAGAAGGCAAGGAATGGGTTTCGTTCAAGCCGAAAACCGACTATCTGTTTATTATCAGAAATTACATTAAGGAGTCAGACCTTCAGCAGATACTTGTCGATATAAAGGGTATCGCCAATGTCTTTCACGCGTATGTTATCGATACGAGTTGTAATAACAAGGTTGATATTGTGTTGGAAGATATAGAATATCACGAGATAGAACTAGCTAATGAAGAAAGCAAAAAAAACTCCGGAATCTTAAAACGCTGAGATTCCGGAGTCTTATCCGTAGAGATGTCACACTGTGACGTCTCTAATTTGATTCTTATGCCTTTTCAAATTGTTGTAAGAATCTTACGTCGTTTTCAAAGTAGAGACGTAAGTCGTTGACTTGATATTTGAGCATTGCGATACGTTCCACGCCCATGCCGAAAGCGAAACCAGTATATACATCAGGGTCGATATTACAAGCTTTCAAGATGTTAGGGTCGCATATGCCGCATCCAAGTATTTCTAACCAACCTGTGTGTTTACAGATGTTACATCCTTTTCCGCCGCAGATGTTACAGGAGATGTCCATCTCTGCTGATGTTTCTGTGAATGGGAAGTAAGAAGGACGGAAGCGAACCTTTGTTTCTTCGCCGAAATATTCTTTCACGAAGTGGAAGAGAGTTTGTTTGAGGTCGGCGAAGGAGACGTCCTTATCGATATAAAGACCTTCTATCTGATGGAAGATGCAGTGAGCGCGAGCTGAAATAGCCTCGTTACGGAACACTCTTCCAGGAGCGATGATACGGATAGGAGGGTTGCCTTGTTCCATGGCACGAACCTGTACGCTTGATGTGTGAGTACGAAGCAATACGTCAGGATTTTTGCTGATGAAGAATGTGTCTTGCATATCGCGAGCTGGATGGTCAGGAGGGAAGTTCAATGCTGTGAAGCAGTGGAAATCATCTTCAATCTCGGGACCTTCGCTGATGACAAAACCCAAACGCTCAAATATATTGTTGATTTCTTCTCTAACGATAGACAACGGGTGACGAGCGCCTTTCATCGACTCGACAGGAAGTGACAAGTCGAGATCGTTTGTTGTTGCGCTATGTGTTTCAAATTGCTGCATCTGTTCGTCGAAGATTTCTTGTGCTCTGTTTTTCAACTCGTTGAGCTTGATACCAAGTTCTTTGCGTAATTCAGGAGCCACTTGTTTGAAGTCGGCAAACAATGCAGGGATGACACCTTTTTTACTTAAATAAGATACTCTGAAGTTTTCCAAAGACTCTTTGCTTTCTGCCTTGAAAGAGTTTATCTCTTCTAATATCTGAGCTATTTTTTCTTTCATCTTTATCTGAATTTAAGTCAACAGACAATAGTCAACGGTCTGTTATAAATTGTTAATTGTAAATTATCAATTGTTAATTATTTCAATTGTCATTGTTACAGGTTCTACAGGAACGTCCATGTAACCGGTTTTTACTTTTGCTATTTCGTCGATGACTTCCAATCCTTCGACAACTTCGCCGAACACTGTATATTCGCCGTCTAAGTGAGGAGTGCCACCTACTGTTTTATAAGCTTCGATTTGTTCTTCTGAGAAAGTCAATCCATAACGTTGTTGATACATCTGGATGTGAGCGTCTGTCAACACTTGACCTTGAACTATATAGAACTGGCATCCGCTTGAGGCTTTTTGGGGATTAACTTGGTCGCCTTGACGTGCTGCGGCGAGAGCACCTTTTTTATGGAAATGATTAGCGCGGAACTCAGCAGGGATTGTGTAACCTGGGTCAACGCTGCCATCTTGGTTGTGTCCGCCTTGAATCATGAAGTTGTTGATAACGCGGTGGAATGGAGAGTTGTTATACCAGCCTTCGTTAATGAGTTTAATAAAATTGTCTCTATGTAAAGGTGTGTCGTTGTATAATTTAACTTTGATGTCGCCTTTTGAAGTCTTGATTAAGACCATTGTTTCTTTTTCTTGTGCTTGTGTTGTCATACCTAATAAGATACAAATGATTAAACAAAATTTTCTCATAATTAGTCGTCTATTTGTGAATAAATAATTTCCAGTCTTACTCTGTTGGTAGTATCAGGGCTATCTGGTCCGTGGAATATCCAGCGTTTAGCGTTGAATGAACCGGAGTATGTGTAAATGAAAATTCCATAGTTGTCGGCGTCAGGGCCTGCCAAGATGAGGTCTTGTATGTATTCTGATATTCTAAACCACACCTGGTCGGTTTTAGGATCGTAGAAACCTCCGAAGTAATTAGAACCGACGAGTTGGTCGGGTAGTAGGCCGTACGAGTTATCGGCGTTTGCTTTGACGGCGACGAGCTGAGCTGGTTGTGAAAACATCGTGGTGTCGTTATCGAAGCCGTTAATCAAACCGTTAGCGCCTGTGAGTATAAGTTTTGCCTCGTTGATGAGGACGTTAGTGTTTTGGTCTTTAGCCCATTGAGCGAGTTCAGGGAAGACGATACGCGACCTTACGCCAGCTGTAGATTGTACATACAGATAAGGGTTGTATGTAGTGTCGTCGAAAGTTATAGGACTAGGAGCTGAGCTGTAGTCGTGGTCGAAATGATTGAATCGTGCATATTTATCACTGACATTAAAGTCGTAGAATGTAGTGTCGTGGTTATTGTGATAATACACTCTCAAGAAGGAGTTGGTGTTGAGCATATTAAAGTAACATATAGAACCTGTCACTGCCGACTCGTCGCATGAGAAGCGAAGTCCTTTGAAATAGTCCATAAAAGCAGTGTTGGAGGTAAAACCAGATGCTTGGTCGTTGATGAATCTATCGCCGAGGGCATTGTCGACGGGTATTCTTAACACTCTGACACCAACAGTGTCGTTGCCGAAGAAATGTCGGGTCTTAGGTGTTGGGCAGAATGTGATGTTTGCCAATTCGTCGCCTATTTCAAAAGTCTCGTTTGAGTAATATGTTGAGTCGCTGCTCATTGTTTGAGTCACCTCATGAATACGTAATGTTATAGGTGTCAAGGTATCGCCATAATAACCAGTGTATAAAAGTTGCAGCACTATAGAGTCGGTTGTTGCACCTTCACCCCAGTCGAGGCTGTTACTTGTCAATCCTATTTGGGTATAGAAACTGAGGTTGGAGTTGCCGAAATGAGGGTCGTTGAGGTTACCCACGAGAGAATATGACGCGGCTTTTGTGCTGAGCGAGTCGATGCGTTCCACCTCAGCGGATATGCTGTTGCTGTCGGTGAACGCCACTGTTATGTAACTGCTGTTAGGTTGTAATGAATCGCCTATATGCTGAGGTACTTTCTTACATGCTGTGAAAGCCATCAACATCAATAGTGTAGTCAAAAAGAGGTGTTTTGTTTTCAAAGTATCAATTTTTTTCTTTTAACAAATTATCGTAGAAATCGTTGTAGGCATCAACGTAATTTTCCGGACTTTGGTATTCGAGAATAGGTTTTTGCAAAGATTTTGCGTATTCATCCAATTCTGGATTTATCTTTTCGCTTCCGTAGATTACAGCATCGGAAAAATCTATAGCTGTCTTCATAAGATTGACATAGCTCGCAGTCTTAAGATGTTTGACATCTTTAGGAGCTATATTGTTCATCTTCATTTTCTTGTCGAAACCGCTGTTGAATTCTTCTGTGAAATCGTCATCATAAATAGAGAACACTATTTTAGAGTCGGTGAAGAGAGGGTTGTCTTTAAAAGCTTTTTTGATATAAATTGGTATGAGTGCCGACATCCATCCGTGGCAGTGGATGACGTCTGGAGGCCAGTTGAGTTTGCGTATTGTTTCTATCACACCGCGAGAGAAGAATATAGTTCTATCGTCATTGTCGCTGAAGAACACGTTGTTTTTATCGGCTATCGTAGATTTACGTTTGGTGAAGAAATCGTCGTTGTCGATAAAATATATCTGCATTCTAGCTTTCTGTATAGAAGCAACCTTAATAATGAGGGGGTAGTCTGTATCGTTGATGATCAGGTTCATACCAGAAAGGCGAATGACTTCGTGCAACTGGTTTCGACGTTCGTTGATACAGCCGAAACGAGGCATGAATATTCTTATTTCTTTTCCTTTCATCTGAATACCATCAGGAAGGTTTCTCCCTATGTTAGAAATAGGATTTTCCTCCAAGTAAGGTGTTATCTCCTGATGAACAAATAGTACCTTTGTCTTTTCCATATTTGGCATATTTTTATATGTCTTTAATGAAATACAAAATTAAGTAAAAATTTTTGATTTATGGAAGAAAAATTTTAGTTTTTGAAAAAAAAGATGTGTTGGGAGGGAGAAAAAGTATACTTATGAAAAGAAAAACGCTAACCATGCAAATTGCAGATTAGCGTTCATTTCCGTACTCCCTCAGGGACTCGAACCCTGGACCCATTGATTAAGAGTCAATTGCTCTACCAACTGAGCTAAGGAAGCATTTGTCTCTTTTGAGACTGCAAAAGTACGATTTTTTTTTAATAAACAAGAGTTTTTTGAATTTTTTTTTAATAATATGTTTTTTTTATGAAAGGGTGCTGTGCCTCTCAAGAAGATTTTTGTCGTCATTACTTATATTGTAAAGGATTTATAGTCGTAAAATTGTACCCCATTTTAACATTCTTTTGTATCGAATGTTAAAAAAAATATGTGTTTTTATCTTAATTTTTATTCACAAATGAGTGATTTTTAGTGTGATAAAATTTTTTTTCAAAAAAATGTCGAAATAGAACTTTTTATTGTAGTAATTTTGCACGCGAGAAATGTTATTGTTTTTCGATAGATAAAAATAAGGAATTTAAACACATTATATATATGGTAAAGAATTTAGTAATTGTTGAGTCTCCTGCAAAGGCGAAGACCATCGAAGGTTTCTTAGGAAAAGAATATGTGGTCAAGTCGAGTTATGGTCATGTGAGAGACTTGAACAAGTCGAATCTCAGTTTGGATATGGATAACGGTTTCCAACCATTATACGATATACCATCAGATAAAAAGGCTTTAGTTGCCGAGCTAAAGAAACTCGCAGAGGGCGCCGAAATGGTGTGGCTCGCATCCGATGAGGACCGTGAGGGAGAATCTATTTCATGGCATCTTTTCGAAACCTTGGGACTTAAAGAAGATAAATATCGTCGTATTGTTTTCCATGAGATTACAAAGACGGCCATCAATCATGCTATTGACAATCCTCGTAAGATAGATATGGACCTCGTTTCTGCACAGCAGGCACGCCGCGTCCTCGACCGTCTCGTAGGTTATGAGTTGTCGCCACTCCTCTGGAAAAAAGTGAAACCTTCTCTCTCAGCAGGTCGCGTGCAGTCGGTGGTAGTTCGTCTCATAGTGGAATGTGAAGAGGAGATAAAAAACTTCAAACAGACAAGCACCTTCCGCGTGACGGCAATATTTACATTCACAATAGATAATCGCGAATATTCATTGTCGGCGGAGTTACCTCATCGCTTCGATAACGAAGAAGATGCTCTCGCTTTCTTGCAGAACTGTAAGGATGCAGCCTACAAAATTAAATCTGTCGATAAAAAACCTGTTTCAAAATTACCAGCTCCTCCTTTCACTACTTCAACACTTCAACAGGAAGCTGGCCGTAAATTGGGATTCTCAGTAAGTAACACAATGCGAATCGCTCAACAGCTTTACGAATCGGGAAAGATTACATATATGCGTACAGACTCTGTCAACTTGTCGCAGTTCGCTCTGATGTCTGCAAAAAGAGAAATAGAAAATCTCTATGGACCTCAGTATGTTAAGAATCGTCAGTTTACAACAAAATCGAAAGGCGCTCAAGAAGCTCACGAAGCTATCCGCCCGACATATCTCGATCAGCAGACAATAAAAGGTACAGCCGACGAACGTAAACTCTACGAGCTTATATGGAAACGTACTATCGCGTCACAGATGGCTGAAGCTCAGATAGAAAAGACCAACGTAAGTATAGAAATATCTAATTCTGATAAAGAGTTCTCTGCTAGCGGTGAAGTGGTCTTGTTCGATGGTTTCTTGAAGGTTTATACAGAAAGTACAAGCGAAGAACAAAGCGAATCACCAAACGGCATGTTACCACCTCTCATTGTAGGTCAGATGCTTGAACTGGAGAAAATGGAAGCTCAACAGAGATTCACACGCCACACGCCTCGCTACACAGAATCAAGCTTGGTAAAGAAAATGGAAGAGCTCGGCATAGGTCGTCCTTCTACATACGCACCTACAATATCTACAATACAAAAAAGAGGTTACGTCGAGAAAAAAGATATTCAAGGCGAAGTACGTAACTATAAAGTCTTGACTCTTAAGAAAAACAGAATCACAGAGAAAACAGCAAAAGAAAATATCGGCAACGAAAAAGGTAAACTAGTCCCAACAGATATAGGAGTACTCGTCAATAGATTCTTAATTCAATATTTCGATGAAATAGTCGATTATAACTTCACTGCTAATGTTGAGAAGGAATTCGACAAGATAGCTGACGGCGAATGTAAGTGGAACACTATGATTGGTGAATTTTATAAGGAGTTCCATCAACAGATTATGAATACCTCTGACAATTCTGGCAAGTTCAGCGGTGAGAAACTGCTCGGCATCGATCCTGTGTCGGGTAAAAATGTGTATGTGAAGATTGGTCGTTTTGGTCCTGTCGCTCAAATCGGTGACACCGACTCTGATGAGAAACCAAAGTTCGCAGGCTTGAAGAAAGATCAGAGTATCGAATCTATCACTTTGGAAGAGGTCCTCGATTTGTTTGCCTTCCCACGCACACTCGGCGAATACGAAGACGCTGAGATTCAAGTAGCAATAGGTCGATTCGGTCCGTATATCAAACATAACAACGCTTTCTACAGCCTCTCGAAACTCGACGATCCTTTGATGGTGACTTGCCAAAGAGCAATAGAGATAATCGAGTCGAAACGTAAAGCCGACCAGGATAATGTGGTTTCTACATATCCGGAAAATCCTGACCTCAAAGTTCTTAAAGGTCGTTTCGGTATCTATATCACAATGAACAAACAAAACTATAAGATTCCAAAGACATACGACCCGACAAACTTGAGCTATCAAGATTGCTTGGATATCATCAACGACCCGAATAACGCTTCAAAGAAAAGAGGCAAGAAGGGTTAATGAAAAGTTGAAAACTGAAAATGGAAAGTTGAAATTTTTAGAAATAAAACATTTTCCTTTGATATAATAAAAAAACTGCCTGATAGAATTGGGCAGTTTTTTTTATGTTAAGAAATGGAAAAGTGCAAAACAGTACAGGTCGGCGCCAGTGTCAATGAGCCTCCAACCAATTGCTTCCAGTGTTGAGGTTTACTTCAATAGGGATGCAGAGCGGAAGAGCGTTAATCATCTTATCTTTCACCATCTCCTTCAGTGATTCCAATTCTTCCTTATATACATCGAAGACTAGTTCGTCGTGGACTTGCAGAATCATCTTTGACTTCATATCGTTTCTCATCATCTCGTTATGGATGTTGCTCATAGCTATTTTTATCATATCAGCAGAGCTGCCTTGTATGGGAGCGTTAATCGCATTTCTCTCGGCGAAGTTACGCACCACGCTATTGCCTGAGTTGATGTCTCTGAGGTAACGACGACGTCCGAGCATCGTCTCGACATATCCGTTTTGCTTTGCAAAATCCACCTGTCTGTCGATATATTCCTGTATGCCGACGTATTCTTTAAAATAGTTTTTGATTATTTGCGAGGCGTCGCTTCTGGAGATACCTAAACGTTCTGCCAAGCCAAACGCCGACATTCCATATATAATTCCGAAGTTGACTGCTTTGGCGTTGCGACGCATCTCTGCTGTAACCTCGTCTATTGCAACGCCATAAACGCGAGCTGCTGTATCGGTATGAATATCTAAACCTTGACTGAAAGCTTCTTGCATAGCTTGGTCGCCGCTGAGATGAGCGATGATTCTCAATTCAATCTGTGAATAGTCTGCCGCGAGCAGGATGTGATTCTCGTCTCTTGGAATGAAAGCTTTCCTTATCTCGCGTCCTTTGTCTGTCCTGACAGGTATGTTTTGCAAGTTCGGATTATTGGAGCTTAATCTTCCAGTCGCGGTAACAGCTTGATTATATGAAGTGTGAATTAGATTATCGTTCTTATTTACCAACAAAGGCAGCGCATCGACGTAGGTGGATTTCAGTTTTGTCAAAGAGCGATAGTCGAGGATGTGCTGTACTATAGGATTGTCGTTTTTTATTTTCTGAAGTATGTCTTCACCTGTTGGATATTGTCCTGTTTTGGTCTTCTTAGCAGGTGCTTTAATCTTCAGCTTGTCGAAAAGAATTTCACCTAACTGCTTTGGAGAGCCGATGTTAAATGTAGTCTCTGCTATTTCATATATGTTGTTTTCAATTTCTTTAATTTCTTTCGATTGTTCTTCGCTAATCTGTTTCAGTCCTTCGATGTCAATTCTGACTCCGTTAGCTTCCATCTTTGTCAAGACTCTAATCAATGGCATTTCTATGTCGTAGAACAGTTTATCTAACTTATTGTTAATTAAGATAGGATTGAATTTTTCAAAGAGTTGTAGCATGACATCATGACCTTCTTCTGTGTAAATGTCGGCAAGATAATCCAAGCTATGATTCAGTTCTGGTTCGATGAGGTAATGAGCTATCATACAGTCCCATAACTTATTATTAAGCTCGATGTCGTATCTCGCAAGAATAGAGATGTCATTTTTCAAATTATGTCCTATCGCTGTTTTATTCTCATCAGAGAAGATATGAATGAATTTGTTTAACAACGATTTGCATTGTTCTTTGTCGGAAGGTAGATTTATATGATATGATTCTTCTGCGTTGAATGAAAATGTCATTCCGATAAGAAAGGAAGAATAAGCATCTGAGCCGCTTATCTCAGTTTTCAAAGAAAACTTGTCGTTTTTATTTAAATCTACAATGAACTTATCGATGTCTTTTTCATTAAGTTGATGTATAACTGATTGTTTGGCAGGTTTGTTAGGAGAGGAGAATAATGTATTTTCGGTAGGATCGGCGAAAAGATCAAGCTGTTGAGTTGTTGAGGCGCTGAGGTGCTGAGGCGCTGAGGTTGTATTATTAGTAGATGAAGTCTGTTGACTGTTGACTGTTGACTGTTGTCCTTTAAATCTATTCATGAAGGTTCTGAACTCTAATTCTTCAAACAATTTTGAAAGATATTGATAATTAGGTTCTACAGTTCTCAGTTCTTCTTCGTTGAAATCTATTGGGACGTTGATGTCGATTGTTGCGAGTTCTTTCGAGAGCATTCCTTGATGCGCGTAATTGATAACATTTTCGCGCATTTTGCCCTTTAGTTTATCAGCATTTTTTATCAGGTTTTCGACAGAGTCGTATTCTGTGATAAGTTTAGACGCTGTCTTTTCGCCAATTCCAGGTATTCCTGGTATGTTGTCGGAAGCGTCGCCCCAAAGACCGAGTATATCGATGACTTGTTCTGGGCGAGCTATGTTATATTTCTCGCAGACTTCTTTAGGACCTAAGACCTTAGCAGGTTCGCCTCCTTTAGCAGGCTTGTAAATGAATATATTGTCGCTCACCAATTGTCCGAAGTCTTTGTCAGGGGTCATCATGAATGTGGTGAATCCTTCTTTCTCAGCTTTTTTAGAAAGAGTTCCAATGATGTCGTCGGCTTCATATCCTGCACATTCAAAGATAGGGATGTTAAAACCTTTTATGATTTCCTTTATATATGGGACGGAAATCTTTATATCTTGAGGGGTTTCTTCTCTGTTGGCTTTATATTCCGTGAAGTTTTCGGTGCGGCGTATAGGCTCGCCTAAATCGAAAGCAACACCGATATGAGTGGGTTTTTCGTTTTTCAGCACTTCGTATAAAGTGTTAAGAAAACCCATTATGGCAGAAGTGTTTAAGCCCTTAGAGTTGACTCTTGGGTTTTTATTTAAAGCGAAATACGCTCTATATATCAATGCGTACGCATCAAGAAGAAATAACTTTTTCATTATTCGAATTTTTTATAATGTAAAATTATGAAAAAAAAGTTTATGAGTCGTAAAAATATTTTTTTTGTAACATGTTGATAAACAGATGTAGGTTTTTTGAAATATTAAAATAGTGAAAAAAAAATGCTGTCATTTGAAAAAATGGTTTAACTTTGCCAAGATTTTTTTCTTGAGCAGAAAATATTTATTAACTTAAATCTTAAAATCATGGCAGACGTAAAAGAAAAAGTTGTGTCAATCATCGTTGATAAATTAGGTGTTAATCCTGAGGATGTAGTAGAAACAGCAAGTTTCACAAATGATTTAGGTGCTGATTCACTTGACACAGTTGAGTTAATCATGGAATTTGAAAAAGAATTCAACGTTTCAATTCCAGATGATCAAGCAGAGAAAATCTCTACAGTGGGTGATGCTTTGAAATTTATTGAAGACAATATTGAATAATTAATCAGAGATATATGGAGTTAAGACGTGTAGTAATCACCGGATTAGGAGCTGTTACACCAATAGGTAATACTGTTTCAGATTTCTGGGAGGCGTTATGTAAAGGTGTTAATGGTGCAGGTGAGGTTACTCGTTTTGACGCATCAAAGTTCAAGACGCGTATCGCTTGCGAAGTCAAGAACTACGACCCACAACAATTCTTTGATCGCAAAGAATCGAGGAAATTGGATTTGTTTTCACAGTATGCTATCATAGCGTCAGATGAGGCAGTCCGAGATTCTAAAATTACTGAAGACAACACAGACCTTAATGAGGTTTGTGTTGTTTTTGGTTCTGGTATCGGTGGCATAAATAGTTTCTACGAGGAGGTGTCGGCGTACGCCACTGGCGATGGAACTCCTCGTTACAATCCGTTCATTATTCCTAAGTTGTTACCTGATTTGGCTGCTGGACATGTATCTATGAGACATGGTTTCCGCGGTCCTAACTTCTCTACAGTGTCGGCTTGTGCTTCTTCGGCAAATGCCATAGTAGAGGGTTTCAACTATGTTCGCTACGGCATGTTTCCTGTTGCAGTAGTCGGTGGCTCTGAAGCTGCAGTGTCTCCTCCAGCTATGGGCGGTTTTGAGGCAATGCGCGCCATGACAACACGCAACGACGATATGATGACAGCATCGCGTCCTTTCGATGCCGACCGCGACGGTTTCGTCATGGGTGAAGGCGCCGGATGTCTTGTCCTTGAAGAACTCGAACACGCCTTAGCTCGTAACGCTAAGATTTATGGCGAGATAGTTGGCTGCGGATTATCGAGCGACGCCTATCATATCACAGCTCCTCATCCTGAAGGTCTCGGCGCTATGATGTGTATGGACCGCGCTATAAAATCAGCGGGCTTACAAACGACAGACATCGACCATATTAACACTCATGGTACATCGACGCCAGCTGGTGATACATCAGAAGCAATGGCAATCAGCAAGCTCTTCGGCGAACATGTAAGCAAGATGCCAATCAACTCTATCAAGTCGATGACAGGTCACCTGCTCGGTGGCTCAAGCGCTATAGAAGCGATAGCGACAGTGCTGACATTACGCGACGGAATAATACCTCCGACAATAAATCACTTCAATGACGACCCATCAATAGACCCAAAACTCGACATCGTTTATTGGGAGGCCCGCAAAAAAGAAATGACATACGCCATAAGCAACGCTTTCGGTTTCGGAGGTCATAACGCAAGTATAGTGTTTAAAAAATATTGATAAAATCTAAAGCCTTGTCTCTGTTACTCCTACTTGGATATAATAAGTCTGATAGAGCCTTGGCTCGTTCAATAAAAAACATTCTTGGTTTTTATCCAAGGAACATCGAGTTGTATAAACTCGCTTTTACCCATAAATCCTTATCTTCAAAAACGACATCAGGCTACGCTATAAGTAATGAGCGTCTCGAATATCTCGGCGATGCCATACTTAGTTCTGTGGTGGCTGAATTCCTTTTTAAGAAGTTCCCAACAAAACAAGAAGGATTCCTCACAGAGATGCGCTCTAAGATAGTAAGCCGTTCTTCCTTGAATAAGCTCTCAATGAAACTTGGTCTCGAGGATTTGGTGCATTATTCTAAAACTAATGAGCATTGCCGATTTAAGTCTCTCGGAGGTAACGCCTTCGAAGCTCTGACAGGCGCTATGTTTCTCGACTTCGACTATGACTTCGCATATGATATTATCATCAATAGAATAGTAAAGATGCATATCGACCTCGATGAATTAGAGAAGAGCGAAAAGAATTATAAAAGCAAACTTTTAGAGTGGGCGCAAAAAGAAAAACACCACGTTAATTTCAGACAGTTGACCTCTAAAGGTAGTGGCTATGACCGACTCTATGTGATACAAGTTTCCATCGATGAGAAGGATTATGCTGTAGCATCAGACCATTCTATCAAAGGTGCCGAACAGCTTGCAGCAGAAAAGACCTGGAAGATGATGAGCAAAGGGAACGTCTCTGAATGAATAGTTTAAGTTTTTAGTTGACACAACATAAGCATGATAAGAAAGATTTTAATGTCCATTGTATTTATTAGTGGAGTTTTCTTTATTCTAATGCTGGGCCTTTCATTCACTTCAGTTCCTTTTTATATGCATTATAATTTAGGAACTTATTCTGGTAGAAGTGATTCTTCCGAAAGTTTTACACCAGATAAGATAGTAATGTTTGGAGGAGCAGGAATGCCATCTCCCGATAATCTCATGCGACTTTATCATACTTCAAAGTTGGCAAGCCATTTTGATGTGCCTGTCGTCCTTGTTCATCCAGAGGATTCTATCTGTCAGAGTGAAATGACGAGAATATTAAACCAAAATGGAATCACAGATATTATGTATGTTACCAGAGGAACAAATACACGTTCGCAGGTGTTAGAACTTAAAGATTATGACTCCCAACTAGTCAATGAGTCGTTGATTGTTGTAACGTCAACGGAGCATCTTTTTCGTACCATGAAATGTCTTGAGAAAGTTGGTTTTGAGAATCTCTTGGGTGTTCCTGCGCAAGAAGCTACAGTAGATTTTAATCTTTCTCTAGAAAATCAGAAACTAGGAGGTAACACCTCTGTACCTTTGGTGGAGAATACCAAGATAAGATATACTTTCTTTAATTATATGAAATTGGAGATTATATGTATAAGAGAATATATTTCAATAGTTTATTATAAACTTAAGAATTGGATATAAAAAGTTCCGGTTTCATTGCCTTTAATTTATTGAATAATCTTTAATCTCTGATTTTAATAATACATAAATACATCTTCTCTATATGTGGCACGTATTTCTGTTATGTTATTTTTACTATATGCAGTCACTACGACATCTATTTCTTCACTTATAGTAAAATGTTGATTTTGTCATTCTACTACTGTCGTATACGTATTCTACATACTCGTCATCTTCAGAGCACAAAAAAATGTGGACTTGTGTATCCACATTCTGAGGCCCTGAGATTGTCCATTATACCGGATAAGTAAGCCCACATAGACGTAGGCATTAAGGTCGCAGCAAGCCACGACCCTACATCCTTAATTATGAATTATGCATTATGCATTATGAATTATGAATTAATAACTCTCTCTCCAATAGTTTTTCCCATATTGTAGAGTCGTTCCACGTCTTCATCGCGATATGGTGCGCCCTTCACTTCGATTGATTCTACCGGGCATTCCCATTGGTTCTTTTCCATGACGTTGTTGATATATTTCACGCCGCCGCCGCCCCAGCTCATGCCGCCGAATACGCCGTAGATCTTGTTCTTTGGCTTGAACTCTGTAAGTTCGTGCAACAATAATGTCATGTTAGGGAACACGCTGCCGTAGTGTGCGCAGGCTCCGATGATGGCGCCTTTGTATTTCCATATATCGCTTATGATGTGCGAGACTTCTGTCTTAGCGACATCGTAAATCTTGATATTCTTGACACCGGCTTCCGACACGCCTCGAGCGATGATGTCGGCCATCAATGCTGTGTTGCCGTACATAGAACCGTAAACGATAACGACACCTTCTTCATTCTCGCCTGTGCTCCATCTCACGTATCTGTCGAGAACCCAATGTAAGTTGCTGCGCCATACCAAACCGTGTGAAGGTGCAATCATCTTGATGTCTAATGGTCCTAATTTCTGGACTGCCTTGACAGCCTGAGCTGCTACCTTACCAACGATATTTGCATAATAACGACGCATATCGTCTTCATAGAAATCGAGGTTTGCTTCGTCGTCGAAGATGCAGCCGTTGAGAGCGCCGAAACCTCCGAAAGCGTCGTTGGAGAACAATATCTTATTTGTCTGTTCGTATGTCACCATCGATTCTGGCCAGTGGCACATAGGAACCATGAAGAACTGAAGCGTGTGTTTTCCGAGGCATAATGTCTCGCCTTCTGCCACGATTTTCTTGTTGTTCAGAGGTCCGTAGAATGATTCAAGAGGAGCAAAGGTCTTGGCGTTACCAATGACTTCCACATCTGGATATTCCTGTACGATAGCACGAACTGCGCCGCTGTGGTCAGGTTCATCGTGGTTGATGACGAGATAATCTATCTTGCGGTCGCCGATGACGCTCTTGATCTTAAAGAGAAACTCAGCCATGAAGCTGACTTCCACAGGGTCGATGAGAGCTATCTTTTCATCGACGATGAGATATGAGTTGTATGAAACACCGTTAGGAAGTTCCATGTGATTTTCAAAGAGTTCGGTTTTGCGGTCGTTAACGCCGACATAGTAAATGTCGTTTGTCAAGTTTATCTTTAACATATCAATACTTTGTTTTGTTTCTACTATTTCAGTTGTTTTGTCATCTTCAATTTTCTCGAAAGCATCTTTGCCGTGTTTGCATAAAGGACAAATTATATCGTCTGGCAGGTTCTCGTCTTCATGAACCCAGCCGCAGATTTTGCAGTACCAGCCTTTTTTGCCGTTAGTCTCCTTCTTAGGTTTGATATTGTTCTGGTAGTAACTGTAAGTCAATGATTCTTTTTCTGATAACACTTTAGAATCTATTACATCGGCGAAGAACATGGTGTGTGTTCCCAAATCCTGATGGCTTACCACGTGGCAAGAGATGTATGAGTTGGTATATTTAGGAATATATAGAACATTGTTTTTAGAGCGGAACTCTTGTTCGCAGTCGGCGAATTTATTTATGTCTTTACCGCTTTGGAATCCGAAATGTTCTATCACCTTGAAAGGCGTTTCTGTTGTCAGCATCGACAAATTAAATACGCACGAGTTGAGAATAAGCTCGTGCGTATAGTTTTTCTTATTGACGACGACGGCTATACGCAATGGCTCATCAGTAATCTGAATCACCGTGTTGATGATACAGCCGTTGTCTATGTTCTCATAGTTAGAAGTCAGGACGTAGAGTCCGTATCCTATCTTAAAAAGAGCATTGGTATCCATAAAGGGTGTTGAACATCAATCTTCTAATGAGAAATTATCTGTTCCTACACCGCAGAGTGGACAAGCCCAGCTTGCTGGAAGTTTGTCGAATGGTGTGCCTGGTTCGATACCGTTATCTGGATCGCCGATTTCTGGGTCATAAACGTAACCACAAACGTCACATACGTATTTTTTCATATTTGTCATTTTTTAAAGTTAAACAATAGTATTAATGTATATCATAGTTTCTTCTTAAATATTGAAGACGTTCTACGACTTTTATATCTTCTTTTTTATTAGCAATGCCTCTGAAATCTTTAACATTGTTAAAGTTATGTCTGTCCATCCAAGCCTCGATATCGGCATTCATTTGTTTGACATATTCAATGCCGTTGCGATATAAGGTGCTGCAAACCTGTACTGTCTGAGCTCCGGCGAGGATTTGTTTTATCACGTCTTCGCCTGTATAAACACCTCTTGAAGCTGAAAGTTCACAAGGAATTTCCTGTGATGAAAGAAGAGAAATCCAACGCAATGTGTTATGATTTTCTTCTGGAGCCGAGATAGAGTTGCCTGTCACGACCTTCATCTTTTCTATGTTGATGTCAGGATTATAGAAGCGGTTGAAGAGAACGAGACCTTTAGCTCCGGCTTTAGTTAAGTTGAAAGCGAGTCGGCTGATGTTAGTGAAGTGGTCGCCGAGTTTCACCGACACCGGAATGTTAATATTTTTCTCGACTTCTTTAAGGATAGAGATATATTCTTCTTCGATTTTACGAGGGTCTAAGTCTCTATCGAAAGCAGCTATCGCGATGTTAAGTTCGAGAGCGTCGGCGCCTGCATCTTGAAGTTCTTTTGCTATGCGAATCCATTCGCCTTTGTCGGAACAGTTGATACTTGCTATGAT
>JAZNVS010000019.1:0-65425 GCA_045592965.1 Bacteroidales bacterium | reverse complement strand
CTTACCTTTCAGACTTTGCTTGGATCATTCGTTCAAAGAACTCCGCAAAACCTCCCGTCCCCGCTGGCCGTCTCCCCGTCGTTTTGCGAGTGCAAAGGTACGAAAAATTCCTTTCACGCAACACACTAACCAAACTTTTTTCCACTTTTTTTGAATTATTTTCATTTTGGCTGATTTCCAATGCTTTACATAATGAAAAAACACCCGAAACTACGCACCTTTATTACGTTTTTGCGCTTTTTTTCACGATTTCAGCCACATTTCAAGAGCAATTAGGACGGAAAAATATCACAAAATCCAAAAATCAGGAGAAAAACAGAGCGGTTTCAGCACGGTTTTTTTATCAGCGGAACCCATGCGTTAGGGATTGCAGCGGCATCCTTTGCGAGCCAGCCGAGTCTTGAATGCGGGAACGGAAACGAAGATTGTGAGAAGGGATTGGTGGCGGGACAAATGCATAGCGAGCAAAGATACAGCGGAAAGCCCGACGGCATAGCCGGAACGCCCAAAAAAAATTGAAAAGATGAAAGGAGTGATGGAGTGATGGGGTGATGGAGTGATGGGGTGATGGGGTGATGGAGTGATGGAGTAAAGTTATAAGTATTACCTTTAACACCTTTAATACTTTCAAACTTTCAAACCTTTAAACCTTTATTAACTTTACACCTTATTAATTAATATAGAGAGATTTGAAAGAGTTGTTCTATTTTTATAATTCTTCATAAAAAAAACTTAGAGCGCTTCTCTAAAAAATCATAAATTTGCAGAGTGAATAACAATAGGCCATCATGAAGAACAATTTTAGAATCATTGTAGCAATAATAGTCGTAATTTGTTCTATTAATAATGTATCATCGCAGAATTTTGTGAGCGAAGATATGGCAAAAAAGGTAGGACATAATTTCATTTCTCACAATAGTGACAAATCGCAGGCTGTTCTTAATTTAGTCAATGTGCAAAAAGGACGCGACAATCAACCGAATATATACATTTTCGATATTGAAGACGGTGGCTTTGTCATTGTCTCGGCCTCAAAGAAAGTAAGACCTATCCTCGCCTACTCTTTTGAAAATAATTTTGGGAACGAGATACCTCAAACCACATCTTACTTCATAAACAATTACAACGAATCCATCAATTATCACAAAGAATCAAGCATGGCTCCCGAAAAAGAAATAGCCGAATCATGGGATGCATTGGAAAACAACGAAATAAAAACGAGAGCCACCACAATTGTCAATCCTCTTCTTAGCACAAGATGGAATCAAGATTGTTATTACAACGAATATGCTCCTTACGACAGTTACGGTCCTTGCGACAGAGCATACGCTGGCTGCGTTGCATGCGCCATGTCACAAATCATGAAATATTGGAACTATCCGGATAAAGGCAAAGGCTCGCACAGCTATAACCATCACAAATACGGAACTTTATCTGCCGATTTCGGAAGCACCACTTATGAATGGGAAGATATGCCTAACGAAATTTGGAGTGAGAACGATGCCATCGCTACTTTGATGTACCAGTGCGGAGTGAGTGTCGATATGAATTACAATTATGACGGCAGTGGAGCACAATCGAACGATGTGGAGACCGCCATGAGAATGTACTTTGGATATTCTTCAGCAAAATACAAAGAACGCTCCTCATATCAAGACGATGAATGGATTGCATTATTAAAAAGCGAACTCGACGAGTCGCGACCGATGTATTTCTCCGGAACGAGCGAGGTTGGAGGTCATGCTATAGTTTGCGACGGCTACGACAGCAACGATTTCTTTCATTTCAATATGGGATGGAACGGCGTTTCAGATGGATTTTACAGTATTGACGATGTCAACGGTTTTAATGAAAATGAGGCTATCGTGATGGACATCAGACCTTTATCGATAAATTCAGACGAAAACGGAATCATTTATGTCGCCGCCGATGGCACAGGCGATGGTTCTTCATGGGAAAACGCAACACCTTATCTACAGTATGCTACATCTATAGCATCTGATGGAGAGACGCAGATATGGGTTAAAAAAGGAACCTATTATGGCGATTTAAGAGACAGTAACGGCGCATTCTACCTATACCAGAAAAACAGAGTCTATGGAGGATTTGCTGGTAACGAACCTGCCGACTTCAATCTCGACAATCGCGATTTAGAAGCCAATGTCACAATACTCGACGGAGAAAACGCACGCCGTGTTTTATATCAATACGACCATTTCAACAGCACCGCTTATTCTATCTGGGACGGATTTACCATCCAAAACGGCGCTGCTGGCTCGGGAGGCGCACTTTACGTCTGCTCGAACAGCTACTTCTATAACTGTAATTTCATCAACAATAAAGCCGACGGCTCGGGTGGCGCTGTTTATTCTATAACGGCAATGAACAACAATTCAAAAAATATTTTCGAAAACTGCTTGTTTGAAAACAACTCAGCCTCAATGGGAGGCGCAATCTTCGACATGACAGGTCTAAACCTGATTAACAACAGATTCATCAACAACACAGCATATACAAAAGGCGGCGCTTATTTCGTATTCATGAACAAAAACACAGAAATATCCAACTGTATCTTCGCCGACAACACCGCCAATAATGCAGGTGCAATCTATAACAGAGGCAATATGTTGATGACAAATTGCAATATCATTAACAACCACGCCAACGAAAACACAGGCGGTTTATACAACGAAGTAAAATACAGCAAGTTTTATAATTCCATTTTCTGGAACAACTACTTAGGCGAAGAAGTTAATCATATTGAAGGCGAAAGCACATTAATTAATTGTGCCGTTGAAGGCGGTTTCAACGGCCTTAACATTATTAATTTGTCTTCAGAAAACAATGGAAACAACGACCAATATTATCCCATGTTCGTAGATCCTGAATCATATAATTATGAGCTCCTACTCGACTCTCCTTTAATCAATGCTGGCGAAAACAACGTCACTTTCCTTCCCGAAAACGACATCGATTATGGATGGAGAATTGGCCAAGGCACTGTTGACATCGGAGCTTACGAATATCAAGGAGGCGTCGACATGACAGAAATAGATAACCAAAATCTATACACAATATATCCTAATCCTGTTCAGAATATGCTCAATATTGTCGGAAAAGATAATATGAAAATAAACATTTACAATTCTTTAGGACAGAAGATTTATTCCGTCGAAGGATATAACAACATTAATATTGATGCAAACAATTGGGAAACCGGTTTGTATATTATTGACATAAACAATCATTTTTATAAAATCTTAAAATAAATTAACATGAATATCGGAGATAGAATTCCAGAAATATTAGGCATTGACCAAGACGGCAACGAAATAAAAAGCAGCGACTACAGAGGCAGAAAGATTATTCTTTACAGTTATCCTAAGGCAAACACAAGCGGATGCACAGCCGAGGCTTGCTCTCTTCAAGCTCACAAGGCAGAGTTGGAAGCAGCTGGTTATTCAATAATCGGTGTGAGCAAAGACAAGAAAGAGCTGCAGAAAAAATTCGCTGACGCTCAAGGATTGGAGTTTCCTCTTATAGCCGACACCAACACCACCCTACTCCAACAATTAGGTTGCTGGGGAGAGAAAGTGGCTTGCGGACGCAGAACAATAGGAACTCTCAGAACTACATATCTCGTCAATGAAGAAGGAATCATTGAGAGGATTTTCACTCCTAAAGAAATAAAGACGAAGATTCATGCGGAGCAAATCCTTGAGGAAATTGAGAATCTGAGAAGTTTATAGAGAGATAGAGGGTGTTCAACTTTCAACCTTTTTCCTAAATATCTTATACCCTATCGCTGCCACTAATATCGACATCAGTGGACTTAAGATATTGAAGAAACAATACGGAAGATACGACAGGGTCGCGACATTCAATACCGTGGAATGTGTCATGGCGCAGGTGTTCCACGGTATCAGAGGACTTGTCACTGTGGCAGAGTCTTCCGCGCTCCTGCTAAGAAGTCGCGGCTCATATCCGTTTTTATCGTAATAATCCTTAAAGATATTACACGTCAGAATTATCGACAGATATTGGTCGCTGACGCAGATGTTGCTGAACACTCCAGTGAAAACCGTCGATGCCACCAAAGTGACCGTTCTTCTGACAAACTTCATAATAAGATGAGTGATGCTTGCTATCATGCCGCTGCCCATCATCACGCCGCCAAAACACATCGCGCATATTATCAGCCAAATGGTATTCATCATACCCGACATCCCGCGCGTCGCAATCAATTCTGTCAACATAGAGTTTGAAGTCTCGACACTTGTAGATCCGTAACAACTTATCAACACACCTTTTATAATATCAGTCAGATTCGCTTCGCCATTCATACCAACAACTTGGGTAATAATCTGCGGTTGCGTTATTGGAATCAGCATCGCTGCCATCAAAGCAGAGAGGAACAAGACTATCAGCGACGGTATTTTGAACAATATCATCACGAGCGTCACGACTGGGACTATCATCAGCCAAGGACTTATATTAAATGTGTCGGTAAGCGCCACTGCAAAAGAATCGACATTCTGTCCCATATCGTTATGAGAAATAAAACCCACAATAAGGAAAACCATTAACGATATTATCATTGACGGAATTGTTGTTATCATCATGTATCTGATATGCGTAAAAAGCGGCGTTCCCACAGTGGAAGACGCTATGACGGTGGTATCCGACAACGGAGACATCTTATCTCCGAAATAAGCTCCTGAGATTACAGCACCTGCTATCCAAGAAGTAGAAAGTCCATGGCTCTGACCTATTCCTATCAATGCTACGCCGATAGTAGCGATTGTAGTCCATGAACTGCCAGTCACGATAGAAATCACGGCTGAGACAACACAACACAAAAAAAGAAAAATATTTGGATTGATGATTTGAAGTCCGTAATAAATCATCGTCGGCACCACGCCGCTCAGCATCCAGGTCCCTCCTATCGCGCCAATCAGCAGCAGCATTACTATGGCAGTTGCAACATTACTGATATTCTCTTTTATCGCTTCTTCAAAGGAACTCCAGGGAATATTATAAAATATCATTGCTATAGCGACACATACCGCCGAAGACACCAGCAGTGCTACCTGACTCGCGCCTTCCATCACAGAGGTGTCAAAGACTTTCACCACAAAGATTAAGCTAAGTATCAGTATTATTATTGGAACAAAAGATAATAATAGCTTCAGACTTTGATCTATGGGCTTTGACTTATTTTTATCCTGCATATTATTTTTCTTCATCTTTACATGTTTGGACTGCAAAGATAACATCAGAATCAAAATATCAGGATTTCAGTTTGGATTATAACTTTGGTTTAACAAAAAAGCGTACGCGATACGCCTCTACACGCTTTATTCTGAAACAGGACGTAAGCTAGTGCCGTAGTAACGAGGGCTGTAAAACACAAATACAACAATCAAAGTTTTAGACTTTGGCCACTCTAAACCCTACTCTCCCTTATATTCCTCTATAAACGCTTTCACCTCCTCGTCGGAGATTGAATGTTTCACCTTATTAATATTAATGACTTCATTCCTCATCGACACATCATGCTGTTGTATCACATTATAAATCTTAACAAAAATCACAATGTTGAGATTCTCAGCAATGCCAACAAGATTCTGTTTTCTAAAACTAGAATCCTTATCAACGGCATCAAGCAAGCAATAAATCAGAAACTCCTCTTTTGTAAAATTCATAACGAGACGACTAAAGATTAATGACTAATGACTAAAGGTTAATTGTTAATATCTGCTTTTATAAATCAGGAAGACTGCAGGTCTTTTATTCCAGTCTTTCTTAATTTTTTTCCATTCCGATATTGGCTTGCTCACTATTTCCTCATCGGGCATTGAGATATTACAAGCCACACAGAGCATAGTATTTGGGTGGCATGTTTTAGTAAGTTCCTCTATCATGGCATTGTTACGAAATGGCGTTTCGATAAACATCTGCGTTTCGTTATTAGCAGCCGAGCGGCGTTCAAGATTTTTTATAGCATTGCTTCTTTCAGGAGATTTAATTGGAAGATAACCATGGAAGCAGAAAGCCTGACCATTAAATCCCGATGCCATCAATGCGAGAATCATAGCGTTAGGTCCAGTGAGAGGCACCACTTTTATTCCAGCCTGATGAGCCAGTTCCACTATGAGAGAGCCAGGGTCGGCAACGCAAGGAGTCCCTGCTTCCGACATAAGCCCGACATCGTTGCCGTTAAGAGCCTCACCTAGATATGTCATCAAATCGGGATTATTAGACTTGTCGTGTTTATCTAATTCTACAAAAGTAAGTTCATCGATAGGACAAGGCATATTCATCTTCGAAAGCATACGACGTGCCGTACGAACATTTTCCACGACGAAAAATCTTATCTTTCTAACGATATTTAAAGTTCCTTGAGGGATAACCTGCTCGGCATCAGTCGCACCAAGCAATGTTGGGATGAGATAAAGTGTTCCAAATTTATGATTCATCAGCAGATATTTTTCTCTATTTCTGTAGCCAAGGCTTTAAATTTCTTGTCGGTCTCCAACAGATTCGACACTGTCTTCAAAGCATGAATAACAGTGGCATGGTCTTTTCCACCACATTGTTGTCCAATAATCTCCAACGTATTCTTCGTATATTTCTTTGCGAAATACATAGCCAGTTGACGAGCCTGAACTATCTCACGTTTTTTCGACTTAGAATAGAACTGTTCAACTGTGATATTGATATTGTTACAGACCACATTTACTATATATTCTATCGACACCTCTTGGGACGAATTGCTTACGAAACGTTCGATAAGTTGTCGAGCCAGATCCATTGTAATGGCTTTCTTGTTCAGCGACGACTGAGCTATCAAAGATATGAAAAGGCCTTCCATCTCTCTGATATTTGTCTTCGTCCTTGATGCCACGTAATCAACCACATCATCAGGGAGTTCAATACCATCGTTATATGCCTTGCGTTTCAATATTTTAATCTTTGTCTCAATGTCGGGTTGTTGCAAATCGGCCGACAATCCCCATTTGAAGCGTGACAACAATCTAGGTTCCATGTCCTTCATCTCGACAGGTGCTTTGTCGCAGGTAAATATCAACTGTTTACCTCTTTGTTGCAAGTGATTGAAGATATGGAAGAATGCATCTTGTGTCTTAGCTTTTCCCGACAAGAATTGAATATCATCAACGATGAGTACGTCTATCATCTGATAGAAATGAACGAAGTCGTTTCTTGTCTTATTCTTACACGAACTCATAAACTGTTGGATAAACTGTTCCGAGTTAACATAAAGAACGATGAGGTTAGGGTGATATTTCTTTGTCTCAAGTCCGATGGCGTGACACAAGTGAGTCTTTCCCAAACCTGTAGGGCTATATATAAACAAAGGGTTGAAAGATGTCTTTCCTGGACGTTCTGCCACTGCCAAACCAGCAGAGCGAGCAAGACGGTTACAGCTTCCTTCAATATAATTATCGAACGAATAGTTCTCGTTAAGCTGCGACTCCACCTTTATCTTATTGATGCCAGGCAGTACAAAAGGGTTCACAATCTTCTTTTCCTCATCGTCGCCTACATTGATAGGCACGCGCACCGGTGGATTCTGGGTGTTTGTTGTTCCTGTAGTAGGAACGCTGATTCCGTATGGCTTGTCAGTTCCGTAATTATCCATGACGATGCTATATTGCAGACCGCCATTAGGTCCCAACACCTTACTAATAGCAAGTTTCAACAGACTGATATAATGAGTCTCGAGATACTCAAAAAAGAATTGGCTCGGCACTTGAATGGTGAGAATATCGTTTTTACAGTCTATAGGCTTTATCGGTTCGAACCAAGTCTTATAGCTCTGAGGTTGCGTATTCTCACGTATCATTTTGAGACAATCACTCCATATTTCGACACAATGTCTGCTCATTTTATCTAGTCAAAAATTACAATGTTTTAAAAATCAGAAAATTAAAAGTTTCAATTTCGGCTCCTAATTTTTCAACAAAAATGAGCACAAAAAAGTTAATAAAAAACCGAGATTTGTATTGATTATTAATTTTCTTTGATTTAAATTACGAGCAAAACAAAGCACTCGAAAAATCAAAAATATAAGTAACAGATTATTAAACAGTTCGCAGATAATTAACATCCACACCATACAGCCTTTTCAATTTTTCAACCACTCTGTCGGCATCGTTTTTTCGTATCGAAATTTCGAGATAACAATTGAGTTCATACCTAGGATTCTGTTGCTCAATATTTTCGTCCTTCAACACTCGCATAACCTCGTTCATAAGAGGATAATCGAACACAACAGAATAAACCTCGTCGATGGTCTTTTCTATGATTGTCGAATTGTCGAGAGCCTCTCTCGCTGCTGTCTTATATGCGTTGATAAGTCCTGGCACACCTAATTTTATTCCTCCGAAATAACGAACAACTACCACACATACATTTGTCACGTCTTTAGACAGGATTTGATTCATGATCGGCTTGCCAGCAGTACCAGAAGGTTCGCCATCATCGGAAGAGCGATAACAAGATTTGTCTGGATTGATAATGAAGGCGTAACAATGATGACGCGCGTCAAAATACTGCTTCTTGAATTCCGCCACACGCGCTTTAACATCATCTTCGCTATATACAGGAAACGCCTTGGCGATGAACTTACTGCCCTTCTCCTTATATAAACCGTCGCCTTCCTCAACTAATATCTTATATGTATCTTCGAACATCTTTTTTCAAGTCAACAGACAACAGACAACGGACAACAGCCTTTTTCCACACCTTAGACTTTTGACTTTAGTCTTTTGCCGAATGTTACTGCAAAGATAAAATATTTTTCAATATTTTTGCAACATGAAAGTAGCATCGAATTTAGTAAGAGACATCAGGAAATATTACCGCGAGCAGCTCTGTTCCATATACGATTATGAAGAAGCAAACTCATTGGTTTCAATATTGTTAGAATATTATTTCAAGATAGACAGAGTAAAAATGGCGTTGGAACCAGACATGCGTCTCAGCGAGTCGGAAATGCTGACCTTTCATTTCGCAGTGAAGGATCTGCTAAAAAACAAACCTATACAATATATTATGGGTGAGACAGTATTCTGCGACTTGAAATTCAAAGTCAATGAAAACGTTTTGATTCCGCGACCAGAGACAGCAGAGATGGTATATAAAATAGTCATCAGTCATCAGTCATCAGTCAACAGTCATTGTTCAATAATTGACATAGGAACCGGCAGTGGTTGTATCGCTATTAGTTTGGCGAAAACTTTTCCTGAAAGTCATGTTTACGCGCTGGATATTTCGGAAGAGGCTTTGAATGTAGCGAAAGAAAATGCCATCAATAATAATGTAGATGTCAGTTTTATTCACGACAACATTCTTAATTTAAAGAATAAAATAGAAACAAAATTCGACATAATCGTAAGCAATCCACCTTACGTGAGAGAGTTAGAGAAAGCGGAGATGCACAACAACGTTTTAGAATGGGAACCGCATAAGGCTCTATTTGTCAGCGACAACAATCCTCTAATCTTTTACAGAGGCATTTTAGAATTTGCAAAAAGTCATTTAAAAGAAAACGGAGAAATATGGTTTGAGATAAACGAATTTCTCGGCAAAGAAATGACCGACTTATGCCACGAATTAGGCTTTTCTGATGTTATTATTTATAAAGACTTCAGAGGGAAAGAGAGGATTTTGGCAATTCATAATTCATAATTCATAATTCATAATTCATAATTTGAAAGAGAATGGCAGTAAAATAAAAGACTTTATTTTTTATAAAGGGTCTTCTATAAATTCCTATATTGGTTTATCTTGACAATCCTATTCCAATTCACTGAGACGCATCAAATACATATTGTTAATTTTCAATCAAACATCACTCTAGGATTCATAACGTTAGGGCTTTTCCATTCGATGCCTCTTTTGGCGAGAGCAGCTCTTTTCGCGTTCCAATACATAAAGCAGAATCCCATGCCGCGAGGCTCATCTTTCAGTCGTTCATCCACTTCTTTCTCAACATCATAAATAACATCTTCCCATTTGGCAGAAGCCTGTATAGGGTCAATTTTAAGAGTTCCAACTAATGAGTTCCAACAATCCAAGCCATATTTTCCCATCTTGTTACCTACAATCCAACTAAGTTTTTCTATATAACTGTCAACAGTACGGAAATAATATTTATCCATATCCTTTCTCAACTCTTCATTATAATCGGCTTCACGCTTATAATGCAGACACAATCTGTAATATTCACAATACGACTGATAAAGACGAGGCGTTTCTTTGACACTTATATAATCACCTTTCAAAATAATCTCAAGAAACCAAGCTCTTAGAGCAGGATTTATCTCGCCATCTCTTTCAGGTGACAGATCCTTGAGAATATGCAGAAAGCGCTGAGCCAGCGGAATATTCTTCCAGATATTTCCTTCATCCCTATTAGCTTTCATCTTATCATACAAATCAATAATTTCGTGTGATTCAGCATCCCAATCAATATCATCGGAGTCATCTATGCTGAAATAGAACACGAAACGCTCCGACTCGCTTATATACTGATTAGGAATATGGTATGAAGGAGTTCCCAACACCTGCCATTCTCTGTTGAGCCTATAAGTCACATCCTTGAAGGTGAACACCATTTCCTGTTCATCAAAAGAAATCACCTCAAGTTCATTATGGTCGAAGAAATTAAACACGTTGCCATTTTCTAAATTCTCAACGAGAGCATATTCGCCATCGGTTCTTCTATTTCCGATGCTCATATCCCTCGATTCATAGATGCGGGCTACTTTAAATAGTTGGTTCATATACAAATTATATTTACACATACAACTTACAAAGTTATTAAAATAAATTTTCAAATCAAATTATAATTTCAAAAATAATTGTCATTGGATGTGATTAAAAAAATCTTTAGACTTTAGACTTTTGTCATTAGACTTTTTTCGTAACTTTGCAGCTCGAAAAAGCGATTGTCGCGGGCAGGAGCAATCCTGCGTGAGGAAAGTCGGGACAGCACAGAGCGCCATACTTCTTAACAGGAAGGTATCTGAAAAGATAACAGCAAGTGCCACAGAAAATTACCGCTCTTCGGAGTAAGGGTGAAAATGTGAGGTAAGAGCTCACGCGAATCTATGGTGACACAGGTTCGGGGTAAACCTTATGGGCTGCAAGACCAAATACACCGACGCTGGTCGTTCGCGACCAAGAAGGCTGCTCGTCTGAGTCGGGAGGGTAGGTTGCTTGAGTCTTCCGGCAACGAAAGACCTAGAGAAATGACAATCACCTTGGAAACAAGGAACAGAATCCCGCTTATGCTTTTAGAAAAAAAGAGTCCTTGCGGGCTCTTTTTTTAGTTGCTGATATACTGAGTCGCCAAGATGCTGATGGTAAGATTTTGATTTAAAACACGTCTTATTTTACATAATTTTTTCGTACATTTGGCGTTCATAATTTGTCATTTAATTTTTATAAAAAAATATATGAAATCTATCGTCAAAAATTTCATCTTCCTAACGATATTGTTAACAGCAAGTATCTCTGTCACAGCACAGAAAGAGATAAACCAATACGAGCCTAAAGCCACCTTTGAAAGAGGCTTGATGCTTTTTGAAAATAAACATTACGCTTCTGCATTGGAATGTTTCGAAAGTTATATCGAGCTTTCAAAAAACGACGACAAGCAGGAACTCGTGATGGCAAAATACTATGAAGCTGTCTCTTCGCTCTTCCTCGACAATGGAAAAGGAGAAAATAAAATAATCTCCTTCGTGAAAGAAAACCCGACCAACCTTCTCGCAGAACACGCCAACTTCCTTTATGCCAATGCTTTGTTCAAAGATAAGAAATACCGTAACGCCTTAAATATTTATCAAAGCGTCAACGAAGAATGTCTCAGCAGTGAAGAAAAAGACGAGTGTAATTTCAAAGAAGCATATTGTCATTATCAGACTAACGACATAGAGAAAGCCTCTCCCCTCTTCAAAGAACTCTCCGAGAACGAGAACGCTTACCGCAACGACGCCAGATATTATTACGCTCACATTCTTTACATCAACGAAAAACAAGATGAAGCCTTAAATTATTTTAACATCTTAAAAGACGACGAGAAATATAAAGACGTAGCCAACACATACATACTTCAGATTAACTTCGACAAAGGCAACTACGCCGCTGTCACAACTGACGGCAACAACTTATTAGACAAGTCGAAGAAAAAACGTAAGTCGGACATCGCCTTGATGTTGGCGGAGTCGTGGCATCAACTAGGCGACTATGCTAAGAGCCTGGAATATTATAACATAGCCTTAGAAAATTCTAACCGCAAGTTCCCTAGAGAAATCGAGTTCAGAATCGGTTTCTGCAAAATGAAAACCAACGACTACCAAGGTGCAATAGAACACTTCACAAAAGTGACCGACGACAAGGACGAGTTAGCACAATACGCTTCATACTACCTAGCTCAATGCTACACAAACACAGAGCAGGACAAGTTCGCGAGAAACACCTTTTACAAGGCTTACAAGATGAATCTCAACGACACTTTGAGCGAAAACGCCTTGTTCAACTACGCAGCACTCAGCTTCATCCCTGGCATCGACCCATTTAACGAGACCGTCAATACACTCAACGAATATATAAAAAACAACCCTAACTCCGAAAACATCAGCGACCTTCAAGATATTGTCGTTCACCTTCTTCTCAACTCCAACAACTATAACGAAGCATTAGAGACTATAGAGCAATATTCAAACATAAGCCCCGAATTGGAAGAAATAAAATCTCAACTGACATATAACGTAGGAATCCAATTATATAACGAAGGTGACTACGACAAAGCCATCGTCTATTTAAAGAAAACCATCGACACCAGAAACTCCGACCCTAAAGTATCGGCAGAGGCTCTCTACTGGATGGCCGACGCCTATTATCAGAAAAACGACATCCCCAATGCTTTTGCAGCATACCAGAGATTTATCAAATCGCCATCAGCAAGCAGCACCGAAGTATATCCTTTGGCTTATTACAACACTGCATATATCTATATGAGCAGAGCCGACTTCAACAACGCTTCCGTCAAATTCAAAGAATATCTCAACTTCGACAAGAACTCCAACAAAACACTTCAAAACGACGCATGGATGAGAATCGGCGACTGCTATTTCATTCTGCGTCAATATAACAATGCCATAACAGCATACAGCAACGCAGCTAAGATAGACAGCAAAAACATAGATTATTCCTATTACCAACAAGGCATGGGATACGGAGCTTTAGGCAAAACTAACGAAAAGATTAACTGTCTGAACATCATAACAAGCAAACATAAGAAATCATCTTTCTACGACAAGGCTTTGTATGAAATAGGCCTCGCTCATCTCTCCACTAACGACAACCGCTCTGCCATCGCAAGTTTCGACAGAATAGTAAAAGAAAAACCGAGATCGTCGTATGCACGTCAGGCTCTTATGAAGATTGGAATGATACATTATAATAATGACGAAAACGACAAAGCTTTGGAACGTCTTAAAACCGTCGTAGCCCAATATCCTAACACTGAAGAGTCGAGAGAAGCTCTCAACATCATAAGCAACATATACCGCGACCAAAACGACATACAGTCGTACTTCGACTATATCGAAAAAAACAATCTCGCCACGATAAGCGTCGACAAGCAAGACTCCTTGTCGTTCGCCACAATAAACGACTTCTATTCAAAGAGAGACTATCGCGAGACACTCAAAGGCGCAAAACAATATCTGAAGAAATATCCTGAAGGAGCATATCTACTCAAAGTTCATTATTATGCAATGAAGTCGAAGGAAAACATGAACGACACCGACAGCATAAGACCGCACATCGAATACATCATAAACCAGCCAGACAACGACTACACCGACAACGCTTTGCTTCTCGTCGCCAGGATGGACTACGACGCCTCTGAATATTCAGCAGCGGCTAACTATTATGAGCGTCTCATCGGAATAACAGAAAACCAACAGATTCTGACAGAAGCCACAGAAGGCTGCATGAAGAGCTATTACTTCAATAAAGAATATGATAAAGCAATAGAAAAAGCAAATCAACTCGTCGCGACTTCCGACATCAGCACACAACAGAAAAACCAGGCCAACTACATACTTGGAAAATCATATTTCGACAAAGAGAATTACGAAGAAGCTTTGAAACATTTCAACATTTGCACAAGCATCGACAACACTGAAACTGGAGCTGAATGCGGATATTTGTCGGCAGTATGTCTCTACAAACTAAACAGATACGATGAGGCCGAAGAGAAAGTTTTCGATGTTTCCGACAACTACAACACATACATATACTGGACAGCCAAGTCGTTCATAATCCTCAGCGACGTTTATGTTGCGAAAGACAACGCTTTCCAAGCAAAAGAAACATTGAAAAGCGTTATCGACAACTATCCTCAAGACGAGACAAACCATAACGAAATCGTCAGAGAAGCACAGTCGAAGTTAGAAGTAATCAACGCAGAAACAAACGAATAAGGAGGAAGTAATAATGAAAAAAACAAATATCGTCACTACAATATTTCTCGTCATCTTAGGCATAACATTAAACGCTCAATCGCATAACGAAGAAGTCACCATCGAAGGCTCTTACACTCCGCACATCAAGAAGTCGGAGCGTATCGGCATAAAACCAGAGATGCCAAAACACGAGTTCAACATACCGAATCATGAAGTCAACACCGAAGATTTCTTCTACAACTATAAAGTCGATTTGGAACCGATAAGTCCGTTGCAATACACACAAAAAGAATTATACGACATCACCAACAACTTCATCAAGTTTGGATTAGGAACACGTCTCTCTCCAGACTTTCTCTTCCGTCATTATTCAGAGTTGTCGAGAAAGACAAGCCTCGGCATCGGTCTCACCCACAACTCCACCTGGACCAATATTAAAGACTACGGCAACTCGAAGTACATGAACAACGCCTTCAATCTGTCGATGAACAACAAATTCTCTGGCTTTCAGCTGCGTACATTTATCGATTACCACTACGACATGTACAATCTAAAATACAGTCCCGACATCAACACCGACGACGCTCCCGATACCAAAAGATTCATCAACTCATTAGGTGTCAAATTACTATCCAACAACAACCAGACGAGCTACAGGTCACTCTACGACGAGTTCCTTTTAGATTACAACTTCACTGGAATACAAGGCGGCGTGATGGAAAACCTTATAAAGTTTAATGCCTATTTAGAACATTCCAACTCATGGTTCAGAAACAGCGACGGGATACAAACACTGTCTGTCGATATCAATGCGGAACTTAACAATATCTCGCAGACATTATTCATCATCACTGCCAATCCGCGTCTCGACTTCGACGGCGAATACTACAACCTCCACCTCGGTTTCCGCGTCGACGCCAAGACTAACTCCACAAGCATGGGAGGCATATATCCTGACATCAAAGGAAGCCTTTACCTCTTCAATAGAAATATAGAGTTCTATGCAGGATTAGGCGGTAAGACAAAGATAAACACATTAAAAGAGATATTGTCGGAAAACCCTTTCATCATCTCCGACCTGACAAATATGGGCGAATTTGATTACGAAAAGACGAAATTCGATTTTCAAGGAGGATTGAAGTTGAAGGTTTTGAATATGATCAACGGACATGTAGGCGTGAGATATAGAAAAATCGAAAACAAAGTGTTTTATGCAAGCTCATTAACTCAGCCTGGCGCTTTCGACATCATTTTGAACAATTGTCACATGTTCAATTTTTACGCCGATTTACATGTGAAAATCAATGATAAAATAAAGCTAGTCGGCGACTTCGCATATAACGATTATGATTTCATTAAAGCACGTACGACAGACGACTTCCCTGTCACAATAGCGCACGCATGGTATAAACCAAAAGTAGAGTTCGCATTAAGAGGAGTATACAAATACAATGATAAATGGAATTTCAACATAGCCTCATATTTTGAAGGCAAACGTTATGCGCTGACAGATATAACAAAATACGAAAATGAATACGATTTTGATGGAGTAAAAGAACTGAAGCCAATCTGCGACATACAACTGGGCTGCGACTACAACTTCAGAGACGACCTGTCGTTTTATGCAGAAATCAAGAATCTGATTCATAACAAATACCAAATGTATTACGGCTATCCGAGCTACGGATTCCAGGCGTTCTTAGGATTCAAATATAGATTTTGACGAAAGACGACAGCCTTAGCTCAAAAGCCTTAGTTTCATAGTTTTTTTTAAATTCATAATGCATAATCAAAATAATTATGGATTATTAACATGGTGTTGTTGATGCGTATTCTACAATAGTCACTTCGGCCACTCTAAGCCCTAATAAACTTCAAAAAAAATCATATAATTTTTATCGTGTATTGTGTAAGAATACACGATTTTTTTTATTACCTTTGCGCATAATCTTATATTATTAATTAGATAATAAAAATATCATTTTACATATAACAAGAAATGACAGAAGAAGTAAAAAATGTTGCTGCAAGTAATTATAACGCAAGTAATATTCAGGTTTTAGAGGGTTTAGAAGCAGTACGCAAACGTCCTGCGATGTATATCGGTGATGTCAACGTCAGAGGTTTGCATCATTTGGTTTATGAAGTCGTAGATAACTCCATCGATGAGGCGATGGCTGGTTATTGCAACACTATAGACATAAAGATTTTAAAAGACAACTCTATCCGCGTGGCTGATAACGGCCGTGGTATCCCAACAGGCTGGCACGAGAAAGAACAACGCTCAGCTCTTGAAGTGGTTCTCACAGTGCTCCATGCCGGAGGTAAGTTCGATAAAGGTTCTTATAAAGTGTCAGGCGGTCTCCACGGCGTCGGTGTGAGTTGCGTCAACGCTCTCTCGAAACATCTCACCGCAGAGATTCATCGCGAAGGAAAGATATTCAAACAAGAATATGCATACGGCAAGCCACTGACACAGGTGGAGGTAATTGGCGAAGCTGAAGATACAGGAACCATCATCACTTTCACTCCAGACGATTCAATATTCCTCACAACAATATACGACTACGAGACCTTGTCGAAACGTATGCGCGAACTCACATATCTCAACAGAGGTATCAGCATAACATTAACAGACGAACGCGAGACTGACGAAGATGCTAACATCATTCAGAAAAGCGAAGTCTTCCACTCTGAAAACGGTCTCGCCGACTTCATTGATTATTTGGACAAAAACCGTGAGAAGATAACACCGGAACCAATCACCATCGCTGGTGAGAGCGACAATGTGCCGGTGGAAATCGCGTTACAATATAACACCTCATTCTCGGAAAACTTACATTCATACGTAAACAATATCAACACTCACGAAGGCGGCAGCCACCTTTCTGGATTCCGCCGCGGCTTAACACGTACACTCAAGTCATACGCTGAGAAACAAGGCATGTTCGCCAAGCTTAAATTCGAGATCAACGGTGACGACTTCCGTGAAGGCTTGACAGCGATCATCTCCGTCAAGGTTCCGGAACCACAATTTGAAGGACAGACAAAGACAAAACTTGGTAATAGCGAGGTGATGGGCATAGTCGATAAAATCGTCAGCGACCGTCTCAATAACTATTTGGAAGAACATCCAAAAGAAGCTAAGATGATTGTCGATAAGGTTGTTCTTGCAGCGACGGCACGTCACGCCGCACGTAAGGCGAGAGAACTCGTACAACGCAAAGGCGCTTTGTCAGGCTCAGGACTTCCAGGAAAGTTGGCCGACTGCTCCGACAGAGACCCGGAAAAAGCAGAACTCTATCTCGTTGAGGGTGACTCTGCAGGTGGCTCAGCAAAACAAGGCCGCGACAGATCGTTCCAAGCCATCCTTCCTCTGAGAGGTAAGATCCTTAACGTGGAAAAAGCAATGCCTCACAGAATATTCGAAAGCGACGAAATCAAAAACATTTATACAGCTCTCGGTGTTACTATAGGTACAGAAGAAGACAGCAAAGCCTTGAACATAGAAAAACTGAGATATCATAAGATTGTCATCATGACCGATGCCGACGTTGACGGTAGTCACATCTCGACATTGATTCTCACTTTCTTCTTCCGTTATATGCCGGAATTAATTAATAAAGGTTATGTCTATATCGCAACGCCGCCATTATATCTCATAAGAAAAGGCAAAACAGAACGCTATTGCTGGACGGAGGAAGAACGCGCTCAGATAACAAGAGAACTCTCTGCCGACGGCACAGAAAAAGGATTGCACATCCAGCGCTACAAAGGTCTTGGTGAAATGAACCCGGAACAACTTTGGGACACCACCATGAATCCTGCCAACAGAACATTACGTCAGATTACAATAGAAAACGGTGCCGAAGCCGACTACATTTTCTCAATGTTGATGGGAGATGAAGTAGGACCGCGCCGTGAGTTTATAGAACAAAACGCGACATACGCTAATATTGACGCATAACAAAATAAAATATGAATAGTCTTGTCAGAATATTTACATTTCTATCAGTCTTGTTCCTATTGGCAAGTTGCAAAAATGACATCAGAAACAAATATGTCGGTGATTGGCAATTTGTTATAGAAATGAAAAAGATAAATGCAGATAGTATTGGACAATTTTGTCAAGACACGGTATGTTATATTGGAGAAATATGTAAGACTAGTAATGATAAAGAAATAGAGATTAGATATACTGAAGAACATTCTATTTCTTTATATCTTGATGAGCTTGGAAAACTTTATGGTTTTCCTACTACTTATTGTAATGGTAAATTTGATAATGAAAATAAAATATATTTGTATTTAAGATGGGGCGGATTAGGCGGTAACGTGACACATGTTATCAATGGTACTAGGAAGCCTTAATAATCATAATAAAAACAATCGTCATGGATAACAACGACAACAAATTAGACCTCTTAACGAAAAAGATCTACGAAGAAGGTATCGAGAAAGCGCAGCAAGACGCTAAAAGCATCCTTGAAAAAGCGCAACAAGATGCGCAGAATATCATCGACGAAGCTAATGCGAAAGCTAACGCTATTGTAGAAAAAGCAAATAATGACGCCGCTAACCTGAAACAGAAAACAGACGCGGAGTTGGGCATGAGCGTGAAACAAGCTGTGGCATCATTGAAACAACAACTCACAAACTTAATCTCGGATAAGATTGCCGTCGACATGACAAAATCCGCTTTTAAAGATGAGGATTTCGTACGTGAACTCATGAGTAAAATCATTGAGAAATGGAACCCGGATGGTAACCTTGACCTTAATGTGATAATGAATCAGAAAGAGAAAGAAGAGTTTGAAAAATATCTTCTCGCTAAACATAAGGACTTATTAAACAACAACCTTACACTCGTGAATAGCGGTAGCCAAAAAGAAGGTTTCGTAATCCAACCAAAAGACGGTAGCTACAAAATAACATTCTCAGAAAAAGTCTTTGAAGAATTCTTCAACGCTTACCTCAAAGATTATTCAAAGAAACTATTATTCTCATAAAAAAATCAGATATATCCATTCTTCGGATATATCTTTTTTTTGATAATTAAGTCTAACATTATCACATCTCAACAATGAACATCGCAGGAGGAAATTATTATTGCCTGATAGCAGGACTGCCAGAAATCAGTCCCGACGACAAGAAGTTGAGTCTCTCGGTACAGGAGTTACGCACCTATCTGAACGACTACCTGACCAACGAAGAGATAGAATGCATCAACCTCTTTTTCTATCCTAACGACAACATACAGATTCTACGTCTGCTGCAGAAACAAGAAGCCAACACCAGTCTTCAGACAGTGTTCACCGCATCTCAATTAGAGAGCGAGATTGAAGACCCAATGTTCGTTCCCTCTTATATCAAGGATTATCTTCTCGACATGCAGAAAGAGGACAGAGAGACAAGCAAGCGTCTTCCGGAGGTAGAACTCAGCGAGAGATATTGGAAGTTCATGCTTTCGCAAAAAGAGAAATTCGTCAAGAGATATGCGGAGTTCTCTCTGAACATCAAGAATCTGATAACAGCACTCAACTGTCGCAAATATCACCTCGACATCGAAAAAGAAGTCATCTGCGACACAGCCTTCACACAACAGCTGAAGAGTTCACGCGCAAAAGACTTTGAGTTGTCGGACGACTATCCATACGTCGATAAGATTCTTAACCTCTTCGACAAAGGCAATGCTGCTGAACGCGAATACAAAATCGACATGCTCTATTGGGAATTTCTCGATGAGATGACAGAAAACAAGTATTTCACGTTCGACAACGTTTTAGCATTTACACTCAAACTGATGATTTTGGAACGTTGGAGCAAGATGACAACAGAGCAAGGAAAGAAGATTTTCCGCGAGTTGTTAGACCGTTTCAAGACAGAATTTCAGTTTGCCAAAGAATTTGATATATAATAATAAAAACATATAACATGAATAAGACAACAGGAAAAGTAGTAAGTATCATCTCCAACTTAGTCTTGGTTCGCATCGAAGGTGACGTCTTCCAGAACGAGATATGTTTTATCTTCCTGGGAGAAGAAAAACTGATGGCCGAAGTTATCAAGATTATTGGCGACATAGCATACGTCCAAGTTTTCGAGAGCACCCGTGGCTTGAAGCCAGGATCTAAGGTAGAGTTTGAAGGACACATGTTGGAAGTAGAACTCGGACCGGGTTTATTATCCAAGAACTTCGACGGACTTCAGAACGACTTAGACAAGATGGAAGGTGTCTTCTTGAAGAGAGGACTCTACACTCCTCCACTCGAGGACGACAAGAAATGGGCGTTCACTCCATTGGCAAAGGTCGGCGACACTGTAGTGGCAGGCGACTGGCTCGGCAATGTGAAAGAAAACTGGCTCGACCATAAGATTATGGTCCCTTTCAAATTTGAAGGAGAATATACAGTGATGTCGGTGGCAGCCGCAGGCGAATACACCATCAAAGACGTCATCGCAACATTGAAAGACAAAGAAGGCGAGATTCATAACGTCATGATGTCACAGAAATGGCCAGTGAAACTCGCTGTCAAAGCATATAAAAACAAACCACGTCCATATCGTTTGTTGGAGACAGGTATCCGTGTCATCGACACCATGAACCCTATCCTCGAAGGCGGTACCGGTTTCATCCCTGGACCTTTCGGAACAGGTAAGACCGTTCTTCAGCACGCCTTGGCAAAGAACGCAGAAGCCGACATCATCATCATGGCAGCCTGCGGTGAACGTGCCAACGAAGTCGTTGAGATTTTCGCTGAGTTCCCTCACCTCGAAGACCCTCGCACCGGAAGATCATTATACGAAAGAACAACAATCATCGCTAACACATCCAACATGCCTGTAGCAGCTCGTGAAGCATCAGTTTACACAGCTATGACAATCGGCGAATATTACCGAGCTATGGGAATGAAGGTCTTGTTGTTAGCCGACTCCACATCACGTTGGGCACAGGCATTGCGTGAGATGTCGAACCGTCTCGAAGAGTTGCCAGGACAAGACGCCTTCCCTATGGACTTGTCAGCTATCATCGCCGGTTTCTACGCTCGCGCCGGTATAGTCTATCTCAACAACGGCACAACAGGTTCCGTGACATTCATCGGTACCGTTTCTCCTGCCGGTGGTAACTTGAAAGAGCCTGTGACAGAATCAACAAAGAAAGCAGCACGCTGTTTCTACGCTTTGTCACAAAACCGCGCCGACTCCAAACGTTACCCTGCTATCGACACCTTAGACTCATATTCAAAATACCTAGAATATCCAGAATTCATCGAATATGCGAAAGATAAACTCGACGAAAACTGGGTCGACTTAGTCAACGAAGCACGTAACGTATTGGTCAAAGGTAAGGAGACAGAAGAACAAATCAACATCCTCGGTGACGATAGCGTGCCAATCGATTATCACATCGACTTATGGAAATCAGAATTTATCGACTTCATCATACTTCAACAAGACGCTTTTGATAAGATTGACGCGACATCATCATTGGAGCGTCAGGAATATATGCTGAAGAAAGTCATCAACGTAACACGTTCAGAATTTAAATTTGACGGTTTTGAAGAAGTCGCTATATATTTCAAGAGACTTATCAATATTTTCAAACAGATGAACTATGCTATCTTCAAGTCGGAAGAATTCAACAAGTCCGAAGAAGAAGCCAATGCAATTCTTGAAGAAAGATTAGTCAAATAATTAAAAACAAAAACACATTTATCATGAGTGCATTACAAAAAGTTTATACAAAGATAAGTCAAGTCACAAAAGCCACATGTAGTTTGAAAGCTACAGGTGTTGGTTTCGACGAACTCGCATATATACACGGACGTTTGGCACAGGTCGTAAAGATTTGGGGTGATGAGATTACTCTTCAGGTCTTCTCCGGAACTGAAGGTATCCCAACCAATGCTGAAGTCGTTTTCCTCGGCAAGGCTCCTACCCTTAAAGTCAGTGACGAGTTATGCGGACGTTTCTTCAACGCTTTCGGTCAGCCTATCGACGGCGGTCCAGAGGTTGATGGCGAAGAACGCGAAATCGGCGGTCCATCAGTGAACCCAGTACAACGTAAGCAACCATCAGAACTCATCGCTACAGGTATCGCAGGTATCGACTTGAACAACACCTTGGTATCAGGACAGAAGATCCCATTCTTCGCCGACCCTGACCAACCATATAACCAAGTTATGGCAAATGTAGCGTTGAAAGCTCAAGCCGACAGAATCATCCTCGGCGGCATGGGACTCACCAACGACGACTATTTATATTTCAAGAACTTATTCGAAAACGCAGGTATCTTAGACCACATCGTCTCGTTCGTCAACACCACTGAAGCTCCTCCAGTAGAACGTCTCTTGGTTCCTGACATGGCTCTTACAGCAGCAGAATATTTCGCTGTCGACAAGAACGAAAACGTTTTGGTTCTCTTGACCGACATGACATTATACGCCGACGCCCTCAGTATAGTGTCGAACCGTATGGACCAGATCCCTTCTAAAGACTCAATGCCAGGTTCACTCTATTCCGACTTGGCTAAGATATATGAGAAAGCCGTACAATTCCCAAGCGGAGGTTCTATCACCATCATCGCTGTTACAACCTTGTCGGGCGGCGACATCACACACGCTATCCCTGACAACACAGGTTACATCACAGAAGGTCAGCTCTTCTTACGTAAGGACAGCGACATCGGCAAGGTCATCGTCGACCCATTCAGAAGTTTGTCACGTTTGAAACAATTGGTTATCGGAAAGAAGACACGCGCCGACCACCCACAGGTGATGAACGCTTGTATCCGTCTCTATGCCGACGCTGCCAACGCCAAGACAAAACTCGAAAACGGTTTCGACTTGACGGACTACGACAACCGCGTCCTCGACTTCGCTAAAGAATATTCCAATGACTTGCTCGCCATCGACGTCGACCTCAAGATCGAACAGATGCTCGACACAGCATGGAACTTGTTTGGTAAACACTTCAACAAATCAGAGGTGTCTATCAAGAAAGAATTCATGGATAAATATTGGATAGGTAAAGAAGATTGATTGCCAATTTAAAATCATAATGTTATGGCAATAAAATTTCAATATAACAAAACATCGATGCAACAGCTGGAGAAGCAGTTGAAGATACGCGTGCGCACGCTTCCTACCATCAAGAGCAAGGAGTCGGCGCTGCGTCTCGAGGTGAAACGCTCCAAAGAGAAAGTCGAGGAGTTCGATGAAAAACTCGAGAACATCTTGCAACAGTCTGGCGACATCTTACGTCTGTGGGGCGAGTTCAAGCCCGACCTCATCAGAGTGAAAGACGTGAAATGCGGCATTAAGAAAATCGCCGGCGTCAACACTCCAGTCTATGAAGGAGCATCGTATGAGATAAAAGAATTCAGCGTTTTCAATATGCCGTCATGGATATTGGATGGAATCGAATATATGAAATCCTTAATCGACATCACATTGGAACGCGAGTTCTGGGTACGTAAGATGGAGTTGCTAAGCAAGGCAAGAAAGAAAACCACTCAGAAAGTAAACCTTTATGAAAAGGTTCAGATACCTGGTTTCGAAGACGCCATCAGAAAGATAAAACGCGCCTTGGAAGACGAAGAGAACCTTTCGAAAGCAGCTCAGAAAATAGTTAAAATGCGTCAAGAAAAGGAGGTTGCATCATGATTACTCCAATGACAAAACTGACGATGCTTATCTATCATCGCGACTACAACAAATTCCTCAACGACCTCCGCGAACACGGCGTCGTTCACGTCCACGCTAAGAAACAGACTCTGCAAGACGAGAACATGAAAGCCAAGATGGCGGAAGTGAAGCATGTTAATAACGTGGTGAAGATGTTGAATGTTTATAGACAACAGACAACAGACAACGGACAACAGACTCTGACGACAGAACTTCGTAATGAGGAGTTAATGTCATTCATCGACAAGAAGTTCGCTGAGATTGAGAATATTCAACAAGAAATTGCATCTTTGCAAAAAGACGATAACGTATATGCTCAGTGGGGTAAGTTTCCAGAAGAGAGACTGAATCAAATCAGAGCCAACAACTGGGACGTACGTTTCTTTACAGTGCCAAGCAAGAAATATGACAACGCCTGGGAAGAAGAGTTCAACGCTTTCTTAGTTAATGAAGTGTCTGGATTTTCTTACTTCACGACATTCACTTCTAAAGATAAAGAAGTCAATATAGATGCAGAAACATTCCATTTCCCTGCAATGACGAAGTCGGAAATCGAGAATAAGATAGAAGAACTTAAAAGTGAGTTAAATGACATAAAGACTTATCTCACTGATATTGCAGAAGAAGCTATCAATCGTCTTAATGAATATAAGCAGTCGGTCATCAACGATGCCAATTTCTATAAGGTAAGTGAAGCCGCTCAACATTTGGCTGACGACAAGATTATGGCATTGGAAGGCTGGGTGCCTACTGAGATTGAAACAGCGACAATAGAATGGTTGAACGATAAAGACATCTATTTTGAGGCAAGTGAGCCTGAAAAGAATATCGATAACCCACCGATAAAACTTAAGAACAGATTCTTTGCGAGACTATTCGAGATGATAGGTAATATGTATTCTATTCCAACTTATTGGGAATTGGACATGACACCATTCTTCGCACCATTCTTCGTCCTCTTCTTCGGATTCTGTATGGGTGACCTCGGATACGGTGCGTTGATATGCCTCGTAACCTTGGGTTTGATAATTAGCAAGAAATTACAACCTATGCAGAACGTCTTATGGTTAGGGTTCTTCTTAGGGTTAGGAACCGTTGTCATGGGAACGATAAGCGGAACGTTCTTTGGAGTGCCGTTGTTAGATGTCGACATTCCTATCGTAAATAGGTTAAAGACAATAATGTTCAAACCTGATGGTTTATATTCAGCTTTTTATGTGTCATTAATTATAGGTGTGTTCCAGATATTGTTTGGAATGTGTCTTAAGATTATCAATCTTACAAAGATGCACGGTTTTGGTGCCGCATTATCTACCGTAGGCTGGGTGATTCTGCTTCTCGGAGGAATAGTGACATTTCTCTTAGATGGCATCGGAATACCATTCTACGCCTGTATGATAATAGGTGCGATATTCATCTTCCTGTTAAACGGACCGATAAATTCTATCGCTGCCCCATTCAAGAACATAGGATCAGGATTATGGGATACTTATAACATGGCGACTGGACTTCTCGGCGATGTTCTTTCTTACATCAGACTGTTCGCATTAGGATTGTCAGGTTCTATCTTAGGACTGGTCTTCAACGACTTAGCTATGAATATGAGTCCAGATATTCCTGTAGTGGGAACTATAGTGATGCTTCTGATCTTGATATTCGGTCACGCCATGAACATTGCGTTATCGGCATTGAGTGCTTTCGTTCACCCTATGCGTCTGACATTTGTAGAGTTCTATAAGAATTCAGGTTTCGTCGGTGGAGCAAAAGAATATGAACCATTTAGGAAAAATTGAAAATTGAAAGTTGAAAATTAACAATGTACAATTTACAATCTTAATAAAATATCATGTAAAGGCACACGGACGTGTGACTAAAATAAAAAAGAAAATTAACAAAATAAATAACAAATAAAAAATTAACATTATGACAACAGCATTAATTTTAGCTTATGTAGGTATCGCTTTGATGATTGGATTATGCGGTATCGGTAGTGCACTCGGCGTAACGTATGGTGGCAACGCAACAGTAGGTGCGATGAAAAAAAATGACGAAGCTTTCGGTAATTACTTGGTTTTAAGTGCTATGCCTGGTACACAAGGTCTGTACGGATTCTTAGGATTCTTCTTGTTGCAAGGTAATTTGTCAGATGCCATCACTATGAATCAGGCATTGGCTATCTTCAGCTGCGGTTTGTTCCTCGGTGTTGTTGGCCTTATCTCAGCTATCCGTCAAGGTCAGCTTTGCGCTAACGGTATCACTGCTATCGGCAACGGTCACGATGTGTTCGGTAAGACATTGATTTTGGCTGCTTTCCCTGAACTTTACGCTATCATCGCAGTGGCAGCAACATTCTTGATCTCAGCAGCAATATGATAAAAGACTAAAGACGAAAGTCGAATGACTAAAGGAAGAGAGTTTCTGTAATGGAGACTCTCTTTTTTTTAGTCAACAGTCAACTGACAACAGACCTTGAGCAATACTTCGTGATTATGTATTTTGACGCATCATTTTTATTAACTTTTAGTGATTGTAATCGAAAAAAGTTAGTATCTTCGCGCAAAATTTATCATTATGAACAAGGTCTCGGAAAACCCTTTAAAAAACCGAACAAATGGCGAGATGCCGTTTATGGTCGTGACCGCTCTATTTGTCACTCTTTACTTAGTGTCGAACATCATGGCGGTGAAAATAATCAGTTTTTTTGATATCATCTATTTCGATGCAGGTACTATAACCTTCCCTTTCGCCTATATGCTCGGCGACATCCTCACGGAGATTTGGGGCTATCATAAAGCTAAGAAAGTGATATGGATGACATTCCTCTGTAACATCATTATGATGATTTTCACACAGGTGGCGGTTTGGCTTCCTTCACCGGATTATCTGGAAGGTACTGCGATAGCTTACGACAATGTCTTCACTTACGTGCCAAGAATCGTCATAGCGTCGTTGACAGGATTCCTTCTCGGAGAATTGTCGAACTCTTGGCTTATGGATAAGATCAAGAAAAGAACAGAAGGAAGATTCTTATGGCTCAGGACTATAGGAAGTTCCATCGCTGCCCATCTCTTAGATACCGTCCCTTTTGTGTTGATAGCATTCATTGGAACGATGACTACACGCGACATCATCATGATGATAGCGACACAATATTTCATGAAGTTAGGAATAGAAGTCGTCTTCGGAACTCCTCTCGCTTACGCAGGTGTGGGATATATTAAAAGGAAGATTAAAGATTAAGGGGACTTCTATAAATCCCCTTGACAAAAAAATTCACACTCTTTCCATAAAATTATTTGGATATTATTATTATTATTATTATTATTGCAGAAGAATAATTTAAAACTTTTGTCATGAAAAAGATTACATTTCTACTTCTGTTGACATTTGTAGGGGTTACATTTGTCGAGGCTCAAGGCGATTATTGCATGGGTGTCAAAAACGTTAAAGGCAACTTTACTGAAGATAATAAAGTCCGTCTTTCGTGGGTAAACGAAGATGTCGGTCCGTACTGGGGAGACCCAGATTGCGATCTTGTCACACACGAGAACGCCGGATACAATAACGGTTGGAACATAAGTTCATTGCATAGCGGCTTAGGAACGTTAGGGTTTGCAGCTGATAAGGATAATGGTTACAAAGTCATGGATAAGTTTACTTGTTACGAAGCTTTTTACCTTAGATTCTATCTTTATGAAGGAGCGACTCCATTCTCGACCATCAACGGAGCTTATATAACAATTTACGACGGAGACCCTCTCAACGGCGGCAATGTAATTGCAGGCGGCGATGATGAGAATCGTTTCTTTAGAGGCGGCAATGCAAATATATATCGTGTAGCTGAAAATGACTTCTCCGATGTCAGCCGTCCTATCTTCTACGTTGATGTTGACATTCTTGAATTAGCAGAAAATTATGAAGAAAAAACATTCTGGTTTGTGGCTTCGTTTACAGGAACATTAAATTCAGATGCTGCCCAAGTTCATGTGGTGCCGCAAACGATATTAGGAGAGACTACAACAGGAGAAGCAAGAATTTATTCCCCAATTACAGGATGGCAGCCGATGTTGGACGAGAACACACAAACTCAACAAGGTATCGCTGTTGAAACATTAGGTTATCAAGACGCAGGTGGAGTTGTACTCTATGCCGATAGCTGCAGAGTATATCGTAACGGAGAACTTATAAGTCAGTTTGTTCCTGAAGACAGCGATGTCACTTTTATTGATGAAGACGCACCTCATGGTACAAATATATATGGTATTCAGAATGTATTTTACTTATGGGATGAATGTACTTCAATGGTATATAATTGTGATGTACGTCCGTCATATAGTCCTAAAAACACTTATTTTACGAAAGATGAATGTACAGAAGAAATAGATCCTGAAAATACGGAAGATACTGACGTATGGGGAATCACATACAATCTGCATTGGGATATGGAGGATGAGATGGAAGGAGAAAACATAAAGACTTTTTATAACATTTATCGTAAAGAAACTTCTGAAGACAACTTCACTCTAACTATGAGCATTCCGAAAGATAATAATAATTTTGAATTTTCAGATACAACACCTGTCGGTTCATACGAATATAAAATATGTACCTACAATGTTTATGAAACAGGTTCTTCAGAAAGTCAGAAAGTTATGTTTGAAGACAGAGGTGTTTTAGATATTAAAGGAGCTGACATTAATTTAAATGTCTATCCAAATCCTACAGATAGAATATTAAACATTGAGATGCATGATTTCTCGCACGCGGAGATTACAGATCTGACAGGACGTATAGTCGGATATTATTCAAATAATATCATCGACATGAGTAATCTGACAAAAGGAATTTATTTCGTGAAGATATTTGACACTCACAATAACCATACGATAGAGAAAGTGGTGAAGAAATAAGAATACGATTCATATAACAAACTAATAACGGGCAATGTCTGATGACTGTTGCCCGTTTTTTTTGTATAAACTTTAAACTATTATATTTGTTACTATCGAATAAATATATTTGACAATATCAAATAAATATTTATTTTTGCAAAAAAAATATAATATGATTACCAAAGAGATATTAGAAAATGTAATTGACAACCAGCAGAAAGATTTTGAAAGTATCAATGCGGGATTACAAAGGGAAGTATTTGCCAGCATACCGCAGATAGATTCATTCGCAACAGTTGTAACTGGATTAAGACGATGCGGAAAAAGCACGTTGCTACTTCAGAAACTACGTAAAGAGAAAAGGAATGTGGTATTTATAAATTTTGACGATATCAGATTCAGTTCATTTGACGCAACCGACTTTAACAGGCTCCATCTCATCTTGAAAGAAAGAAATATAGAGGTAGTATTTTTAGATGAGATTCAGATAATGGACAAATGGGAAGTATTCGTGCATCAATTGTTAAGAGAATCATTTACGGTTTATGTTACAGGCTCTAACGCCTCACTTTTAAGTATAGAAATGTCTTCACATCTTACTGGCCGTAACATAGGTTTTGAATTATTCCCTTTTTCCTATAATGAGTTTTTGAAGTACGAGGGATTGAATCCATCCGTAGAAACATCCAAACAATATATGGAATTTGGAGGAATGCCTGAATATGTTAAAAACAAGCAGAAAATCATACTTTCTCAATTAGTTGATGACATCTTACTGAAAGACATAGCTGTAAGATATTCCATTAGAGATATCTCATCATTAAGGATGTTGGCTTCATATTTAATTTCAAATGTTGGAAATTATATATCTTCAAACAAATTGGCTGGCATGTTCAACATTAAATCAGTGTCAGCTATCAACGAATATCTCTCATATATTGAAAACGCTTATCTATTTTTCTTTGTTCCGTTTTTCAATTATTCATTGAAAGTACAACAGCGACATCCTCGCAAGATTTATGCAGTTGATACAGGAATAATTTCCGCATTGTCAAGATCAATGAAAGACGACTATGGTCATATTTTGGAAAATCTTGTTTTCTTACATTTGAGAAGAAAATACAAACAGATTTATTACTATCAAAACAAAGGCGAATGCGATTTCGTAGCTATTGATAACAGTAATAAACATCTGATTCAAGTTTGCAGCGAGTTAACCGATTTCAATACCGAACGAGAACTTAACGGTATTTTCAATGCACTTGACGATTTATCAGTCGCAAACGGAACGATTGTTACATTCTCCCAAAAAGATATTTTCACTTACAATAACAAAGTCGTCAATGTAATTCCACTACATGAATATCTCTTGGAACAAATGCCATAGAATTCTGTTGATATAATACCCAGACGCACCAATTACATATTTTATATTCAAATTCTTCTGAGACGCAACAATGATATATCGTTTATTTTTTTTTGTATCATTGGTACGTCTCTACAGATTTTCAATTTTCAACTTTCAACTTTCAATTTTAAAAGTTTCTCCTGGTTTCGGTATCACAATATCATTGAATCCGGCTTTCTCCAAAACCTTGCTATACGGAACTTGTGCCTCGTAGTCACCGTGAACGATAAACACTTTCTTGACTTTCTCGGGATTCTGACAGCGCAGATATTGTTCCATCTCCTGATAGTCGGCATGACCGCTGAAGGCATCGATACTGAATATCTCCGCATTAACCTGATGAGGCATTCCATGGATGGAGATTTCTTTCTCGCCTCTCAGGATTCGTGCTCCGAGTGTAGTAGGTGCACAATAACCTATTGCCAATATCGAGTTCTTAGGATCGTCGATATTATTTGCGATATGATGTTTTACCCTACCAGCTTCCATCATGCCAGAAGCGGATATGATGATACAAGGTTCTTTTCTTGCGTTCAAGGCTTTGGAATGATTGACGTTAGTTATATATTTCAATGTTCCGAATCCGAATGGGTCTTCGTCATATTCCAAAACTTCTGCTACATTCTTATTGAACAAATCGAGATGCAGTTTAAAGATGTTTGTCGCATTCACAGCCAAAGGACTATCAACATAGATAGGGATATGTGGCAATTTCTCTTCGTTGTAGAAATTGTTCAAGATATAAACAATCTCCTGTGTACGTCCGATAGCAAATGAAGGGATGATGAGTTTTCCTTTTTTCTCCACACAAGTATGCTTGATGATTCTTAACAATTCGTCTTCCGAGAGCTGTTTGTTCTGATGGAGTCTGTCGCCGTAAGTACTTTCCACGATAAGATAATCGCATTGCGGGAAAGCGTCGGGAGCGCGTAGCAGGTAGTTGTTGCTACGACCGATGTCGCCTGTATAACCAATTCTTGTCACTTCACCGAACTCGTCTATTTCTATCGTAGCTGCGGCACTTCCGAGCAAGTGACCTGTATTGGTGAACTTCACCTTTATATTATTGTCGATATGGAACTGACGATTAAGCGGCACGCTGATAAATAGTTCCATACAAGCGTGAGCATCCTTCTCCGTATAAATAGGATCAACGGGTTTCAATCCCTGACGAGCTCTTTTCTTGTTAAACCAGTGAGTATCGTTTTCCTGTATGAATCCGCTGTCGGGCAACATGATTGAACAAAGGTTGCGTGTTGCCTGCGTACAAATCACAGAACCGCGGAAACCTCTCTTATAGAAATAAGGTATCAATCCTGAATGATCGACGTGAGCGTGGGTAAGAATGATATGGTCGATCTCGGACGGGTCAACCATAGTGTTTCTATTCAACGCGTCAGTCTCAAGACCTTTACCTTGGAACATTCCGCAGTCTAACAATATCTTCTTTCCGTGACGTGTCGTGATAAGATGCTTGCTGCCCGTCACCTCTCTTGCTGCTCCTATAAATTTTATTTCCATATCATTAATTTTTAAAAAGAAAAAAGGGGACTCATAAAGCCCCCTTAAAATTATTTAATAATGTTGATTTGTCTTGTAACGACTCCTGTTTCTGTCACGATCTGTAACATATACATTCCCGTTTCAAAATCGCTCAAGTCGAGTGTCATCTCGTCTGAGTCGGCATCTTGACTCATTACGACTTGTCCTGTCATATTGACGATTGTCAACGTCTTGATATGATCGGCTTCAACCTTAATTCTGTCTTTTGCCGGATTCGGATATATCTTAACTTGATTATATATGTTTTCATTTACAGAAACCACTTCAACCATTACGAAGTCGTCGTCAGAGCCTTCTGCCAAAGCATAATCAGATTCACAGTCGATGTCGGCGTAGTAAGCTGTCACTTTATAGTAATATGTCGCGTCTTCGCACATCATATCAGAAAATTCATAATGATCCAAGCTTGGGACGTTGACTAAAGTTTGGACTTGTTTGTAAGTCTCGTTATCGGTACTTCTATAAACTCTATATTCTGTAAGGTTGAGTGACGATTCTATTCGGTCCCATTTTACCACAGCACCGTACTCACCTTCATACTCGTAAAATTCAGCTTCAAGATTCTTAGCAGATTCACATCCTTCAACTTCAACACAAACTTCCTCTGTATGAGGTGAGACGTAAGCTTTATGAACAGATTGTACTGTATAACAATGATTGCCGAATGCAGCTTCGTCATCAACGTATGTCGTTGTAGGAACGTATGTCTCATATACATAACCGTCGCGAGATACTGTGTAATATTCTGCTAATTCAACTTCGTCCCATTCGAGAGTGACGATATTTCCTTCTACTGTCGCCTTTACGTTTTGCGGTTCCACGAGGACTTTAACTTGCTGACTTGCTGTTGCCGATTGATTTCCGCAAGTGACTGTGATGGTATATACGGTAGTTTCCAAAGGAGTTGCCACTGTTGATGAAGCGTTAGGGTTTTCGAGCGACTCGGCTGGAGTCCATGAGTAAGACACGTCACCGCTCGCACCATCGACGTAAGCGAAGATCTCTGTCGATTCGCCTTTCACTATAAGTCCAGGGTTGGCGAATGTTGACACTGACAACTCATACACTATAGCTTCTACACCTTCACTCTTTGGTGATTCGAGGTTCTCATAAACAGAAGTTATTTTGTAGATATAACTGTTTTCTGCGAGATTTTCATCAGTATAAGAAGTAGCGTTTATATTTGATGCTATTTTGCTGTCATTGCGGTATATGTTATAAACTGCGTCAGGTGTCGTTTCGTTCCATGTGAGGGTTACGTTGCTTCCATTAACTTCTGCTTCAAGATTTGATGGAGGGCATACTACCGTAATTTTTACTGAGGCAGTTGCCGTATCTTCGCCATCATTGACCGTACATGTGTATGTCGTTGTTTGAGATGGTGTGACAATAGGATTTGGAGAATTGACACCGTTAACACCTGTTGTTGGTGACCATGAATATGTGTAATTATAAGTGCCTCCGAAAGCCATTACGTTCAATAACACAGATCCACCAGGCATGACGACATCGTTATTTGTGGTAATGTTAACCGTGAGAGGTTCATCGGCGTTCTCAACGATATTGATAGTTGTCTGATAAGTCACTTTGTTATAGCCGAACACTGTGAGTGTAGCTTCGCCTAACGTCATTGGAGCTTCGAAAGTAATCAATGCGGAACCGTTTTCTATTGTTGCTGTTCCCATCATTTCTCCGTTTCTTGTGAGTGTCGCTTTTGCGCCTTCTGCATTATTGGCGCTCACAACGAATCCTGTTGCTTGTTTTGACATTTCAGAGTTATGAGTTACTGTCATTGTTTCTGGAATGTCGTTTCTCAAGGTCAGTGTAGGATCGCCGAAGAGTGTCCAAGTATTGTATGTAGCGTAATATGAGGTGTTGTTATGACCCAAGTCTAAAATCTTAAAGTTACCGTTTAGGGAAACGCCGCCCATAGTACGTTTGATGTTGTTATTATATGATTCCACGAAAATATCTATCATCTCGTCCTGACCGTACATTGGTGGTGTCCATGGTTGTGAGATATAAGAGAACATGCCGCCGATAGCACCTGTCGGATTGCCGGTGTTTACGTTTGTGGCTCGCATCCATGTCTCTGCGAAACAAGGTTGATAGTATGTATATTCGCCATTGTTGCAAGCTACCGATATGATATAAGGCAATTGGTAGTCGTTTGTCAAGGCGTTGACGTGCGAGTTGCTGTAGCTGAAAACTCCCCAACCTGTAGGACTTCCATGGTTACAATAGTTGATGATGCCTACACCTTCGTTGATATGCTGACTGATTTGAGCGGCAGATGATGAGACACCGGTAACATTTTGGTAGTCGCGGTGAACTGTTGTATAATTGTATCCTAATAAATCATCTCTTATTTTATCCATGTGTTGATAATCGTCCTCACCATTATGTCCAGTCTGACCTTCTCTTTTAGCCACACCTTGACCAACCTTAAGCCAACTTGCGCTTGTATCTATGTCTTTCTCATAATGAATGACCTTGTTGACTTGTGTCGTCACATCAGATGTTGACTCTGCAGAGAAACGACCGATGATGAGTTCGTTGTAACGGTCGTTACCTTCTAATTGTCCGAACCACCAGTCGGAATAACCTGAGTAATCGTCAAAATAACCTGAGCCCATAGTCAGGTATTTTCCTGGCAATTGTTGATAATCTCCGACTAACAGAACATGGACGAGATTTGGATTGTCTTCATATTGTGATGAGATATAATTCTTGACATTGTCGGCTGAAGTTCCAGCGACGCTTGTTCCTACCATAGTCGTCTTACGTCCGGTAGCTCTTTTCCATTCTACGAAAGGCTGCATGGCACTCATGAAAGCGTCGTGGCAGATAATTAGGAGGTCGCCTTCTTCTTCTATAATATCATATTTCGCACCTGATTCTTTATAGTTGATGAAACGGTTCGAATACATCTTCTCAAATTCGGAATCCATATTTATTGTATTAGAACGTCTTGCTAATTCGTTTTCGCCTTCTTCTTTTGTCGAGACAACTTCTATTGTCATCTTATGCATGACTCTCAATGTCTTTGTGACAGGATTATATGCGAAAGGCGTGACGATGATGTTCTGTGCGCGGAAGTCACGTAAAATATATGGTGAATCTAATTTTACGTTTGTTGCAGGGAAGAATTCATTTTGTTGGTAGACGTCTCCGTAAGTATAAGGGACATCGTCAGGATTTATGCTGCGAGGGAATTCACCTTTTGATGGAGCTATCTCAATATCGTTATATTCGAGATATTCTACCTTGGAGACTCTGACATCCATCTTGCCCATGTCATTAATTATAATAGGTATGGAAAGCGATGGGATGTTGGGTTGTCCGGCTTCCGAGAGAGGAGCCATGTCTTCATTAGTGATGATTACGGAATTTGGTAATGAAGTCTGATTTGTGTAAAAACCATTTAACGACAAATCAATAACAACAGATTCGTTAGTCGATTTAATAAGTCTTGTAGAATAGCTTTCTTCTGATTTGGTGTTGATGGAATGCCATTCTTGAGCAAAAATAGTTTGTACTAAAAACAAACATGCGATTGATAAAAATAGTTTTCTCATATATAAATATTTTTTTTTGCAAATATAAAAAAAAGAGCGACATTTCAAATGCCGCTCTCACGTATTATCTATAAAATTATTTCTTAACCTTTCCTAAGGTAAACACCATACCAAAACGCACGTTTGCAGAATCGTAGCTTGTTAACAATTTTGTTGTTGAAGCACCAATCTTAGACACTATCATGATATTGTCTGTCACGGCGTATATATTAAGAGGTCCGAAGTTAAGGCTGATACCAGCGCCTATGGAGTTACCTACATATTTAGATGCCGTATAACTTGCAGTGAAGTTAAGGAATTTAAAGAACGAGCCGCTATAAGCGAGTGTCAATGCAGGGCGGAACTTATCTTTCACATAATACATCTGTCCTATAGCTGTGAATCTCGCCATTGGCATCAGTTCATAATAACCTTGTAACATAATCCTTGTCTTGAGTGATGTCTTATAGTCTTCACCATGATAGAGAGAGTCGTCGTCCCAAATATCTTCGATGAGACCTTCATACAAACTTGTCAAGTCAAGGTTCATGTTCAAGACGTCGTTGATGTCGTCTATCAAAGCGTCGTTCACTACGACATTATCTTTATGATTATGTTTTTCTTTTGCCTCTGTCCATTTTATAAAACCTAGGTCATACACACCTGCCGAGACACCTATATGATCATTGAAGATGTATGTAGCACCGAAGTCAATACCAAAACCTAAATTTTCTTTTATACTTAAAATATCTGTGATTCTGACAGTATCAATAAAATTTCTAAATTCACTCATTCTATTTAAGTCAACATTGAATGCTGTTGCTGCCTTGATATTAATATTAACATCGGCCGTCATCTCGTAAGTGTCAGGATCTGTGTAGATGTATGTCTGGTCATCATTGACAGAAAGGTTAGCCAAACCAAATAACAACTTAGGTCTGATACCTACAGACAATTTATCATTGATGCTATATTGCAATCCTATTCCGAATTCTGTGAACAAATTGATGTCGGCTCCGATGCTGAATTCAGCAGGATTGTCCTGACCGAGATAATGAGCATTACCATTGACAAAGAAGCCTAAGAAGTCTCTCGAATAGTGAATCTCACCATTATAACGAACACGCCAGTCGAAATCGACGAACAGTTTACCGAATTTCATACCCACTCGTACTATATCTAACGAGAAGTTGGTATTGATAAAGTTGTCATGTTCATCTAAGCTGTTAATAAACTTATTAGCATCTAGTGAGACTGGCAATCCGTTTTCAAAATTATAGAGGTTTTTATATTTAACGCTTGAGTTGTACACCGAGAATCCGATATTAGAGACGCCGAGTCCGAACACCACCTTCGATTCTGTTGGCACCGAAGGATTATAGAAGTTGTTATATGAAAGGTGCGGCAACAATGTCAAAGCAATGCCGTCATTCTGAGCTTTCGCCATCGTGCTTCCAAACAGCAAAACAATTATCACAAATAATTTATATATCTTTTTCATGTCTATATCGTTTTAAAAGTTTAAATCTTCTGTGTAAATTTCAGTTGTCTTTGTCTTCAGACCGATTCTCAAGTTGAAGAAGTCGTTAGCATTAATGACCACATTATTGCCGTGAGATGAAAATCTGATATTAAGAAGCAGTTTGTCGGCAAGTTGGATATTATGTAATTTCTCATCAACAACCTTTACAACGATGACGTCTTCCACCAACTGACCGTCGAAGTTACCATGTATGCAGGCTGTTCCATCAAACAACGAATCGATAACTGCTCCGTTTTCCATGATATACATCTGAGGTTTTATCTCTATAGGAAGGTCATTCTCAAATACGAATTTAAACTCGAGTTCATCGAAGACATCTTCCACATGGAAACCATCTTCATTCTCGGAACCTATATTCAGACTGAAATCCAGGGTATCAACATAAGCAAGGTTGTCGATATTAAATTCGAGAGGAAGAGCGAGGTCTGCAATAACGTCGATATGCGAATCATCTGTAATCATATCGCCAGATGCATTCTCACATCCCATAATGATGTTACCTTCAAAAGTAACACTTCTGTAGTCATGCAAGACATCTACCTCGTCGACGAGTTCGTCATCCAGATCGGTTATATATCCATAGTCTTCTCCTGTTGAATGCAATACAATATCAACTTCGTTCCAGTCCTTAATAAGAGATATCATCATTCCGTCGGCATCTTTCATATATAACGAATCGATAAATCCTTGTGCTTCAAAGCCGAATGAGTTAATATATTTAATACTGAACTCAGGGGTCGCCACTTTCAGGTCACCATAAAAGTTAGGGAAATTAATCATAAAGTCTTGAGTTCCCTCGAAAACGAAGTTAGTGTTTTCTATAGCACCATCGATAGATTTAAATTCAATATCTCTTATAGAGCCGTTTATATCAAAGTTGTACATACCGCCAAACTCTTGATTAGCCGGCACTGTCGCTTTAAGCATTACAGAGAAAGTGACGTTGTTATTCATTGGAATGACGGTGCAGTTAGCCAGGTCTATCTCTAAAGAAGAATAAGTGCTCCCGCCTAAATTGAGTTCAAGTTCAAGATTACTGCCATCACTCAATTTTATTTCATCAGTCGACAAGGTTAATTCATCTATAATATCTAAGTCGGTGTAGATGTTTAAATTAATCATACCGCTTTTTAAAGTCACAGACGAAATCTCATAACCTTCATATTCGAACGGTATTGAAAACATATCTTCTAAAGGCAAATCTAATGGTATCTCTACTGGTGACGAAGGTAATGTCGGCAATTCAAACTCACTGCTCGATTCGAAGGTCACGTCTCCGAGTTTGCCTAGTACGTCTTGAGTTGTGACAGCATTTTTAATGGAGTCGGAATAATAGGCATAAATATTACCTTCTTCATTAACTTTGATAAACTGAGACATTGTCGAATCCGTGCCATTTAGCAAGTCGCTGATTCTGACCGTATCGCTGAACAACGACAAGGCAAACTGGTTGTCAATCTCAATTTTCTTTACATTTTCCTTCTTACATGAATGGATGAATGTCACGAGCAATACTACAGCTAATGCTCGAGCAAACAACAACAAGTTCCTTTTCATAATCTTAAATTTTAATTATACTTCAATTCTAGTTTTCTGTAATAAATTATCTAACTACCACCTTATTTACATATATCTTATCGGCTGTTCTAATCTCCACGAAATAAACTCCTGCCGACAAGTCTGACACATTTATCTGCGAATGACTGTTATAACATTTTTTAACAATCTGGCCCTGATAGTTATAGACCACAGCATCGAAAGACTCTTCAATATTTACATACAAAACATCCGACACAGGATTTGGATATACTTTCACCGACTCATCATAAACCTCATTAACGTCCAAGGAATTTCCTACCTCAACAGCTGTAAAGGCTGGCAGTGAATAATTCGAGCCGCTTCTTGCCACCACATTATAAGTATATAATCCATCAGGAAGTTCTTCTGTGAATGTTGTTCCCGTCTGAACTGCAATCTGTTCGCCATTACGTTTTATGATATACTCCTCAACGTCAGCAGTTGCATTCCACGACAAGGTCACCACAGACTCATCTGTTTCAGCGGTAAGATTAGCAACTGCCGGCAACGATGTTATTATGTTTAAAGAAGGTAATATGACATTGTCTATATATACGAAATCGGCGCCGAAACTATCAGATGGGTCTTTCTTATATTTCCATTCTATTGTGTGAGTACCTCTTGTCATATTGCATGTATATTGCTCCCAATCGACTATTGTTCCGTTGTTGCCACGCCACATTGCGACTTCTACTCCATCGATATAGAAGAAGAATTTGTCGTAATAGTCGCAGTGTAATTTCTTATGGAAGCTCAATTCACCGTCTGCAGGGAGGTCTAATGTAAGGATGAGACTCGAGCTTTCATTATCATCGATGTCACCGGACCTTGCGCATAATGCTCCTTCAAAGGCGGCGTCATTATGAATTGTCCATTCAGCATCGCCAGCAAACTCCCATGCCAATGTTGAAAAATCGCCCGACTCAAAACTGTCAAAAGCATTACCGATATTGACAGAATACGTGTCTTGATAGATATAATATCCAGAAGAAACAGAATAAGAAATCTCGTATGTAGAACCTATCACTGCTGATGAAGAAACGCTGAAGTCTGATGTGACAACGACCTTCTCTCCTATCGCGATGTCTTCTGTTTCAACAGTGGCGTTTTCAAATTCTATCTCCGATGACGAAGCGAATAATTCTGTCACGACATTCTTCACATCGCTATTGCCATCGTTGATAATTTCGAGACGTAATGTCGCATTTGAACCTGGGGTCAAAACATCATCTTCACTTTCTATGCTTACCTCAGTGACTTTTATCACAGGAGCGTTAGCTGTCAATTCGAAAGTGCTTGTCCATGTCGATGTTGTTGTTGACGAGCTGCATTTCACAGTGAACGACAACAGTTCTTGGTCTGGAACTTCCTTAGTAACATAAAATTGGAATGCCTTATCTAATGCCACCGTTTCTTGAATTGCCATTGAAGCTATTGTTGCATTATTGTCTATCATCGCCACATAATTTGAACTTGGGATAACTTCCACATTGACATTATCAACGTCATCGATACCTATGTTCTTAACCGTCAAGGAAAGGTCTATTATCTCGCCGTAATCCAATTGACCGTCTTCTTGGTTAATGTCGAATCCAGTATGTACGACATGAGGTCCTTCTGTAGCGATGACTTCAATATCTCTTACGTAAGTGACCTTGTTATAACCTATGACGACAAGTTTAAGTTTGCCGCTTTCCGACAAAGCTGGGAAGTTAAGTATCGCCTGGCCGTTTTCTATGTTAGCAGAAGCTATCACCACGCCATCTTTCGACAATGTTGCGATAGCATATTCCGCGTCTGCTTCAACTGTCATCTCTGTCATTCCCATCATTATCGACTCGCCGCACACCACGTTCATGCTTTCAGGGGCTTTGGTTCTGAGCATCATCGAAGGGTCGCCGAAGAGCAGCCACGTGTTATGAGTATCGCCTTCATCAGTAGGACACACATCGAGGATGTACATATTACCGTTTAACGAGGCACCTCCTAGAGTATGTTTGTAACCGTCGCGCCACTCAGTCAAGATAGCAACCATCTCATCTTGTCCATACATAGGAGGAATCCAAGGTTGTGATATCCATGAGAACATACCGCCAATGGCACCTGTTGGAGCGTCGGTGCTATTATTTCTTGCACGCATCCATGACTCAGCGAAACACTCTTCAACACTGAACTTTCCGTTATAACAAGCTGACGACCAAATGAAAGGCAACATATAATCGTTAGTCAATTCATTTACTCTATCTACGTTGAAGTCAGCCACCACCCAGCTTGTACTTGTTCCGTGGTTACAATAGTTAGCTATACCTATACCATCATTCAAATCGTCTTCTATATCGTCTGTATCGACGTAGTTATAATCCACACCATCATATCTTTGAGAGACGGCTGTGTAAGTATAATTCAAGAGAGTATCTCTGATAAGATCGATGTGTTCATAGTCGCGTTCACCAAAGTGACCGTTGCCTTGTATCGAACCTATTCCCATACCTCTTGAGAGCCATGTCGCTGTTTCATCGATGTCGCGTTCATAATATATAATCTTGTCGATCTGATTTGCAGCATCTTGAAGGTCTGCAACAGAGAGGCGTCCTACGAACACTTCTTCATAATAGTCGTTACCTTCGAGCATACCATAGTAGTTATCTGTCTCGGCAGAGATAGCTCCGTTGTCTACTGTTGTAGGATAAGGAGGCAAGTCATCGTATTCGCCTATCAAAAGTATGTTTGTAAGATTCGGATTGCTGCTATAATAATTCTGTATGTAAGATTTCATTTCACCTTCTGTTCCTGTCTGGGAAACTGGAACCATTGTTGTTGGACGGCCTGAAATATTTTTCCATTCCACCAAGTCTTCAACTGCTGAAACTAATTCATCTGCATAAATAACAAGCATCTCGCCTGTCTCTTCAATGAAATCATATTTGCTTTGTTGGTTGAAGTTAATGAAACGACGTTCGTATGAAGCTTGTGTTTCCAGGTCTAAGGTGATGACATTATTTCTGCGGCTTGCCTTCACGTTTTCGCCTTTGTCGCTGACTTTCTTAACAGCGAGGCGCATCTCTGTATAAACGCGCAATGTCTTTGTCACCGGATTATATGCGTATGGATAAACCATCACGTTTTGTCCGCGGAAGTCTCTCAAGATATATGGTGCTTCCAATATTGCTTGTTGTGCAGGATAGAATGCATCTTGTTGGTACATCTCGCCATAGACATATTCAACATCATCTGGATTTATCTGACGGCTAAAGTTACCTTTCGAAGGAGCGATTTCTACACTTTCAAAATCTACATAGTTTGATTTCACCACGCTGACTTCCATCTCAGCTTTGTCGCCTATGATCATTGAGATTGGATACATCGGCAGGTCTGGAGCTCCTTTAACGAGCATCGCTGCCATGCCTGGAGCGTTGATAACAAATTGTTCTCCGTTTGGAGTTTGTCTCGCATCTTTATAAAAACCGCAGACCTTAACGTCGATGACGATTTCGTTTTCTGAAGATGACACCAAACTCTCTTGAATTTTCACAGGCGTGTTTTTATCAACGCCGACCCATTCTTGCGCAAAACCAAAAGTAGATGCTAACAAGAACATTGCTAAAAATAAAAATAATCTTTTCATCAAAAAAATACCTTAGATGTTCCTTTAAATAACTTCTCTATACGAGTTAAAAATAAAACTGTTTTTGAATGCACAAAGATAATATTATTATTTTGTAAAAATCGATTTAATCTCAATTATTTTCAGAAAAAAAAGTCCGACAATTTTCATTGCCGGACTTAATGGGTTTATTATATCAAACAATATTATTCAACGATAAACCTTGTTACCGATACGCTGTTATCTGTCTTGACTTCCAAGAAATAAACTCCTGAAGAGAGTTCAGCGACATTTATTTGTCTGTTGCAATTATAATTTCTCATCACAACCTGACCTTGATAGTTGTATACTGTTGCGTCGAAGTTGATGTCAAGTCCTACGTTCAAAATTCCTGTTGTTGGGTTTGGATAAACATCGACACTCTTGTTTTCTATTTCTACAAATCCCACTGTGCTGATGTTTGCCACCACGAATGCAGGTGTTGAATATTTGTTGCCGTTTCTTGCAATGACGCTGTAAACGTATACGCCTCCTTCTTCCAATGTCTCGGTGAATGTTGTTTCTGTTTGTGTTGCAACTTCTTCACCTTCGCGGCGTACTATATATTCGTCGGCACCTGACAATGCGTCCCATGACAATGTAACTGTATAAGCGTTTACTTCAGCGGCGAGGTTTTCAACTGGGCTGAGAGCTGAAACTATGCTTACTGGAGGGAATGAAATCATGTCGACCCATGCGCAGTCTTCACCTTCATCGTATGAATAGTCTTTTGAATATCTCCATTCTATTGTGTGAGTACCTTTTGTGATAGGGAATGATGACATGGTCCAGCCTACTTCTCCTGACCAATTATTTTTTTCAGCGTTGTCGATGAAGAAGAATAATTTATCGTAATAGCTTTCTGAAGATACCTTAGTGTAGAAACTGATTTCGCCGTCAGCGAGAACCTCGAGTTGCACTTTAAGTACAGATTGTTGGCTGTCGATGATGTCGCCAGATTTTACGCAGTATGTTCCGTCGTAAGCTCCTGTTGATTCAATTGTCCAGTCTGCACTGCCGCCGAATTCCCAATTGTATGCTGAGAAGTCACCTGTTTCAAAACTCTCAATAATGTTACCGATTGTGATAACTTCTTTTGATGTGAATATTGCAAAGTCAGCGAATGTTGAATAGAGGATTTCATATACTGAGCCGTTTTCTACTGTTGATGCTATTGCGAATTCTGATGACACTGTATATGTTTCACCTGCTGCAACTTCTGCTGTCTCAATCTTCGTTGTTGTGACTGTAATGTCTGGTGAGCTGCTCATCAATTCAGTGACGATGTCGTAAGCTGCGCTATTACCTTCGTTGATAAATGTAAGGCTGATAGTTGCTGTTCCGCCAGCTTGTAAGTCGCCGTCTACTTCTACATTATTAATGTTAAGTACTGGTGCGTTTGCAGTAACCTTGAATGATGTCTCCCATGTGTCTGTTCCATCTGAACATGTGACCATGAATTCAATCTTTGCCTGATCTGGGACGTTAGGTGCCACTGTGAATGCAAACTCATTTGCAAGTGTTTCTGTTGCATTGCCTGCTATAGAAGCTATAGAAGCTGTAGCATCTGTGATTGTGATGTATTCTGATTCTGTTGAAAGTTCTACTGTGACATTTGATGTTGGGTCGTTACCGACGTTCTTGATGTCTAAGCTGAGACTGATGTTGTCGTTATAGTCCATCTGACCGTCAGCTTGATTAAAGTCGTGTGAGTCGTAGATCAAGAATGCGCCGTCAGCTGGGATTGCTTCGATGTCTATGACTTCAGTAACTTTATTATAACCTATGACAACGAGTTGTAAGTTGCCCACGTTAGAAATAGCAGGGAACTCGAGTTCAGCAACGCCGTTTTCTACGTAAGCGGATGCTAACACTTCACCGTCTTTCGACAATGTAGCGATACCGAAGTCTGCATCAGCGTTAACTACCAAAGATGACATGCCAATAACGAGGGTTGAAGGTTGTACTGTTACGCCCATTGATTCAGGAGCTTCAGTTCTTACCATCATAGAAGGATCGCCGAAGAGTAACCATGAGTTGTGGGTTTCACCTGCATCTTCTGGAGACATGTCGAGAACATACATATTACCGTTCATTGATGCACCGCCGAGTGTGTGTTTGTAGCCAGGACGCCATTCTGCTAAAATAGCGACCATCTCATCTTGTCCGTACATTGGAGGGATCCATGGTTGTGAAATCCATGAGAACATTCCGCCGATTGCACCTGTAGGTTCGTCTGTAGAATTGTTCTTTGCACGCATCCATGCTTCAGCAAAACATTCTTGATAGTCGAACTGACCATTATTACAAGCTACAGACCAGATAAATGAAAGTTTGTTGTCGTTTGTCAACTGATGTACGTGAGTATTGCTGAAGTTTGCTACAGCCCAGCTGTCTGGAGAACCGTGGTTACAGTAGTTTGTAACGCTAGCACCTATGTTGAAGTCGGCAATCATATTAGAAGCTGTAGGATTGTTGACGTATGCATAGTGTTGCGACATTTCAGTGATGGTGTAGTTCATAAGTGTGTCACGGATATAGTTCATGTGTACGTAGTCAGCTTCACCATTATGTCCTGTACCTTCGTTAGCAGCTACGCCGACAGCTCTCGACAACCATGTGGCTGTTTCGTCAATGTCACGTTCATAATGGATAATCTTGCCAACCTGATGTTGTGCGTCAGCGAGAGAGTTGACAGAAAGACGACCTACTAATACTTCTTCATAATAGTCGGTGCCTTCCAACATTCCGTAGTAGTTGTCTGAACTAACGTTATAGTTCATAGCATGAGGTGGCAGGTTATTGTGTTCACCAACTAACAACAAATATCTGAAGTTAGGATTTTGGTTGTAATAATTTTGGACGTAGGTTTTCATTGCTTCGTCAGTGCCTGTTTCAGAAACACCGACCATTGTTGTTGGACGACCAGAGATATTCTTCCATTCTACGAGTGGTTGTACTGCTTCCATATATTCATCGATGCAGATGATGAGCATCTCACCTTCGTCAACTATGAAATCGTATTTGCTTTGATTTCCGAAGTTGATGAAACGACGTTCGTAAGAAGCTTTTGTCTCAGAGTCGAGAGAAATCTTGCTGTTTCTGCGAGTAACTTTTTGGTTTTCGCCATTGTCGCTGACTTTCTTGACTGCGAGGCGGAGTTCTGTATAAACACGTAATGTCTTTGTTGCAGGATTATAAGCGTATGGATAAACCATGAGATTCTGTCCGCGGAAGTCTCTCAAGATATAAGGTGCTTCCAATGATGCTTGTGTTGCTGGATAGAAAGCATCTTGTTGATACATCTCGCCATAAACATATTCCACGTCAGCTGGGTTGATCTGACGACTGAAGTTACCTTTTGAAGGAGCCACTTCGACGTTTTCGAAATCTACATAATTGGATTTCACAACAGATACTTCCATCTCAGCTCTGTCGCCGATAATCATTGAGATTGGATACATCGGGAGATCTGGTGCGCCTTTGATGAGCATAGATGCCATGTCTTCACCGCTGATGATAAGCTGACTTCCGTTAGGAGTCTTTACTGTTTCCTGATAGAAACCTGCAACTTTAACATCGACAACGATTTCTTCTTCTGAAGACGAAACCAAAGTCTCTTGTATTCTTACAGGCGCATTTTTATTTACGCCGACCCATTCTTGCGCATAACCGAATGTTGATGCTAACAAGAACATTGCTACGAATAGAAATAATTTTTTCATTTAATTTGATTATTAATGTATTAACGATAAAAGGGCGAAGCAGAACTTCGCCCTATATTATTCAGTATGTTATTTATTCAACAACGATTTTATTGATTCTTGCTTCGCCGTCAGCGATGACCTTCAAGAAATACATACCTTTATTAATGTCAGATACGTTGATTTGTTGAGCGCCGTTTGATGTTCCGCCGATAACGACTTGACCAAGACTGTTGATTAATTGATATTCATATTTAACAGCGTTAGTGTTGATGTTGATGACATCTTTAGCTGGATTTGGATAGATAGCGAACATAACTTCCATTTCTTCCAAACCTATTGTGTTGACTTCTGCTGTTACCGATGCTGGCATCGACTGACCGTTTTCATAGACAGCTGTTACCATATATGTATAAACTCCGTTTGCCAATTCTGAGTCGACGAATGTTGTCTCTTCAGTTTCTGCTACTTGTACGCCGTTACGTTCAACGATGTATTTCACTGCTGCAGCTTCCCATGTAAGAGTTACTTGGTTTATATCAACTGTAGCTGTCAGATTTTGAACTGGATCATATGTCTCTCCTGGTTCACCGCCGCCGCAGTTGACGACGAATTCTGTATTGACACCTGAAGTAGGTTCACCGTTTGAATTGTAGATTTCATCACCGTCTTGATATTTGATGCTGTATGAACATTCGTATGTCCAATAGTTGCCGTTGACATTGAAAGATACAGTAACCTTAACACCAGAACCAATTTCCAATACTTCTGTATAGCTATTACCATCTATAAATTGAATAGTCTTATTAGGATCGCCATTGTCGAATGCCACTGTTAATGTAGAACCGTTCCATCCGTCACCGTAGCTGTCGTTTAACAAGAACTCGATGAGACATGTGTTTCTTAAGTATCCTGTACCTTCAGCTGCAACGCCGTTATCTGCTGTGAGTTCGAAGTTGAGTTCGATAGCTTCTGTTGCTGGGCAGCTTGATGATATTGTAACTTCAAATATAGCAGAACCGACACCTGATGGATCGATAGATCCGATTTCAAATGTATCTTCAGCGAATGTGATATATTCGTTTGATGTGGCTTTGACAACAGCGTTTGTTGCTGCATAATCGCCTTTGTTTTCAAACTTAGCCATCACTGTTTGTGTTTCACCTGGAACGAATGAGCCTGCGTAAACGAACTCTTTGAATTCTATTACAGGAGCGACAACGGTGAAGTTCATTCTGCCTTCCCATGAATCATTTCCTGATTCTATTGTTGCTGTGACATTGAATTTTGTACCGTTTGCTATGCCTTCATCAACTTTGATGACGAATTCATTTTCTAATGTTGCTGTAGCGTCTGCTGCCAAGCTGTTGAAAGAACCTTCAGCGTCGACGATTGTAACGAAGTCTGCGTCGCAGCTTAATGTAACGGTTCCGCCTGCTGTTGTTGCGTCGGCACCTACATTCTTAATCACTAAAGAGATTTGTGTTTCTTGGTTAGTTGCTACTGTTGAAGGTGTGAAGCTATCTACTGCGAGATATGGACCTTCCATTGCTGCTGCTGGAACTGTTGCAACGTAAGGAACACGATTAGGATGTGTAACAACAATTGTAACGTCGCCGCCTGATGTTATAGGTGTCATTTCAATGTTTGCTGTACCTGCTTCACCTATCATACCAGCACCATATAAAACGCCGTTTTGTGAAATACCTACGTATGAACCTGGATCTGCGTTTACTGTGTAGAAGTTCATTCCGATTGGAACTGTTGGAAGATGAGAAACGCTATTCTCTGATGGCATTGAACGATATGGCATTATAGAAGCGTCACCTAAAACGTGGTAAGCTTCGAAATAATATCTTGTTGTTGCTGCGCTTTCATAGCCGCTTTCTGTGTGTGAATAAGCCACTGCGAGGTTACCTACGAAAGGAACTGCTGCGATAGTGTTGTAAGTGTCTTCTAAGAATTGAGCATCGTAGTTACCCATTGTTGTTTCTTCGAAAGTAGGCATTCTGTTTGTGATTGTTGTTGCGCCAACGCCGAAGTAATAGTCTTCCCACCAATAAGTTACAGGACATGAACCGATGTAGCTGAATGCTGCCTTTTCTTCTGCTCTGATCATAGCTTCACCAAATGAAGTTGAATAGTATCCCCAGTCAGCTGCGTTACAGCAGTTACCCATTGCCCAGAAATATTTGTCTGTATTTGTCAAGGAATAGACATTAGATACTGTGAATTGAGGATCAGACCAGCTTGTCTCGCTACCGTGAGCTGTGTAGTTTGCAAAACCGACACCATCGCCGAGGTGTGTATAGCAACCTGAATATTGTGGTCCTAAGTACACATGAACGTTTTCATATCCATGTTCTTCGTTGAAATAATAATGTTCAGCATATTGAATTGTAGGTTTACCTACGACAGGATTCCAGTAACTGTCGGCACCAGCAATCAATAATACGTTGTCCAAATATGATGGATCTGGCATTGTATATTGTTCATATTGGAGAATCTTGTTGATGAGAGCTTCCATTTCAGATACCGTCTCACAAGCCATTCTACTGTGATAGATGTCTGTATAATAGTCACCGTCGACACTTGAATAATACAAGTCTGTTACACGACCTGAGTCAACGCCTGATGTTCTACTTGGAGCAACCTGGTCTTCGTCACCAACGATAATTACGAATGAAGGGACCTCCTGGCTGTTGTATTCACCTGTGATATATTCTGTAATGTCGTTAGCTGATTCGCCGATTTCATCTGTATATTTCACTTTGAGGTAGAAGCCTTTTTGTGTTTTCCATTCAATCCAAGGTTCTATTGCATCTTCAAACATACGGTTAGCGATGACTAACATGTATACTGGTGCTGAGAAGATGTCAGGATGTTCGTCATAAACACTTTCGATAGCTCTTGTGTTGAACAATTGTTTGTAGATTACATCGTAGTAAGGACTGTAAGTTCTGAGCAAAGTCTCTTCTGTCTTAGCTATGTCAGCGTTTTCAAAAACGACTTCTAATTCGATGTCGTTATAGACGCGAAGAGTGTTGTTTGCTGGATTGTAGCTGACAGGTTCTACTTGTAATGCGCCGAGTTGTACGCCACGCATCGTACCCATCACGTTCAAACTTACCTCAGGAGCGTTGTTTAAGGCTCTTGTCTGGTATGCGTTTTCATTGTATTGGAAAACCATATCCTCGACTTTAGTGTCTTTGCTGTAAGATGGTTGTTGTGGATAAACTCTTTCGATGCCGTAGTCGCTGAGTTGATAGTCGGTTGTTGTGTAACTTACGACTTTAACAACAGGAGTTGCTCCGAAAGGAACAGCTACGAGTTCGCGAGCTATTGGTAATGCTGGACCGCCGAGTTCGCCGCCGTTGATGGTCTTGTCCATTTTAAGTACGGAGAAATCGCCTGATTCGGTTTTGATCAATTCGCTTTCTATGTTACTGAAAGAGAATGTTGAGTTGAATCCTTTGAATGAAGATTCAGAGATTTTTATGCCTCTTGAACTTGGTGCTAACTCAATATTCTGAGCGAACATCGAAGTCCCTGCAAATAACATCAGACTAGCGAGTGCCAATCTTTTAATAATGGAGTTGATTTTTCTCATTTTGAATTAAATTTAGTTATACTTAACGTTATTTCCAATTGAATTTAAAGTTTACAAATATACGACTTTGCCTAATAAAATAAAAGAGTTTTTTAAAAATAATTATTTTTTTGAAAGAAATAAAAAAAGGAAGATGTTTTCAATCCTCCTTATTTTTATAAACTATTGATTATTAGACTTAATAATCTATCTTTTCAATATTTTCCTATACTGGTTGCTGTCGTTCAATATCTCAATGGCCTTCTTGACGACCTTATCTTCGTTCATCACAACTCTGTAGTATTCTGATTGGCTCCATTCGTTACGAGCAATCAAGGCTTTCAGTTGCAACTTGATCATCGGTTCAGAACGCATATATTGTTCATCGTTCCATTCCACGCCTTCTTCTTCAGCCAACTTTTTAAAGTCTTCAATTATAGAATCTGTTATTACAAAATATTCATTAAAGTTATTGAAATTTTCATATTCATCAGAGAGAATTTCTCTGTTTTGCATCACATAGTCGACGGTAAAACGATTGAAAATTCCCTTTCTTATCAAGTCGGTGTATAGTTTAGTCGCAAAACTTGTATCGACAGGCATGAAGATGTCGGGCATGATACCGCCACCGCCATAGACTGTTCTTTCACTCACCAGAGTCGAATACTTCAATGAGTCAGGGAATTGAATGCTGTCGGCATGATAGAACTCACCGTGTTTCATTCGTTTTGTCATTTCATTAAAATAATCTTCAGAGCCTTTGTCGTAGGAGCGTTGGATACATCTTCCTGTTGGGGTGTAATATCTTGCTGTAGTAAGACGTATAACCGAGCCGTCAGGAAGGTTGAAAGGTCTCTGCACCAGGCCCTTGCCGAAAGAGCGTCTTCCAATCAAAACGCCTCTGTCCCAGTCTTGTATCGCTCCAGATACGATCTCACTTGCAGAAGCAGAGCCTTCATCTATCAAGACAACCAATTTACCATCGGTGAATTTTCCGTTTTTGTCCGTGTTGAAAATCTGTTTAGGACTCTTGTCGCCTTCCGTAAATACAATTGTCATGTCTTTTTTCAAAAACTGATTGCTTAATTCGGCGGCAACATTGAGATAACCGCCAGTATTACCTCTTAAGTCTAAAATCAATGATTTCATTTTCTGCGACTTAAGTTTTGCCAACGATTCTTCAAACTCTGTATTTGAAGTCTTTGCAAAACGGTCGAGTTTAATATAACCCACATTCTTATCCACCATAAAAGCAGCGTCGATGCTATTCAACGGAATCTTATCTCTTATAACATCAAAATCAATGAGTTCATCGCTCTTTCCTCTCTTTATACCAAGAGTTACCTTCGTACCTTTCTTACCGCGAAGATGCTCAGCCACATATTCGTTAGTCACTTTCTTACCGAAAGCGTCTTCACCATCAATCTTAACTATCTTATCGCCGGCTAAAATACCTACTCTATCAGAAGGACCGCCTGGCACCGGCGAGATAACCAAAATCGTATCTTGAAAAATCTGGAATGTAACACCAATACCTTCAAAACTTCCTACCAATGGTTCATTGGCTTTCTCCACGTCTTTCTTTGAAATATATGCCGAATGCGGATCTAACTCTTTGAGCACCGATATTATAGCTTCTTCCGTTAATTCTTCGAGATTGGCTGTATCTACATAAAAATTGTTAATTAAATAAAAGGTTGTAGATAATTTCTGAAGTGTTGTTTTTGGATTTATGTCGTTATTTTGTGCTTGTGAATCAAAGGAAAACTGAGTTCCAAGCATTATCAATACTAAAAATAATCTTAAATATTTCATACTTTTTTCTTTTATTAACAAATCAAAATTTCGATGGTTCAATCATCACTGACGGATAATATCGAATGTGTTATTTTCGTACAATCTTATTATGGTTGAAGCCTTTGGCTTAGTCAAAACATCATGATAAAGCTGCACCACATAATCCACCGACGATTTAATGCGTTCTGATATTTCCGCGTATATCGAAGGAGCAGCGTCGCCCGTAAGATTGGCTGATGTAGATGTTATCGGTCTTCCCAACTTATGAATCAAGGCTTTACAGAATTCGTTGTTAACAACTCTTATACATATTGTCTTATCCGATGAAACATTTTCAGCAAGACCAACAGATTCTGAATAAATGATACTCAAAGGATTTTTCGCCGATTTTATAATATCAGGTGCAATCTTCGGAAAATTCTTGACATATTTTTTTAACATATCGACGCTGTCAACCAAAATTATCAGACCTTTGCCTTTGGAGCGTTCTTTAACTTCAAAAATCTTCTCGACAGCCTCAGGATTAGTAGCGTCACATCCAATGCCCCAAATCGTATCTGTCGGATATATAATCACTTTACCTTCGTTCAACAAGTCGCAACATTTGTTTACTTCTATCTCAAAATTATCCATGTTCATATTATTTTTTTCTCACAACAAAAATAATTCTTTATAAAATATAAACGAAATTATTCATAATATTTTTTAACAATATTTATTAATGTTCCAGCAACTTACATAAGTCACTTTTTATTAACTTTGCGAAATAATAAAGCAAAAACTAAAAAACGACATGTGGTCAATAGTAATCGCCATATTTACAGGACTTTGCTACGCTGCACTCTTATATGTTCGCAATAAGAAACAGCATTATAGCAAGACCTTATCAACGATTCTCTTTATCTTGAGGAGCGTCGTGGTTGGCATTGCTGTTTTACTTTTCTTCAACCCATTTCTTAAAATTAAGAACTACAAGGAAGAAGCAGCTATGATAATCGTCGCCCAAGATAATTCATCGTCACTCCTACTAACCAAAGACTCAACTTTTTACAAGACAGATTATATTCTCTCTATCGACACATTAATTAATAGATTGGAAAATAAATACAATGTTGACAAATATCTTTTCGGTAACAGCACCCGCGACTTTGACTCTATTAATTATTCAGATTATTATACCGACATCAGTGAAGTCTTAAATGTTTTTAAGAAAAAGTATTACAAGAAAAATGTAGGAGCGGTCATCCTTCTCTCTGACGGAATCTGTAACAAATCATCACTTCCAGAACAAAACATAGAATCATATCCCTTTCCTATTTACAGCATAACACTCGGCGACACAACAACTTATCCAGACATTTATATAAGAGACGTTTTCTATAACAGAACTTCTCCTTCAAACACAATGTTTCCAATAAGACTAACCGCCAACGCCGTTAATTGTCGTAACAAAGATATGGAAGTCAAAGTGTTGCTCGACAATGAGACCATTGAAGAGTTAGTCGTTCCTATCAACTCCAATCGTTTTTCAAAAAACATCGACTTTAATTTAAACCTTAAAGACGAAGGTGTCAAGCAGATTGACATTCAGATCAAAGCCATCGACAAAGAACAAATAACGAATAACAACAACAAACGATTCTTTATTGAAGTTATTGACAAACAATATAAAGCATTATTTTATGCCAAGTCGCCGCATCCTGATTTAGGAAGTTTGAAAAATATCTTAGGCGACCATTTTGAAATAGAGACAGTTTTCTCAGATGAGGAATTGCCGGACTTAAAAAATTACGATATTCTATTCTTACATCAGGTTCCATATATCGGAATGCACAACCTCAGCGACTTCGATAAAGCATTGAGAGACAATAAAAAAACTCCTATTTTCCATATAGTCGGCGGAGAGACAGACTTTGAAGCTTTTAACAAGATTCAACCTTCTATGAAGATAGACAAAGGCGCTGTCAGCAGCGTTCTTAACATAAAGCCACATTATAATCAGAACTTTGGATTATTTAGCATTGATAACAAAGTGATTGAGTCTGTCAATGCGTTTCCTCCTCTCTCACTTCCTCATCTGGAATTTTCGTTAAATTCAAATCACGATATGCTTTTGCAGATGAATATCAACGATGTGATAATGCAGGCTCCTTTATTAAGTTTCACCACCGACAATGAAGGACGTAAAAACATTTACCTCCTGGGAACTGGCGTTTGGAAGTGGAAGTTATACAATTACTACAATCAAAAAAATCACGACAATTTTGAGGAATTGTTTACTAAATCTGTCAAATATCTTTTAACAGAAAAAGATAAAGAGCTAATTGTCAAACATGAAGACAGTTATCTCAACAACGAAGTCATCATCATCACTGCCGACTTAAAGAATCCTAGTCAAGAGCTGACGAATGAGGCTGACTTAAAGATTCGCCTCGTAAACAAACACACTAAAGATGTTTACGAATATGATTTCTCAAAGAAAAACAAATCATATTTTCTGAATATCAACAACTTGCCAGAAGGAATATACAATTTCAATGTTCGTGGAGAACTTGGAGGCAAGATTTATTCAGAAAACGGAAATTTCTCTGTTGTCAGCGTAGGAGCCGAAGCGCAAGACCTCGTCGCCAACGCATTGAGAATGCAGACTTTAGCAACATTAACAGGAGGTAAGAATTTTGATGTTAACGAATTATCTTTACTTGCTGAGACATTAGAAAACGAAGAATCCATAGCATCAATATTGAGAGAAGAAACAAATTACAAAGATTTAATCAATATGAAATCATTATTTTTTGTAATTTTATCGCTCGTTTCAATTGAATGGATTTTAAGGAAAATGTTTGGAACATACTGATCGAATTGAAAGTTGAAAGTTGAAAATTGAAAATTGAAAGTTGAAAGTTGAAAATTATTAATAACAAATTAAAAAGATAAGAAATGAAAGTAGCAAAAAACACAGTAGTCACAATGACATACGTTTTGCATCGCGAGACAGCCGATGGTGAAATAATCCAAGAAACAACTAAGGAACAACCATTCCAAGCAATTTTTGGAGCAGGAATGTTGTTACCAAAGTTTGAAGAAAACTTAGACGGTTTAGAGCCTGGCGCAACATTTGGTTTTGCCTTGACACCACAAGAAGGTTACGGCGAACATAAAGCTGAAAATGTGTTAGATGTAAATAAAGACATCTTCGTACAAGACGGCGTTTTCAACGAGACAATATGCAAAGTTGGAGCACAGGTATGGTTTACAGACAACAACAATCAGCCATTTCCTGGTAAGATTTTAGAAATTGGCGAGAAAACAGTTAAAGTCGATTTCAACCCTGAATTAGCAGGCGTGCCATTATATTTCACAGGCGAGATTTTAGACGTTCGTGAATTGACAGAAGCCGACTTCGGCGGAGGTTGCGGCGGTGGTCACTGCCACAATAAAAGTTGCTGCGACAGCTGCGGTGGCGGATGCGGCGAATGATAATAAAACAAATGAAGCGACTCCAAATAGGGTCGCTTCTTTATTTCTCAGTTCTTTATCTTTTAGAATAAATATACAAAACCAAACGAAGCTACAGTTCTGTTATTAGCTCCAATTGTGAAGTCATTATCTATCTTAACATCATTGTTGGCTTTGGTATTTCTTGTATATAAATAATTTATACTCAACAATCCGATTTCTGTAGTGAAAAGGATATGATTGTTGAATTTATAAGTGAGACCAGGTATCAGACGAGCTCCTAATACAAAGCCTTTATCTAATACGCTTGTTTTATCATCGAAATCTTCTTTCGTATTAGAGAATCCTACAGGAATTTTTAAATCGGCATATAATGTTATCTTTTCAAACTTAGCGTATGCATAACGGAAGAAAGGCGCAATATCAAAAGCGTTTGTGTATGTGTTTTTGTGTGGCTCAACTACAACATCTCCGTTATGTTCTTGGTAGTAATCACTGTCACTTTTTGAAGTGTATGCATAACCCAAACTTAATCCGAAGCCGTAACTCTTTCCAGGAATCATATAACCTACTGCTGGTGTTATTGCAAACCCTTTTTCTGTCGGATCCTTATCTACAGTCGTAAAAGGTTTGTTATATCGTGTTTCTCCAGACGAGTATTTAGCGGAAATACTTCCTGCCATAAACAGCTGAGCATTTGAAACAAAAGACATAGCAGCAAAAGCTAAAACAAGTAATAATTTCTTCATAATATAAATTTAGATTAATAATTCTTTATGCATATCCGACAATCACGTTAGTAAAGGAGCGTGATTATGCTTTGCAAAGATAGAATATTTTTCAAATGAAAATTCATGCGCTGCACAAAAGTATTTGTCTGTTATTTTTAAAACGACTTATTTATAGAAACTACGTATGGATCTACTTTTAAAATTTTTATGACGATAATTTACTATTTTTGCAGAGCTACAAAATTTGCATATTCGTATGATGAAAAGAATATTCGTGATAATATTAATGTTTGTTTCGATTCGTGCCGTGTCGGAGAATGGTTCCCACCTGCCAGAGAAAATATATTTTGGATATAACGAATTATATAAAAAGCCAAATTATAAACATAACCCGTATATTATCAAATCAAAATATGACTATTCTGATGTCACGTCAACAATAACAAAAGGATGTGGTAGCGATTATGAAAGAATATGCGCTATCTACAAATGGATTTGTGACAATATAAGTTATGATACAGATTACAAGATATATGATGCCGACAGGTGCTGGGATGAACGAAAGGGTGTTTGTCAGGCTTATTGCAATCTTTTCTATCACATGGCTAAATCAGTAGATATCAGAGTTGAAATAGTAGGAGGTACGACAAAGGATCATAATGGGTATACTGCAGATGAACATGGGTGGATTTTTGCATACACGAAAAAAGATCATGGCATTTTATTAGATCCGACATGGGGTGCGGGCAGCGTTGATGGAAATGTATTTACACGAAGTGACGATTATTGGATATGGTTTGATGTATCGCCAGAATGGATGATTCTCACTCATTTCCCTGTTGATAATTCATACCAGCTTCTTGATGTACCTATTTCACGTAGCAAATTCTTATCATTACCTCCCGTAAGTTCTTTGTGGATTAGTTATGGAATGAATGCCAATGACATTTACGACATGGTCATGAGACGCGAATTGTCACTGCCAGCATTTTATGCTGATGGCGAAGGGAAATTTCAATTTATAGAGTTCCCTTTACAAGAATCGCTTAAGATAGGTAGATTCTACACTATACGTGTCAAGATGCTAACTGATCATAATATAGGAATAGCAAACAACAATACGGTTTTATATAAAAAAGATGACTGGCATCATGAAGGTGACGGCATCTATAATATCGAATTTATGCCTCGGGAAACAGGTGGCATAAGTTTCTGCATACACGACCACGACGATGTTTGGTCTAACATAATCAAATATGACATTGAAGATCCTACGGAAGAAGATTGGAATATGCTGAAACAACATTATCCTCTCGACACACCTCTTGCCCGCAATGTTGAGAATCTATTCGAGAAAGAATGGGCTGACGCCGGTGTTGACAAGCACAAGCTTTTTGAACTCATCAAAGAACATAATGTCAAAGAACTACCGGTAATTTATACCAATATGGGCGCAAATCTTAATATCATATCCATTCCAATGACTTATAAACTTAAGAAAGGTCAGACATACACATTCAGCATACAGCCACGTAGAGGTGAAAGATGGGCCATCGTGAATGACAAAGAATGGTATTACGAATGGAATATCACAGACGACGGCATCTATACAATGAATCTCTCACCAGGTCAAAACGGGGCGTTAGTGATATACGTTATGCTAGGTGACGACAACCAATACAGCGGTTGTATAGGATACAAGGTTGAGTGACAATCATTCTGAGCATCTTCTTGACAACAAACAATAAATCCTACACTCCAAACATCGTCGACGACGACAATAATGTTCGTACATATACAATGCAGCCTGCGTTTGGAATGCATTCTGAAAGTGCAATCCACATTGACTAAAACTTCTTATCACAAGATTATTCTCTGCCTCAATGCTTTCCAAATAATTCATCGCCTTCTCCTTGTGACTTTCCAATCCATGATATTTACCATAATAAAACAACATAGGCACCACTGTATTTATAACAGATAGTTCCACAGCAGTCTTACCAAGAGTTTTCTTCTTTACATAATCGGAGACCTTATCAAATTGATAATGATTATTCCAATATTCACTCAACTCAACATCAAAGAGTTCCTTTACTTCATCGATGCTATTAGAGTCTCTTATCTTAGAAAACATCGCTCCGTTTTTAGTTATTATCTTTGAAATCTGCGCTATTCTTATCGTAGGAAAATTCGACGGACGCAGCCTGAGAAACTTCCAATTTGAATTAGGCATCACCTTAAGCCCGAATTTAGATTTAAGCATACGAAATTCTCTCTTTAGGAGATTAGGATAATCCTCTTCATAATCATCATCCAGAAAACCTGCACAACCAAACATCATCGATTCGATATAAATATCATTATCGCGATGTCGCAAGAGAAGATTCAAAGGAAGCAGTCGCGAAAGATATTCAAAAGAATCATTGTTTACTTTCAAACCAAAATAACGCATAAGCCGCTGATAAAAAGCTTGTTCCCAATCACAACAATTAATCTTCAGCCTGAAATCCAAGTCTTTACATTCATTCTCAAGATGTTCTATAAGCATTCTATCAAGCCAGGAAACTATAGTAAACGCTTGAACATCACCAATAGAATCCTCGCATGGAATCCAGTTTTTTGAATTGATAAAAGATTCATAATTGTATAGCAAAGAAATATTAAACTTATCTTTGATTTCGAGAGTTGGTATTGGAGGAGATTTACTATCGCATTCATATACAACATGTAAAATCACGTTACTGTAATTATCATCGTTTTGATGGTTATGTCTGAACCAATCAGATGAACGCACATGAATCTCCACTTGTCCAGCCCACAAAGTCCCCCCTATCTTAATACGTGCGTTATTATAGTCAGCACCAGAATCATAATTACGCGTTCCTACAGAAAGAATTTTGACATCTTCACCGTCAGTAGTTTTCAAATCAAGCTGTAAGAGTCGATTCTCCCACAAGTAATAAATAAAATCCTCTTTCATAATCGTATTCCATAAATTTTGGACTTCAAAATTACAAAACCAGAACCGCCTTTGTCAAGTATTTTCGTGATTATTTTATTGGTAATTAACTATTTTTAACAATTTCAATCATGATAATATTTTTTTTGTTAACAAACATTAAGGATTCTTTGTCGTTTGTACTATACACTATAAATATAACACTAAAAATGGACTTAAACGTATCATTATTTTTCGTATCTTTGTAAAAATTTAAAATAAAAACACCTTTATTATTTAAACCTAAAACATAAATATGGATTCAAATCCTAACGAAAATATAATTGAACAAGTAACCAACAAAGAATATGAGTTTGGCTTTGTGACTGATATTGAGACAGATTTCGCGCCGAAAGGTCTTAACGAAGATATTATCAGACTCATTTCGGCAAAAAAAGAAGAACCAGAATGGTTACTTGAATTTCGCTTAAAAGCTTACAGAAAATGGTTGACGATGAAACAGCCGACATGGGCACATCTCAACATACCTCCAATTGACTATCAAGATATTATCTATTACGCAGCTCCTAAGAAAAAGAAAGAACTGCAAAGTCTTGATGAAGTAGACCCAGAATTATTAGATACTTTTAACAAATTAGGAATTTCTTTAGACGAACAGAAACGTCTCACTGGCGTCGCCGTTGATGCTGTGATGGATAGCACTTCCGTGAAGACGACATTCCAAGATACTTTGTCGAAATATGGAATCATCTTCATGTCATTCAGCGAGGCTGTGAAACAACATCCTGATTTAGTTAAAAAATATTTAGGAACTGTAGTGCCTCATACCGACAACTTCTTCGCAGCCTTAAACTCAGCCGTATTTAGCGATGGCTCATTCTGTTACATTCCTAAAGGCGTACGCTGTCCTTTGGAATTATCGACATATTTCAGAATTAACGCTGCTAATACAGGTCAGTTCGAACGTACCTTAATCGTCGCTGATGAAGGTGCTTACGTAAGTTATATGGAAGGCTGCACCGCTCCACAACGCGATGAGAATCAGCTTCACGCCGCTATAGTGGAGATTATTGCAGAGACCGATGCCGAAGTAAAATATTCTACCGTACAAAATTGGTATCCAGGCGATAAAGACGGCAAAGGCGGTATCTATAACTTCGTGACAAAACGCGGAATTTGTCGTGGCAACAACTCGAAAATATCGTGGACGCAAGTTGAGACGGGTTCTGCAATTACTTGGAAATACCCAAGTTGCATCCTGAAAGGCGAAAATTCCTCAGCAGAATTTTACTCGGTGGCAGTGACAAACAACTACCAACAAGCAGACACAGGAACTAAAATGATTCACCTCGGAAAGAATAGTAAAAGTACTATCATTTCAAAAGGTATATCCGCAGGTCACAGTCAGAATGGCTACCGCGGTTTGGTGAGAATTGCGCCTAACGCAAGCAACTGCCGCAACTTCTCACAATGCGACTCGTTACTTCTCGGCGACAAATGCGGTGCACACACTTGGCCTTACATTGAATGTAGCAACGACACGGCAATACTCGAACACGAGGCAACGACATCGAAAATATCTGAAGATCAATTGTTCTATTGTAATCAAAGAGGAATTGACACCGAGAAGGCAATCGGCTTGATTGTTAATGGTTACGCTAAAGATGTCTTGAACAAACTCCCGATGGAATTTGCTGTCGAAGCTCAGAAATTATTGTCAATCACATTAGAAGGTAGTGTTGGTTAATTATTTTTAACTTAAAGAAAATTAAGAACTATGTTATTTGATATAAAAAATTTACACGTCTCTGTAGGAGGCAAAGAAATATTAAAAGGTTTTAACTTAACCGTCAACGAAGGTGAGATTCACGCCATTATGGGACCTAACGGAACCGGCAAGAGTACCTTGGCAGCAGCCATCACAGGTAGAGAAGGCTACGAAATTACTGAAGGTGAGATTTGGTTTAAAGGCAAGAATATCTTAGAGATGAGTCCTTCCGACCGCGCCAACGAAGGTATTTTCCTCAGTTTCCAATATCCAGTCGAGATTCCAGGTGTGAGCATCCAGAATTTCATGCGTACTGCCATCAATGCGAAACGTGAATATCAAGGACTTCCAAACATCACCATGCCGGAATTTCTTAAGATGATGAAAGAGAAACAGGCGATGGTAGAGATTACTGCTAAACTCCAGAATCGTTATGTAAACGTCGGATTTTCAGGTGGTGAGAAAAAGAAAAATGAAATCTTCCAGATGGCGATGTTAGAACCTCAACTCGCAATTCTTGACGAGACTGACTCGGGCCTCGACATCGATGCTTTGAGAATAGTGGCTAACGGAGTTAATCAGTTGCATAGAGATGACAACGCATTCATCGTTATCACACACTATCAACGACTTCTCGATTATATCGTCCCTGATTTCGTTCACGTAATGTATGACGGACGTATAGTGAAATCGGGCGATAAATCTCTTGCCTTAGAACTTGAAGAAAAAGGTTACGAATGGATTAAAGACACATTACTTTAATTAAAAACTTTGTAACTTATGGAAAATCAAGAAGTAATATTACATAATAGATTCATCGAATATGCTAATGGTTCGATGGAGAAGATTTCCGCTGACGATACTCCAAAGGTGAAACAGTTGCGTCAAGAAGCTCTTAAAAGATTTATCGACAAGGGCTTCCCGACTAAGAAGATGGAGAAATGGCGTAACTCTCGCATGATAGAATGTGTTAATGAAAATTATAATATAGATTCTATCGAGAAGAAAAACCACGATTTCCACTGCGTGATTCAAAATCTTGACACTGAAGTCGTGACGCTTACAAACGGAATGTTCTCTGAAGATGAAAGTATCAAAACACTGAGTAGCGGTATCGTGATCGGAAGTACACGTAAGGCGATGCAACAATTTCCAGAACTCTTTGAAAAATATTTTGGAACTTGTAACGTCAACGATGTCAATGGTTTTTACGATATTAACACAGCATTATGGCAAGACGGATTTTTTATCTATGCTCCAAAAAATGCTGTCGCAGAGAAACCTATTCAGATAATTAAAATCATCGACGAGGAAAACAATCCTTTCATTCAGACAAGGAATCTCATCATATTAGAAACAAACTCACAAGTTCAAATCATTGATTGTGATGACTCTATAAAAGAACAGTCGAGTTTTGTCAATTCTTATACTGAGATAATAATTGGAGAAAACGCCCAGTTAGATAATTATAAGCTTCAGAATCTGAATGACAATTCATCATTGTTAAATACAAATACTATCAAGCAGTTAGCTAACAGCAGGTTACAGACTCATACTATCAGTTTCAACGGCGGCAAGATTCGTAATAACATTTTCGTTGACATTGACGGCGAGGGAGCGGAAAGCAATCTCTATGGACTTTATTTAGTTGATAAGAAACAACATGTAGACAATCAACTTAAAGTAAATCATAATGTTCCTAATTGTAACAGCAACGAAAAATTCAAAGGTATCATCGACAATGAAGCAACGGCGGTTTTCAACGGTCATGTTTATGTTGCGCCTAACGCACAGAAGACCAACGCATATCAGAATTGTAGCAATATAATTCTCACTGATACTGCCAAGGTCAATGCGATGCCGTTCCTTGAAATATATGCTGATGACGTAAAATGTTCGCACGGCTCGACGATAGGACAGTTAGATCAAGATGCGATGTTTTATATGCAACAGAGAGGCATCAGCAAGGACAACGCTCGTATGCTTTTGATGTACGCTTTCGCTGCTGAGATAAGTAATAACATTGAAATAGAAGCTCTTAGAGAGCGTATCGACGATATGATAAAACGTCGTTTGAAAGGCGAACTGTCATGTTGCGAAAACTGCGTCTTCCAATGCAGCACACCGAAAGAATATGATTTCAAGATTGATTTGAGTAAGATATGATATTCAATAATTTAGATATAAACGAGATACGCAAGCAATTTCCGATTTTAGACAGAACAGTCTATGGAAAACCGCTTGTGTATTTCGACAATGCCGCCACGACACAGAAACCTCTTTGCGTAATTGAAAGAGAACGTGACTATTATCTTAACGAAAACTGTAACATACATCGTGGCGTACATTATCTGAGTCAGGAGGCGACAGAGGCATACGAAAACGCTCGCAAGACAATTGCTGCTTTTGTCAACGCCAAAGATTCTAACGAGATAATCTTTACGAGAGGGACAACAGAATCGTTAAATCTTCTCGCTACTTCTCTCGGAAAGCTTCTTGTTGATAAAGGCGATAAGGTAATGGTTTCAGCTATGGAGCATCATTCTAACATGGTTCCGTGGCAGCAGATGATACAAGAGAAGAATGGTGAACTGCTTGTCATTCCGATGGATAAAAACGGCGTCTTAGATTTGAACGCTTACGAAGATTTGTTGAAACAAAGACCTAAGATTGTCAGCATCGCTCATATTTCCAATACCTTAGCTACGATAAATCCTATCAAGGAGATGATAGCGATGGCACATAGATATGACATTCCTGTAATCATCGATGGAGCACAGTCGATGGCACATCATATCATTGACGTTCAAGATTTAGACTGCGATTTCTTTGTCTTTTCCGGACATAAGATGTACGCTCCAATGGGTATTGGCGGACTTTATGGCAAGATGAAATGGTTGGAGAAGATGCCACCTTATCAATATGGAGGCGAGATGGTTGATAAAGTCAGTTTTGAGCAGACGACATTCAACAAGGTGCCTTTCAAATTTGAAGCAGGAACGCCTAATGTAGGAGCTGCCTTGGGATTAGAGACTGCTGTTAAATTTATTCAAAGTCTTGACAGAAGAGCCGTTGAAGAATATGAAGAATATCTTTTAAATTACGCCACAGAAAGACTTTCAAAGATAGATGGAATCAGATTTATAGGACAAGCTCCGAAAAGAAGCGGACTGATTTCATTCTTAATCGACAATATTCATCCTTACGACTTAGGAACGATAGTCGACAAAATGGGCGTGGCTTTGAGGACAGGACATCATTGTGCAGAACCTGTGATGACATTCTTCGACATCCCTGGAACTGTAAGAGCTTCGTTTGCAATATATAACACGACAGAAGAAATAGACATTTTCATTAAGGCAGTAGAAAAAGCTGCTAATATGTTAAGATAAATTAATAATTAGAACGATGACAATAAAAGAGATACAAGATTCTATCGTTGAAGAATTTTCGATGTTCGACGACTGGATGGACAGATATGCTATGTTAATTGAGATGGGGAAAGACTGCCCAATGATTGACGCTCAATATCGTAACGACAATTACCTTATCAACGGATGTCAGTCGCGAGTCTGGCTGCACGCCAAGATGGAAGACGGCAAGGTTTATTTCAGCGCCGACAGCGACGCTGTTATCACAAAAGGCATCATCAACTTATTAATAAAGGTGTTGTCAGGACAGAAGCCGAGCGACATCATAGCTGCTGATATGAGTTTCTTAGACGAGATCGGGTTGAAGGAACATTTGTCTCCGACACGTTCCAACGGGTTGTTGAGCATGGTAAAGCAGATGATGCTTTATGCGGAAGTGTTTAATTCACAGAGTTTGTGATGGAGTGATGGAGTGATGGAGTGATGGAGTGATGAAGTGATGGAGTGATGAAGTGATGGAGTGATGAAGTGATGGAGTGATGAAGTGATGGAGTGATGGAGTGATGAAGTGATGGAGTGATGGAGTGATGGAGTGATGAAGTGATGGAGTGATGGAGTGATGGAGTTATAAAGAATTAAGGGATTAAAGTAAAAAGGTTTTATGTTAAATATTTTTAAGAAAAAAGAACCAATGACAGCTGAAGAAAAAGACTTGTTAAAGGAAAGAGTCATTGCGGTTTTGGGTAGTATCTACGACCCAGAGATTCCGGTTGACATATATAAATTAGGATTGATATACGATATTGACATCGACGACGATGCCAATGTAAGAATCCTGATGACAGTCACAGCGCCTAATTGTCCTGTTGCAGATCAGTTGCCGGCACATGTAAAGGAAAAAGTCGAAACCATGATGGGTGTTAGAAAATGTAAAGTTGAGTTAACATTTGAGCCTGCATGGAATCCGTCGATGATGAGTGAGGAAGCACGTGCCGAATTAGGTTTCGACGATGACTTTGAATTGGGAGACTTGATGTATTAGAATATTTAGGGACGTGGCTTGCCGCGTCCAAAACATAAAAAAGAAACTGCCTAACTTTTGCTTGTTAGACAGTCTCTTTTGTTATTCATAATGTAGTGCTGCATAATATGACATCGATTAGTGCTGTCATAATATGACAGCACTACATTAGTTTTGCTGAGTCCTATTCTGTCGCCTCTTTCAAGAAATTAAGGAAATCTTCGTCTAGCGATAATCCCTTGTTTCGTAATGTTAAATCATACAATCTATAGAATTCGTATGGATTATGAAATCCTTTTACCATCTCGTCTTTCAATCCTGCCTTGACAATCTGATTTGACATATAGAACCCCATAACATGACCGTTGTATTTATATACCGAGAGAAGTTTATCGACACACTCCTCAAAATCAATCTCTCTTTTTAAATACTGCACCACAATGGTTTGAAGATATTCGATGTCTTCTTCGGCTTTGTCATATAATGCTGTAAATTCCGCTGCAAGTTCTTGTGAGTTAATGATAGAACTATAGTACTGATCGTAATCCATATTATATTTATCAATCTGATCCGCAACACCTTCGTTAGCAATCATATCGAGTGCGAAGTTAATATCATTCGCATAATTGAAATCATGATTTTCAAAATG
>JAZNVS010000018.1:0-6538 GCA_045592965.1 Bacteroidales bacterium | reverse complement strand
CAAGATACAAGGCAGTCTGATGGCGATACAGAATGTTGAATTTATAAATCAAAATCCAATAGAACGTTCATCGCGTTCAAATCCTGTCACTTACGTCAAGGCTTTTGATGACATACGCCAGCTTTTCGCCGAGCAGAAGTTAGCTAAGAACCGTAACTTGAAACCCGGATATTTCTCTTTCAACGTCGCTGGAGGTCGCTGCGACAACTGTCAGGGCAGCGGTACACTGAAGGTTGAGATGCAGTTCATGGCAGACATATATCTGAAATGCGATGTATGTAATGGCAGCCGCTACAAAGAAGAAGCGCTTGAGATAAAATTCAAAGGCAAGAACATCAGCGACATCTTGAATATGAGTATTGACGAAGTCGTTGAGTTTTTAAGTAACAACAAAGAAGGAGAATATAAGACTATCATCGAGCGTATCATTGCGAAGATGAAGCCATTACAAGATGTTGGACTCGGTTATCTTCAGGCGGGACAGCCATCATCGACGCTGAGTGGTGGGGAAGCGCAGCGTATCAAACTCGCTTCTTTCCTCATTAACGGCAACAACGAAAAACCTACATTATTTATCTTTGACGAGCCAACGACAGGACTTCATTTCCATGACATTAATAAACTTTTAAAAGCATTCGACGCATTAATCAATAATGGTCATTCGCTCATCGTCATTGAACACGACCCTGATGTGATAAAAGTAGCCGACTGGATCATCGACTTAGGACCTGAAGGCGGCGACAAAGGCGGCGAAGTCATCTTTGAAGGAACGCCAGAAGATCTGATGAAATGCGAGAAGTCGTATACAGCAAAGGTATTGGAGAAGTCGCTGAAACGCTGAGTTATTAAGTTACTTAGATTTATCGTAAAAAACAACATAGAGTACGGTTACAAAAACGAAATTCCTTTATGGGCGTTCGGTTTGCTGTATTAGTTCCCCTCACTCTATTATCAAGAGAAACGTGACTTTCTCTTCGGTGTTTCTCAAAAGACGGATTACGCCTCCGTGGAGTCTGAGAATCTGTCGCGATATGGCAAGTCCGATACCGGATCCGTCGCGTTTTGTGGTGAAGAAAGGCATGAAGATATTTTCGGCAATATCTTCAGAGATCTTGCCTCCGTTGTTACTCACTTCGATATGAATCCTTTCTTCTGAATCTAAATGCGATTGTACTTCAACACTATAATCTTTGTCATCAGTGTTGTTATCACATGACTCGACAGCATTCTTCAAAAGATTAACGACGACTTGCGACATCTGACTTCTGTCGGCATAAAGCAAAGTATCTTCCGGATTTATGTTAATATTTATTTTGATTTTACCGAAGTCAATCAAAGCGACTGCATCATCAATCAATTCTTTGAGAGAGAATGGCGTTTTCTGCGGCGTAGGAACACGTGTCACCTGACGGAATGAATTGACAAATTGCATCAGACGGTCGCTGGTAGAATGAATTATCTCAAGCCCTTCACTTACTTTCTGTGAATCATTGATATTGTCTATCAAAGTGTTGCTAATGGAAGTAATCGGAGCCAAAGAATTCATAATCTCGTGAGTGAGAATGCGCGTCAGTTTTTCCCAGACTTCAACTTCCTGATTATCGAGTTCCTTGTTGATATTTCCTACGGTAACGACTCTCAGATCTTTTCCTTTATAATGTATCTCAGAACAGCTCAGGACGAGATTCGTCTCACCTATTTCAGTATAATATTTAACACTTTTCTGCTCAGAAGGCTTAATATTTTTTAAGGTTTCAACCAAGTCTTCAGAATGATTTCTCAGATGTTCGATATGACTTATCCTATTCAAAGAAAAGATCTCCAACATCTTAGAATTAGAATGAACGATATTACCATTTTCCATCAAAAGCATGATACCAATGTTGGCGCATTCCATAATAAGCTCAAAGTTCTTTTCATCTTCACGCATGAGTAGCTTCTTCTCGTCCATCACAGTTTTTATCTCGTTGAGAGAATAATTGACGAAAGCATTCTCCGTATAATCAGGATTTTCAGTGAAGCGAAAAGAATAATCGTCGTTTCGCACAGCTCTGATGATGAAATCAAGTCTGCCGATAACGCTTTTATAAACATTAATAAGTCGTGATATTGAAAATACCAACAATGGAACCGTTATGACAAGAAACATCCACGCTTTGATTGTCAGCAAAATACCAGTCGCTATGCTCGTTATCACCAAGAGGATGACGAAACACATTATACGGCGATATGGAATTTTGTTTTTTCTCATAAACCGTAACGCTTAATCTTGTTATAAAGCGTCTGTCGACTGATGCCGAGTTTCTGAGCAACGAGAGAAATATTGCCGTTACAAGAATCCATGGCTTCCATAATCAGATTACGTTCTGAATTTTCGAAGGTAACGTCTTTCTTTGACGACGAGACATTTACGGAAGCATATAATCCAAGATGTTCAGGTTCAACAACATTACCGTCACACATTATCACTGCTTTTTCCATCGTATGCTGAAGCTCTCTCACGTTGCCGTCCCATCGATGATTAGTCAGTCTTTCCTTTGCCGAGTCAGAAATCGTGAGATTTTCCTTCTGATATTTTTCTGAATATTTTTTAAGAAACAGCTCAGCGAGAGGCACAATATCCTCTTTTCTTTCGCGCAGAGGCGGTATATTGATATGTATCGTATTTATTCTGAACAACAAATCCTGACGAAACTCATTTCGCTCTGCCATCTCAAAAAGATTACAGTTTGTAGCGGTGATAAGTCTAATATCGATATTGACAGGCTCGTTAGTTCCGAGACGTGTTATGCTTCTGTTTTGAAGAGCCGTAAGCAGCTTAGCCTGAAGATGTAGCGGCATATTACCGATCTCGTCCATGAAGAGCGTCGAGTTGTTGGCAGCTTCCATCTTACCTATCCTGTCGGAATGAGCGTCGGTGAAAGCACCTTTCTTATGACCGAAGAGCTCGCTTTCAAACAGCGACTCCGGTATCGCGCCCATGTTAATGCTTATCATCTCCCTATTACATTGCGAGGAAAGAGAATGAATCTCACGAGCCATCACCTCCTTGCCTGTACCGTTTTCGCCAGTAATCAAGATGTTAGCATCTGTAGCGGCGACACGTTCCACGATGTTTCTTATGCGTTGCATCTCGGGAGAGTCGCCCCAGAACATCTGAGTTGGTTGCGATGCCGTCTTATTATGCGAGGAACGTTTTTTTGTTTTACCTTCGTTATAAGCGTTGAGCAAAGTCTCGATAAGTTTCTCGTTATTCCAAGGTTTCACGATAAAGTCGAAGGCACCGTCTTTCATGGCGCGCACCGCAAGGTCGATATCAGCGTAAGCTGTGAAAAGGACGACTTTTATCTTAGGAAATTTCGAGTTCACCTCGTTAAGCCAGTAGATACCCTCGTTTCCGTTGTTTATTCCAGCATGGAAGTTCATATCCAAGAGAAGCACATCTGGCGACTCGCTTTGTATTGTCGCAACGAGCGACTTAGGAGAAGAGAGAGTTATCACTTTCTCGAAACAATTCTCCGTCAGCATCTTAACAGCCGAGAGAATATTAAGGCTATCGTCAACGACAAGAAGTTTTCCTTTTTTGGGCATAGAATATTTTTTTGTAAAGATAAGAAAAAGTATAGAAACAATATAATAGTTATCAATATTTCAAACAAGAAATCGGCACAACAAAGACATTATCCTTTCTTTTGTATGCATACGCACCAAGTCCTGTAAGAACCATCTTAAATGAAGGAGATTTCATTTTTGTCGTATCGATTTTACTTTCCAATTTATTTAATACAGCCGCGCCTTCCTCTATCAGAGACTCGCCTCCCATCTTTATTTCAATCAAGCCATAAGATCCATTACGCAAATGTATTACAGCATCACACTCTAATCCGTTTGCATCTCTATAATGGAACACCTGACCGTCAATGGCATCTGCATAAACACGAAGGTCTCTAACAGACATGGTTTCAAATAGCAATCCCATGGTATTAAGATCATTAAGCAAATCATTAACGCCAATGCCTAAGGACGCCGTAGCAATTGAAGAATCAACGAAATAACGTGTATCAGATGTCCTAATAGCAGTCTTAGATCTGATATTTGGATTCCACGCAGGCATATCTTCTATGACAAATATTTTCCTTAATGCAGACATGTAAGATGAAATCGTTTCTTCAGTCATCGACGAACTCTTAAACTGAGTCAAATCTGAATAGATTGTCGATATCGGGACTTGTCCTCCCTGATGTCTTGCATACGATTTTAACAAACGATGCGCAAAAGCGGAATCTCGTCCAACGTTATCAACACGTGATATATCGTTATTACAAACAGCATCAACATAATTCATAGATTGACGCAAAGCGGCATCCATCTTCATATCTATTGTTGCGGGCCAGCCTCCCCTGCAAATTAGATACGCTAAATTTTCCAATGACACATCAGGAGCTGATGACGACACTTCCTTTCCTTCAAACAAATCTGACAAGCTCACAGTTCCGTTAGATTCACCAGATTCCCACAGACTCATAGGCCGCATTGTAATCCATGCGAACCTACCTGTTCCTGTGTGGTTTATCTTATTTTTATCAGCTGGAACCGCTGATCCAGTGAAAATAAACTGACCCACTTCACCCCTACGACTCACGATAAAACGAGCCGCATCCCACAACTGCGGTGTCAACTGCCATTCATCTATAAGTCTGGGCACATCACCTTGTAGCAGCAACTCTGGATTATTTTCCGCAAGGAACAAGTTATCCTTAAACTTCCCTGGATGATCTATATATATGACGCTTTTAGCATTTTGTTCAGCCGTAGTAGTCTTGCCACACCACTTAGGTCCCTGAATCAAAACAGCGCCAGCCGAATTCAACTGCTCCGTTAATAATATATCAGCCACTCTATTTTTATACGCCATCTTCATAAATAATCATATAATTTTCATGTGCAAATATAATATTATTTTAAAACATGACAATCAATAAATTATTATTTTTATTCCGTCAGTTGTGGATTTTTCATTCCGCCAATTGTGGATTTTCCATTCCGTCAGTTGTGGATTTTCTTTTCATTTTCCAACAGGCAACAAAACAAGCCTTAGCAATTCATAATTCACAATTCATAATTCATAATTAAAACGATTATTAATTTTCGTTTATTTTTCAGTCACACGTCCGTGTGCCTCTACAAGAGATTCTACCATAATTGTTAATTGTTAATTGTAAACTTCTACTGATGCAATAAATTTTTATTAAAATAATTTTAGTTCTTTGACATTTTGGTTTTCGATTGTTGGTTGGTCTTTTGCGAGCAACTCTCGAATAGGTGTTTTAGCTAATGCTGATACGCCCAAGATTCGAGCAACTTCTGTAATGCTGTATTCGGTTTGCAGGTTCGCTTTTATCTTCGCCATCAACAGGTAGGAGATAATTGCCGTCCATAGATGTATTCGAACTGCATTTTCAGAGTAACCCCACATTCGTTTTACTGTCATATTTTGCTTTATCCATTTGAAGAAGACCTCTATTTGCCATCTGTTACGATAGATGTTGGCGATGTCTAATGCGCTAATATCCATATTGTTGCATATAAAAGTTAGCTCTTCGTTGGTCTCAGCATCACGATACTGCACAATTCGCAGCGGTTTAGGATACAGCCGTGATGACTTGTGTCCCGTTAGCATTACTAGTTGGTCGGCAAGAATACCGTCTTCGTTAGTGTCCATTGTTTCGATAATACGATAACGCATTACCGATTTGGCTCGTGTCACGAAGTATGCTCCGATGGAGTCCATCTTGTTCAGTGCAGTTAAGTCCACATACGCCTTATCCATCGTATATACGGCATTGGATTCAAATTGGATATAATCCATAGCATTACTATCGTGCCAAGTGCCATCTGAAATGTGGATGAATGTCGGTATGTTTCCCCGCAAATCTAGCAAAGTGTGCATTTTGACCGCTCCTCGACTGTATTTTCCAGACGCCCACGCTGCGAGGTTGATACTCACCGAAATGGATGTAGAGTCTAATGCAAATATCGTTTCCTCCAAATCAATGAGAGGCGTCCTTTCTTTCGCGAACAATGGTCTGACTTGTTCTATCAGGTGATATCCAAAGTCTTGAAAGATACGGTAATCTCTCTTCTCATTGGCTCTGGACAGGCTTGATTGGTTCACCTGCTGCCTGATCCCCAAGTGGTAGAGGTTGTTTTGGTGCGCTTTGAGGCACAGACAAATATCTCTCAATGAGGTGCAGGAGGTGATTTGTCCGAAGATGAGTTGAAGTAAGTGATTGTATGAGTTTAGGCTCTTTGTATGAAAGTCGCCTTTGTATCTTTTAACACACTTTTCGAACTCATAACGAGGTAGGAACTCCACTATTTGAGCGAATACGAATTTGCCGAGATGCATAACTTTGAGGTTTTGACTGCAAAGTTACCATCAACAATTTCAAATCAAAAAATCAAAGAACGCTTGTAATTAATTTATATTTAATAATTTAACTACTACTTGGCGAATTTTATCGCATCAGTAGTAATT
>JAZNVS010000017.1:0-2604 GCA_045592965.1 Bacteroidales bacterium | reverse complement strand
TTAACCTTGCCTAAAGATGCAAACATTTATGCGCAACAATATGCTTTATGTCTTCCTGACAAGAAACTTTTAAAAGAAAAATTGAAAGAATGGATTTCTGAATACGAAGAATACAACAAGAATATTTAACTATAAATATCTTAAATATCAACGATTTAAAATTTCAAGCAAAAATAAAGTGTCAAAAAATTGGACAGTTGAGTATATTTAGTATCAAAAATCCTAACAACATCAATCATCAACAAATCAATATATTACATAAATATCTTTACAACTGCTAAAAATAAACAGCATTTTTTTTAAAATCTGCAACATTTTTTCAGCAATTATATTATATTTGCAACAAACAATTGAAACATACTGTACTGACAACAGACAGTCTCCTTAAATTGCAAATCAAATAGACGCGTCAATTACACCTCTTTCATTCTCTTTGGTGTAATTGACGCGTCTCTACCAATTGTAAATTGTAAACTGTTAATTGTTAATTATTATTCACTCTCCCGGTTTAACCATTCCGTCGTCATAACCTCCGTTGCTGAGTGACTTCTGAACTTTCTTGAATGATTTTCCGTAATTTATTTTCCATGACAGACCAAGCGAGAGCATATTACCGTTGTTCGCTGTCCAGTTGGTGTGCTTATATGGATGTATTTCCGAAAGCCCTTCTGTTTGATATTTAAAACCATCTTTATTGAACGGGCACAACCATGTCAATGTTATGTATAAATCCTTGTACTTGTATTGCGCGTAAATGTCCTGCGACATCTCGCTATAATTTAAACTTTCACCATATAATGAGATGTGCGGAGTAATATCGAAGTCACAGCCTATATTAAAATTCCTCCAAACTGCTTGCACTTTAACATTACTATAGGAATTGACGTTCTCATGATGAAAATCAACGCCTTTAGATTCGTCTCTTCTCAAATTTCCATTGAGAGATATGTAAAGGAACCTGAACAGTTTTCTCGTTCCAATCTCAGCATTGAGATATAAGCTTCTGTAATAATCGCTGTTATGAGGTGAATTGATGAACAAGTCCAATTCAGGATTATAATGATATGTATATACTATAGGATTGAAAGAATGCGTGTATCCGACCGTGGCTCTGGCGTATAAAATCTTTTGTGTGTTGTAGTTGAACCGCAGTCTTCCAGATAAGGTATTATATGGTTTCAAATCCGCATTACCGACATTTGCTTCAACATTGTCAGTACGTTGCATGACGGTTGAAAGTGAACCTAACGATGGCAGACTTGGAGTTAAATTCGCCGATGCTGATAATGCAATCTTGTTGTTAATCTTGTAATTTAACCTGAGCGTACTTAAATTCCTGACATAACTTAAGGTATTCAAACCATCATTTACAACAAATACCTTCGCACCTGTTCCAAGTACAAGACTTGCTTTCTTTCCTAACATTGTGACATATTGTGCATACGCATAGACATTATCCTTGTTCATCGATGTTGTTTCATCATAAACCACATAATCGTTATGGGCGAAATTATGCTGATATTGTAATCCGAGGTATAATTCCGAATAATCGAACGATTTGGTGTACATCGCTTCACCGCTGACAGCATATCCGTAATTTTCCGTATATGTAGGATATTCTTCAACAAGAGTGTCGGTCTTATATGTCAGGTTATTTTCGTATGACGAAGTCGAATATTGACCTACGACATTCAACTCTATCTTCTGATAGTTTTTCATCTGACGACTGAAATACAAATCAAGTGACGGCATATTGCCTTTCCATTTTCTTACTTCATTCATGTTCATGGTATCAGTGATGCCGTTGTCGGTTTCTATCATCATTCCGTTTCCGTTCCAATTGTTGTTATTTATATAGTCACGCAAAGAAATAGTCATAAAAGTACTGTCGTTGGCTCTATATGTATAATCCGCCATAATGTTATGGGTCGTATAATAGAAAGGGAAATTCATGCTCTGCTTACGTTCCACCATTCTGTTCTCATTGATATATTTATCTGTCATCTCGTATGGTACATCATCGTAGTTACGGTGACTTATATTATATTGCAGCATGATTTCCGATTTGCCTCTGTTGTATGTACCCATCACATAACCGTCAGCGAAACCTGTTGTGAAAGCTGTCTTGCCATTAGCGACGATTGAACCGCCGTCTTCAACCTCTTTCAAAACAATATTGATAACACCAGAAGCTCCACGATCCATATAACGTACTCCAGGATTGTTGCTGTATTCAATGTGTTTGATTTTATCCGAACTGACATTGATAAATCGCTGATAACTGACCTCTTTGCCGTTGATTTGATAAATAGGAGTTCCGCCGTCAATTGTGATTGTCTCTTTCGCCACATTGACATCCAATCCCGGAAGCTGCTGCATATTAAGAAAGTTCAATCCTCTACCAGAACTCTCAACTTCAGTAGGATCCGGGAGAATCACATAATGTTGTGGTGTTTCTTCAATGCGTGAACCTTCTATTGTAACCGCATCCAACATCTCAGAGGTACGAGGCATCTTCAATTCTCCGAGGTCAGCAGGACGGCAATATATCGAAAGACGTTCATAACCTATGGCAGAAGTCATGAGAATATATCTGCCATCCTC
>JAZNVS010000016.1:0-13044 GCA_045592965.1 Bacteroidales bacterium | reverse complement strand
CCAACATCTTTGAAATATTCGTATCGTTAAGTTGGTAGGAATGTGCTATTTTGCGTTCCGAGCGCACCATATGCCCATTTGAGCAAATCATACGCATATAGTAGTTGCCAGCCTCAACTTCTCCCAAGTTCCAGCGAAACCAAACGCCATTGGTCATAAACTCCTCATCTTCTGCAATTGCGTTATAGTTTGGCGTGTTGGGCATAAGACTTACCGTAACACCACCCTGTAACGAGCCTGATGCGTAGAAAGTGTCGGGTGTATAGCCATTATCACTCATAAACATCTCCAAAAAGTCGAAGAACCCCTCGGCTGGTATTGCCTCTTGCTTAAGGTGTGTTGCGCCTACAATTTTTCGCTGCTTGGGATCGGCAATCAGGGCGAGTTTTCCCGCTTTCTCTACACTATTCGACAACGCAAGATAGTTTCGCAAATCACGAATGCCATTTGCACCGAAGGTGTCGGTAACGGCTTTCGATTGGCGGGGCGATACGCCGATAAAGGCATCTATCTGCTCGGAGATATTAGGCTCGACTTCGAGTTCCAAGCCGTGCATTAGGTAGGTATTCTCGCCCGAAGCGATTAGTTCTTGTGGTTCTACGATACGGTAAGGTAGTTGTGAGGCAATGAAATTATCACGCCATGCAGTGTAAGATTTACTATCCATTTTTCTCTCTGTTTAGATTGTTAAACAATTCATCAAATCGGTCGGCAAAGTCGTGCAACTGATTGCGGACATTGCGTTGCATACGGCGTATGCTTTGGTCTTGCTCGTAACGCTCCTCGTCGAAATCGACATCACCCGTAGCGGAGAGGTTGTAATATAGTTTCACACCTACATCTCCTCGGCGGTGCTTCGAGAAGGTTATATAGCGGTCGGAATAGATGTTTTTCGGATTGTCCAGACGCAACTCCATCATCGCCGTAATCATATGTTTCAGGCGATTAGAGCCGACAAATGCACCCGACTTGGTTACTTGCTGAATCGTTAGAAATGTGGTGTTGACACTTCGGTCATTTTGAGCCTTGTTATGTTGTTTGATAAGCGATAGGAGCATACTCTCGGCTCGTTTGTTAGTTACATTTTCCTCCTCTTTGACAATGCCCTGCAACTCGTGGAACGAGTCGATAGCGACTATATCCCACCCATCATCAAGCGTGTCGGCAACCGTCTGCCACGAGTGGCCACACTCATCAAAGCCTCCTTCGATAAATAGAATATCAAGGTCGCCAAACTTCGGAAAACGCTCCACATATATTGCAAGGTCGATTTCGTTCATCTCGACACTGATGAAAAGTATGCGTGCCGAAGGCTGAGCCTTGCGTATGTTTGCAAGCATATCGAGTATGATTGTTGTCTTACCCACGCCCGGGTCGCCAATAATCATATAATTAACCCCTTTGGGTAGACCTTGATAACTACACAGCAGATTATCGAGTATTGTTCGCGTGCGGAAGTTGATAAAGAGGTCTTTATCAAACCGCACATCACGCATTTTCACTATTCCATTCATCGCATCATCGTTTTATGCGACAAAAGTAAAACCCCTCTCTGCCATATCAGGTCAGAGAGGGGAACATCAATGTATGATTAAGATAAATTTTGCTATTTAATGCGGTCTGCACAATAGGCTTTGCGCTTACAGTTTTTGCAATGTTCGCCCGACCACACAGCGTTGAAATGGTCGGCAGCGGCATCGACCAACACAAGGTCATCGGTCAAAATTCCCGCCTCGAAGTTGCGCTTGCCGTCGGACTTCATTCCAATACCCGCACCCGTAAGGTTTGCCGAGCCGATATATGCCACCTCGCAATCAAAAATCATCATCTTGAAATGGACTCTCGGACAGAGTTTGCGTTGCAATTTCTTTATGAGAGCAGGATACTTATCAAAATCTTCACGGAAGTTCGGTCCTGGCTCTTTGGCGTGCAGTAACCTTACCTCCACACCACGCCTAACGAGCAGATCCAGCACTGCAAGGAATGGCTCTCGACCCGCCCCAACTTTCACATAAAGATCCTTGATATCGGCAGTACCAATCACAAGCGAATGCTTAACACCCGCCACTCGCGCCAATACCTCATTATAGTGTGCTATGTCGGAGATGTAATTAGTCATCTAATTCGAGGAACTTTTTAAGTAAGGCGTGCCACTTAGGTTGATACTTCCCTTTACCATAGCGGCAGCAGGGGTGCTGGATGATAATAGCAGGGATTTCTGTGCCATCTGATGTTATAAATGTTCGAACAGGAGCATCGTATATATTGCCATCCTTTTCAACAGTTAATGTGTAATCAGGAACATCTTTTGCCCCATCGGGAAGCCAATCTTTAGTAAATAACGTTTTACTCCATACAACAATGTATTTGGGTTTATATTCCTGAAGAATCTCTTCGAATGCCATCCTATACTCTTGTTTTTCCTCATGGCTGGTGTTTCTTTCTTCTCCTGGTTTTGGTTGAGAATGTTGTTTGTAGTTGTAAAAAATTACGCTATTCCAAAAATTAGTACTTTCCTCAAGGGTTGGCGTATAGTTGAAGATATTTTTCTCAAAGTTTAATATAGTGTGTAGATGTCTAGCCATAGCACCGCCTTGCTTTCTACTATGAAAATATTCGTCTATCATAAGATCATTAGTCATCCTGTCGCAAACACCAATCCTCATTTTTTCGTACTCGCACTTTGGGTAACAACGACCATTCTCCGAACATTCATTTTCGCAATAATGACTATCGCCCAAAATTAAAATTTTCTTTCCATGGAATCCTTGTTCGTAATTCTTGTCGACTACCCAAGGCGTAAATTTTACATACTTCATAACACTTAGTTCTTAGAGTTATACCTAATTACCAACGCAACCAAAATTCATTGAAAATATCGCTCTCGCTATCTATATACACATCCTTCTCATTGCCCAGCAATTCGTAAAAAGAGAACAACTTATATCCAAAAGATGGCGCAATAAGGTATTGTTCGAATTTGGCATCATTTCTGGATATGCAGACTATTAGAGCATAGTGCCTCTGCCAAGCATCCGTCTGCAAATCGTAATGCTTATCAAATCGCTTTTTATATACCACAAGTTGATTACGATACTTGCCATCTTCGTCTTTGCTGTCGTGTAAGCCTGAATAATACTTATTCTCAATAAGAATTGCGTGTTTAGTTACCTCGCCACAAGTTTCAACCTCCAATTCAACCCACAAGTCAATTTGTTGTTCCTCCTTCCAAACCCGAATATTGCGAAATAGAGTATCGTCGTTGACAGCAATGCCCAATATTATACCAAGCATTTGACGGCAATAGTTGTACAATATTGGCTTCTCGCCACTACAAATAACATCACCTCTTCGCAGACACCACGAAAGGACATAGTCCATTACAATCTCTGCCTTGCCGTCTTTTTCGCTATCATCAACCATAAGTTTTGGCAGCTCCTCATTTATCATATTCATATCATTTTACTTTTTATACACCTTAAATTTATACTCCTCGTTGGGCTGTGCTTGCTCGGCAATGCCCTCCGCGCGGACTTTCGCAATCAGTTTTGCAGGTACAAGCACCTCTGTCGTTGCACCCATCGACAAAATCTTCTGCCTAAAGTCGAATGACGGGCACAAGCAATACTCGAAAATAGAATACTCCTCGTTGCGCTCCACCTCAACCTGCGAATGATGCAAAGGAAGGGTGCGGAGATACTTGCTCTGCCACCAGTCGACCTTCAATGCCACAGGCTCAACCTCAAAATCTTCATCGCCGATAATAATGCCGTAGTAGTCCTCGAAGTACTTTGCTGCATCGAACTTCTTGGGTAGTTTGAATTTGCGTTCGGTCGGCTCCAACGCCTTGATGCGGTCGAGGGCATACAAGCGAAGTTCGTCATACCCCTCGCTCTTGCCTAGCATATACCACCTCTGCTCAAAAAGTTTCACGCAGTACGGCTCTACCTCAAAGGTCGAAGGCTCCTCACGATGAAAACTATGGTAGGTTATCGAGAGTGCCACACTCTCTCGCATTGCATCAACAATGGTCGTAAGGTGTTGCTGTCCCGAAGGCACATTTTCGAGGAGGATGCGATTTTTGAGGTCTTGACTCTCGTGAAGTATGCTATTGACCGAAAATGTCTGAATCAACCACTTACGCATCTTCATATCCTCTATATAATCATTGGCTATTACATAACCATTGCGTTTACGGTCATACTCTATGTCTATGTCAAATAGTTCCTCTACCGCATCTGTGTAGCGATGGAATGTACGCTCTTCCAATACTTCTCCTGGATCAAAGTGTAGTTCAAACCTACGTTGAATATCTTTTAACGATATTGGCCCGTAATTCAATATAGTAGTTACAAACCAAACATAACGGTTAATAAGCCCTGCGGTACTCATGGCACTAAAATTTAATCAATGTTAATAATTACACTGCAAGATTAAACATTTTTTCGCAAACTATCAAAGTTTCGGACTGCTTTTTACAATATTCTGTTTTTATTTGGCAAAACTACACCCTCAAAATGTCAAATCGCGTCAGTGAGTAATTATATTTTCTCACAAACTCATACAACTCACGCAGGTAGGCGTCGATATTTTCATCCAAGTAGAAACAATCTTTTTGTGGTTGCCAGCGGTAATGCACTTTGTCGGATAATGGCTCCTTCCACGACTCTACGCCCGGCATATCTGCGGATAGATTCTCCAAATAATCATAGAAATATAGGCGTGTGCGATTGGCTATTTCCTGCCCAAGTCGGATTTCAGGCACACGATTTTGCTCTGCCTCGTGCACAAACTTATTCCGAAACTCCTCAAACGAACAACGCTCCCACCATTTCCAACCGCAGCCGTCTTGCTCCTCCCAATGCTGATGCTTGACCTTAACCTCCACGCAAAAGTCATTCATACGCAGAATGTCGGGAATGGAATAGGGCTTATAGTAACTCAAAGCGTGAATGGCGTGGCAGATGCATAGATGATTCAATTTGTCGGCAGAGGGCTGGCTGGGCATATACCAAGAAGAACCATCGTTGAGATCATCATTAAATCCCAACTCTTCGCGTGTCATTTCGGGGCGATAATCGGCAAGGGAAATATAAATACATTCTATCTCTTCAGTTCCCAAATGATTACAAGTGTAGAGCCAATCAATTACGCAAAGTATCTCGTAAAAATTCGAACCGTAGTAGTCGTCATTCGCCATAGGCAAAACAGAACTTTGCCCATTCAGAGAAAAACGGAGCGAGCCCTCAACCTCCACATCATCATCAAATTCGGGATCGTAGGTAGCAGTCATCAGATTGCGATAGAGAGCCTCAGTGCGGGATAACATTTTCTGCGTAAGGTCAAGCAGGCGATTGTTCAACTGCTCCATACGCACAACCTCCTCGGGCGTAGCGACAAACATCTTGTCAAGCAGATGTTTGCGCTTCCAAATCAGTCGTTCCACCTGCTCGTATTTGCCCTGCAAACGAGTCCACTCTATATTATTAAAATCTACATTTCTGCCCGTGATGGCAAGAATCTTCTCTTCTACTTTCTGCACTTGCGCTCGCAAGTGGGTATATTCTTTGTTTTTCATAATAAGTGGGATGTAATTTTCGGCAAAACTACAACCCAACAATGCCAAATCTCGTCAGTATCAATTAATGTCAAACTACACAGCCTTTCTTTTTAGGTTTACCGAGCAGTTCAATAGCAGCGGGCGATAGTGGGAGTTTTACAGCCGCTTGAGTCTTGTGTATTATGATATCAAGGTACGACCGTTTCTTCGAGTTGTTGGTGAGAAAGCCTTTGAATCGCTCGCAGAAACTGACCGTTACATCCTTAAAACTACACTTACCCTTACAGAATCTGTGGAGATATTTCAGGCTGACTTTGAACTTAATACCACGATACATTATATTTCGGTGGAAGTATTCCAAGAAATCCTCGTTTATGCGACTCTTAGATAGAAACTCGTAGTCCTTATGAACAAGGCTGATATATCGCTCACAACGAATCGCATCGGCAATATCATCAATGTTCTTATTAAAATTTTGTTGAGACTCGTTTGCAGGTGTTGTATATTTCTCAAGGTCGAGAAACTCATAACGTACTTGCTTGCCACTATTGTCAGTAAATGGAGGACAGAATTCAAGATATACCGACAACATCGTTCCGTGGCACTTCTTCTTTGTGCGGATTACTACTCTACCCATTGCTTTAACTCTTTTAATTGTTTAACATCCATCACATCTACCAACACCTTTGCATCTTTGCATTTAATGCGAATTTGCTTACATGCTGTAACAGAAAGTAAAACATCACTCTCTATTGCATATTCTTCGATCGCTTTCTCTATGGTTATCCACTGCGAATTTGCAGTCTGTTCAGCCGCCCACGTAGCAAGGCAATCTTCAAAATTAAAGCGACGTGAATTACCCAAATAGTAGGAGCGAACATTGTACCTTTCGACAAAACGTAGTACCCAACAACGCCCCATTTTCATGTAGTTCATTAGTCCTGCAAGCGAGAACGAAGCAGGGCAAAGTGGGCAATCTTTGTTGGATGTAAGTTTTACAAACCACGCTCGTAGATGACGATACTTAATGTGTGTAACACCTCCTAATGAGCAGTATCGTAGCGAATTAGATTTTGTTAGACGATAGATAAACTGCTTGGAAAATCCAGATAGATTGGCTACCTCGTCCACGGTCAGCATCTCTTCATAGTGGTCTTGCGCTCGCAAATCCAATGGTGCAAGACCAAGTTTTGGGTGTTTAATTTTTGCCATATTTTATTAAATCTTTTGGTTGAACGACCTAATAAATATAACGCAGAGTAAACACTTTGAAAAATGAGTATCGACTGAGTATCGGACAAATTTTCTACCCTCGTTATAGACCATTGTGAGAGCGATTTAGATTTATTGTTTGTGAGAGAATTTGATAAACTTGGGGGTGAAATAGGGCGTAAAAAAAAGAATTTTGCCGATTTTATAAAATTCTTAAGGTGTTAATTATCAGTTATTTAATGTGTGAATATGCTTATTTTTACTTTCTATTTAGACAAGTGACAACTTGTTGATTTTCAATACGTTATAAATGGTTATTTACCGATGCAGAACCTGCCAAACAAATTATTCAACACCTCGGTGCTGCTTATCTCTCCGGTGATTTCTCCAAGATGATATAAAACCGCCTTTAAGTCTTGGGCGACAAACTCTATAGAAAGTCCCGAATGCATTCCTTCTTTAACTTTCTCTAACGATTCTGCGGCCTTGACTAAGGCTTCGTAATGTCTCAGATTGGTGACTAAAACATCGTTCTCGCCTACATTCAAATCTCGTGCGTAAAACTCAATGTCATTCTTCAGTTTTTCAATGTCACCTTCTTTCTTAGCAGAGATGAAATTGTATTTAATGAGATTTCTAATATCGTGACAGTCAGATCCGTTGATTGAATATTTGTATTCATCAAGCATATAGCTGCCGTTCACTTTAATATTGTTTTCAATAGAATATCTCAACATATCCAAAATGTCTTGACTATCCATAAATAAGAAAGAGTTGTTTAAATCTATCTTGTTGAAAACCAATATGAGTTTTTGATTTAATAAGTTTACATTCGCGATGATTTTATTAGCTGAAGCCATAAATTGGTCTTGCGATTTGCTTAAGTCGAGAATGCCTAATACTATATCAGCTTCGGTAATTTTCTTAAATGCTCGTTCAATGCCAATCTTTTCTATCTTATCTTCGGTTTCTCTAATTCCCGCAGTGTCAATAAATCTGAACATCTTGCCATTGATATTCATCGTCTCTTCAATGGTGTCGCGAGTGGTGCCTGCAATGTCGGAAACGATGGCTCTTTCTTCACCGACAAAAGCATTTAGCAGGGTGCTCTTCCCGGCGTTGGTGTCTCCGACGATAGCAACAGGGATTCCCTTCTTTATAGTGTTACCAAGTCTGAATGAATCAGTGAGTTTGCCAATATGATGCAGGGCTTCTTCAACAATATTATTCAACTTACTTCTGTCGGCAAATTCTACATCTTCTTCGGAGAAATCTAACTCCAATTCCATTAAAGATGTTAAATCTAACAAGTTGGATCTCAATACTTGCAGCTCTTTGGCGAATCCGCCTTTCAGCTGATTCATAGCGATACGATGTTCTGCTTCAGTCTGTGAGGAAATTAGGTCGGCAACGGCTTCTGCCTGAGTCAAATCCATCTTTTTGTTGATAAATGCTCTCATGCTGTATTCGCCACCTTTTGCTAATCTTGCTCCTGATTTTATCAATATTTCTAAAATCTTGTTTTGTATGTATGGGGAACCATGACAAACTATCTCAACAGAATTCTCACCAGTGTAGGAGTGAGGCGCTTTAAAGAATGTAAACATCACATCATCAATGACTTTCCCGTCATAATCCATAAATTCTCCATAATACATTTTATTTGGAATAATATTTTCTGATGTTATGTTTTTGCTTTTCCCAACAAATCTTGGCAAAGCTATTTTTAGGCTATTTTCCCCCGACATTCTTACGATTGCCATTGCTGCGGTTCCTGAGGCAGTCGCGATTGCGCATATTGTCTCCTTAGTTATGTAACTCATTGCTAGTACGTTATTTCTTAGTTGTGTAAAATTCTATTTCTTCGGCACTGATGCCCTTCGCAATTATATTTTTATTTCTGTCTATGATATAAATCTCTGGCGTAGTGCTGATGTTGTATGTGTTAGTGATATCTTTGTATTTCTCTTCGTCAGAGATGTCAATTCTAATTGCCTTTATGTCTTTTCTCCTTTTTTCAACGAGTCCTAAGATTCTTTTATCTCTGATACATCTCTGACATTCAGGTTTATAGAAGAACAAAACTATATATTCCGAATCAAGGTCATACAAGTTGATTTCATTACCTTCGTTATCAATGATTAAAAGGGTAGGAGCTGAATGACCTATTGTTATTTTTTTTAAAATATCGGCTCTCTTAACAATTTCACTTCTAATGTTTTGACTTAGATTTACAATGTCTAATTTTGAAAAATAATTATCAACTAAATGAATATAGATGAATTCATCATCAGTATTATCAGTATTAAAATACCTAGAATATAAATACCAAAGGATATAATCTCTAACTTCGTGACAATCTTTTACTTTTGAAAGTAAATTGTCAATTTGCTCAGATATGTAAACAGGTGACTGTAATTTCATATAATTATTGAAAAAATTGTCTAACTTGTTTTTTAGCAATCTTGAATTAAGAATTCGTGAGTCACAAAGTGGAATGTTGTCGAAATAATGCTCGATAATATATTTTTCAATGTGCTCAATATCTTGAGGAACAATAACATTCTCTATTGATTTGATATAAGTGTTCAGAAAAGAATTATTATCTTTCCTTAACATCGACTCTTGATATTCATACAACGATTTTTTTAACGAGTCAATTTTTGCTTTGTTGTTTGGATTATATTTTATCTCACTCTCTAAAGCTTTAATATATAAGATGTTATGAATGGTTTTTGAGTAAACGTTAAAATAAGAAGATGTTTCTTTGCAGCCTTTTACCTTATAAGAATTTAAATCCATTAAGTTGTCAACTGTGAGAGAGAATTTCTGATCTTTGCCTATAAGTATCTCAAAAATAGGTTGTTGCTTCTTGTCAGAAATTATATAAATGCCTTCTGGTATTTTTTCTGAGTTACTGAAGACATTGTTGTAACTCGTGTCGATAATGATCTGAGTTTTGTCACTTTTGTATTTAACGAGATACAATACCTCATTTTTATTCTCCAGATTGACTTTAATCTTCATCTGAGATATTGCTAATGAAGGAAATGTTAATAAAAGTATGAATAAAAAAGTGCCAAAAAACGATTTCATCATTAATTCCTGTTAAAAAGTGAACAAAGATACTCAGAATATTTTTTTAAACCAAAAATTATCTTTACTTTTGCCTCAGAAACCAATAGAAACCTTTTTATTATGAAAAAGAATTTATTAATACTTTTGTTTTTTTATCTATTACAACCTCTTTCAGATGATAATCTTTTGTGTCAAAATGTTGAGAGGCTGCGAATTGCGTTTTGGAATCTAGAAAATTTCTTTGATCCTTTTGTTGACACAGCGAGAGTTTATAACGAATATACAGAAGAAGGTAGCCAACACTGGACAATGCAGCGGTTTTATAAGAAGAGAAATAATCTTTATAAGACGATTTTGGCATTATCGGAAGGCGAACCTCTTGCTGTATTAGGATTATGTGAGATTGAAAACACTTTTGCAGCAACAATGTTGTTTCATGACACGCCTTTGAAGAAGCACAACTATAAAATAATACATTACGAAGGCGACGATAGGAGAGGAATTGATGTGGTAATGGCGTATTCGATTGATAAATTGCAACTTATAGAAAGTCGTGTAGTTAAGATAAGGAGTCCTAATGGTGAATTGAAGAAAACGCGTGATATATTATACGCGAAGTTTTATGATAGGAAGAACGATACTTTGCATTGTTTCGTTAATCACTGGACTTCGAGATATGGTGGTGAGAAGGAGACTAGTCATCTTAGAGCCTTAAATGCTAAGATTCTTCGTGAAAAGGTTGATTCGTTGATAAAAGTGAGTAAAAATATTCCTAAAATTGTGATTATGGGTGACTTTAACGATACGCCTTTTGACAATAGCATTATGAATGTACTTCATGCCAAACCTGAGCATCCTTATTCTAGAAACGACACTTTAATAAACCTATTTACTGATGGGAAAAAATTAGGTTTTAATGGGACTTTAAAACATCAATATAGGTGGCAGATATTTGATCAGATAATTATAAGTAATACTTTATATAATGAGAATAAGTCGTTGTGTTACATTGATAAATCTGCGTCAATATTTCATGCTGATTTCCTGTTAGTAGAAGATAGAATATACGGAGGAAAAAAAATATTTAGAACATATATCGGTCCTAAATACCAAGGTGGTTTTAGCGATCATCTACCAGTTTATATCGACTTGATTAGATAAACATATTGTTGTTAGGCGAACAATATTCCGATGGTTCCGACGAGTAATGCTATAGCGATTTTTATTCCTTTTGAAACGAAGAATGTCTTTCTTGATTCTGCCAATAGAGGTAAGGCTCCATGTCCGTCTTGAACTATGCAATTTGCAAGGAAAATGCTGAAAGGAAGACTTCCCTGAGCGAACAATAGGACAAATAACAAATGAGGTCCCGACTGAGGAATTATACCAATTAATATTGCAAGCAACAGCACTATAAAAGGCTTGGAATCAATTAAATCTTGTATGTTGACGAACTTGTTTAAGATTGTTAAACATAAGATAACTCCAAATGTCCATAGGAATATCTTTGGAAGATGAACTTTAATAACATGTTCCCATAGATGCTCTTCCAAGAAATGTTCTTCAGCAACGATGACAATTATTAATATTGCAACGAACATTACTATAAGAATTAATCTTATCCAATCAGCTTCGCCTCCATGATCGTGATGGTAAGATGACTCATGATTATGATTATCATGATGAATATGTTGTTCATGATTATGTTCTGAGCAAGTGTGTCCTTCAATATTTGCTGTGTTATTTGTTTCGATAGAATGCATTACATTTTCTTCTGTCTGACCACCCATAAGAAGGTTTAGTTGATGCGAACCATCTACAATACCGCTTAATACTAATGTCAAAACACCTATGCAGAATGCAATTAGTAAAGCACGGACAAAACTTATGTTCTTGATGTTAGATTTGATATTATGGTGCTTATGCTTATGAGTATGACTACAAGATTCGTTTTCATGGATAGGGAAGGACATCTCTTTGTTTAAACCAATGAATTTATTCTTCATGCATAGCTGCAAAATAATAGCAACAGCAAGAGATATACCTACTAAAATTAGGTTTATTGTCAGGGCTTTTTCTGGAAACAATGAAAACATGAAGAAAGCTTCGTCGCCTGTAGTCGTTATGAGCGCTGCCATCAGTGCTGGGAAGTTCAAGACTCTATGAACGTATAGTGAGACAACAGTATAGGTGCCCAGGCATCCTGGTATTATTCCCATTATGATGGAGAAGATAATCTGAACGATTGGAGATTTTTGTAATTTCTTTGACCAAAGTCCACCTGTTCTGACGTTGATGAATTCTATTACCATCATCATTCCTATTACCAATGTTGTGATTATAAGAGTTTGTTGTAGAATAATATAAAAAGTATTTAGAGTCATTAATGATAATCTTTATTGTTTATTCTGTGTGTTTAATTTATAAATGTCAGTAATAACATTGTTCGTGTTACAAAATTACGAAAAAATCAAGTAATAGAGGCTATTATAAAACATATAATTCGTGTTGATTAATATTTTTCGTGATAATGGTTTCAAACGAAAAAACTCCGCCAAAAATCTGACGGAGTTTCTTTATCTTTGAGATTAGTTCTTTTTGTCCATTGATAAAACATTATCAGTGTTTTATTCGTGTTTGTTCGTGGACTGAAACTATCAAGCTTCTGCTTCTGTTGTTTCTTCAGCTGCTGGAGCTTCTTCTGTTGATTCTTCTGCGTTTTCTGCTGCTTCAGCTGCTGCTGCTTCAGCTCTTCTCTTAGCTAATTCAGCGATGCGTGCTTCGTTAACTTTAACTTCAGCTTCTAATCTTTCTTTTTGAACAGCTCTTTTTTGTTCTGCTTTAGCTTTTACTTCTTCTGCTGACTTAGCTTCTTTTTCTTTCATCCAGTTTTGGAATTTAACTTCAGCTTGTTCAGCTGTCATAGCGCCTTTCTTAACGCCGACTAATAAGTGTTTCTTTAACAAAACGCCTTTTTGTGAAAGGATTGAACGTACTGTGTCTGTTGGTTGAGCACCTTTGTTTAACCAGTCTAATGCTTTGTCAAAGTTAAGGTTGATTTGAGCTGGTTGTGCTACTGGATTGTAAGTACCGATTTTTTCAATGAAACGACCATCACGTGGTGCACGAGCGTCTGCAATTACAATATGATAGAAAGGTTGACCTTTTTTACCATGTCTTTGTAATCTCATTTT
>JAZNVS010000015.1:0-17778 GCA_045592965.1 Bacteroidales bacterium | reverse complement strand
AACATTCTACAGGTACTAAGCATCTCGCTACTAGATAAAACTCCTGTAAATCAGTTACTTAATAATATTGATTACAAACATGTCAAAGAACAAGATTATAATTTATTGTTATTCAATTAGTTTAAACGGAACACTAGTGATGTGGAATTAGGAATTATTTGTTTGACTTGCGCCTTGGTATTAGTAGCCCCAAATGCGTTAGGGATTGGAGCGGCATCCTTTTGAAGCGCAGCGGAAAAAGATATAGCGGAAAGCCAGACGGCTTCGCCGGAACGCCATAATAAGCTGTCAGCGATTAGCGGTCAGCAATCAGTAGATGAAAATTGAAAATGGAAAATTTAAAATTAGCTTTTTCATTACTTCATTACTCCATCACTTCATTCCACTAACCATAAACCCATAGCTCACAACTCGCAGCCGTGGCAAAAGTTCATGATTAAAGCATTTTATTTTAAAAAAACTGTAACATTTTGAAACGTTCAAAGTATATTATAAAAAAACAAGGCAGATAATTAAAAGTATATTCTTAGTCGCTAATAGCATTAATTAGTATCTTTGTATTATAAATCCGTAAATCTTTAAAATTGAAAATATGGCAAAAATCAATGTGAATCTGGAAACTTTTTGTTATGGTTGCGGAGGTCACGGCCATGGTTGCAAGGAAACCATTGAGATGGAAGTTAATGAAGTGGAGTTTGAAGTGCTTCAAAAACTGGGGACTAAAGAAATCTCTTGCGAGTCGGTTGCCAATGCTATCGAAAATGGCGAAAAGGAACTTATATCGCTTCATGAAAGACTTGAGGAAATGTTATATTATATGCTTGATGAGGATTGGCTCTGTGAGGTCGATTATACAATCACATTTTAAAAATAGTGTTTATGGATTCTGCAGAAATCTTTTATCACGGAAGCTGCTATCTCTTCGATAAGTTCTCCCTTTCGTTTCTAGGAGCAGGCGAGGGCAAGTCGAAGTTCGGGCACGGCATATATATTACCTCGAGTTATAAGACTGCCGTACTATATGCTACAAAGGCGGCGAGAGCCAATGGCAAAGAATGTCGCTATGTCTATACCGTAGAAGTTCCGCAGATTACCGACGATAACCATATCTTCTCGTACAGGCCTGTAAATGCTGAAATCGTTAGTCGTGCCGAAAATGCTGTAGGCGAGACAATTCCAGAGGAAGTCAAGAGTGCTGGGAAGTATTTCCGTAAATATCTCGGCAATCTCCTTAAGGGACAAGGTTCTACCATAAAGAAGATGATGTCTAAGGCGGATTCCGCTGCCGAGAATGCAGCATCGGAATTCCTGAATAAAATAGGTGTCGTATATCTCGCATGGCCGCATTCGCAGACTAAACCTGATGGCGATACTAATCGCGCCGTACTGAACGAAAACGATATTCGGATTATAAAGATTGAACAAATTGAACCTGACAAAAAAATATAAATAATGCACTATCCTGAATACGACAAAATCGAACGATATCCTGCTGAGCAGACTATCGCTTTTACAAAGCCGTCGGCAGAGTGGGGCATCTTCTCCAATTTCGCCAAAACGCCGATGACAGTCAACGGCATTGAGTTTGCCTGTGTGGAGCAGATGTTTCATTATATACGTCTGAATAACGAAGAGGAACGATCTGAATATCTCAAACTCATTCCTAATATGAGATTGAAGATGAAGGCGAAGACCTTCGAAAAACGAGGCATTGAACGACAGGATTGGAAAGGCATCGCTGTTGATGTGATGCGCTTCTGTCTTAATCATAAATATCAGAACTCGGCGGAGTTCAGAAAGGTATTGTCGGATAGTGAAGGGAAATCTATCGTCGAGGATGAGAGCAACCGCAGGAAGAAACCCGATTCATGGGGAGCAGTGCTCGATGCCGCAACAAACGAATACTACGGCAAGAATATCATGGGACGACTGCTGATGGAATTGCGTGAAAAAAGTAAGTTGGAATATCAATTGCCATCCGATATTCACATTTGTGGAAAACCAATATTAAAGACATGAAATAAAAATGGCAACGATATAGATGTTAGTTGTTGCATCGAACAGGAAATATCCGTAACTTTGTAGGCATAAACATCCGTCCGTATGAGATACACTTACCTTTTTACACAAATAAGTCGTGAAGAAAACGGCAACTTGGTTCCTGTAACAGATAAACCAAATGAATTCATATTTACATTTGGCAAGAAGATAGAGACATTTTTGAAGAGTCCTGATAACACTGTGCTGTTAAAAAAGGATATGTGGAAAGAAAATCCCGCAACGAATAAAGAGATTTTGCCATGCGTATGTTTTTCAACACCGTCAAAACAAGGATACCGTCGCCCGCTTGTAATGAGTAAAGATGCTGACATGAGAGCAGGCGTGTATAAATACGAACGGGTGTATAAAAACGAAATCGAGGATGGCAAATATCTTTCAGATGACATACGGCGATTAACAGAGACATTTGTGAATGGAGTAAGGTCGGTGAATAGTGATACTATGACTATTCCTTGGCTCAATCTTAAAAATGCCAATGTTAAGTATCTGATGTCCTATATTAAATCTTATGTATATGAGCAATTGCTGCAAGATAGAGACAATAGAGGCATCGCAAGGTCTGAGGAATATCTTAAAAATGTGTTGGAGATTTTCTTCTCTTTAATACCAGACGCTATGATAGAGAAGTTTGACAAAGGATTGGAGGTTCACGACGCGATAAGGGAAAAATTGGAAGGTGTTCTAGAAGGTGATGACGCTGCAAAAGAAGCAGTCTTGAAATCACAGAATTACTTTAAAACTATTGGTGACTATAATTTATTTGTCGTTCTCCGCGATTACATACTGAGCGTTAAGAACTTTTTCAATCATCTTGTTTGGGTGATGTATCGTTCTAAGATAGGTCTGGTCTCGCTCAAAAAAGTAAAGAAGCAATTATGTGCTATGTTTGGGTTTGTGAGCAATGTTCAGGATGAATATGAACTGAATAGCAATGACGAAATCCTTAAAGCAATGTGTGGAGGAGACAGATATTGTAAAGATGTAGAAGGTTTCCTGAGGAAAATCTACGAGCAGTTTAATCCGGCGAAAATGGACAAAAGGTCTCAGGCAGCACTTTGTTATAAGTTTATGAATGAGTGCAATCTCAAATACCTTGGCAGTAAATTCAAGCGTGATGGCCAACCGTATCGTCAAGAGCAATTCAGAGATTTGTGCTTGCGATACTGGGGAATAGAAGAGAAGAACACTTATAGACTTAACAAATGTGAGGAGCAAATGAAGAATTTTAGTTCCCCTTTGTACGACAACGAGATTTGGGGGCCAATGAAAAAATAACCCAAAATCCCCTAATAATTCCTGATAGATTCTCCAATTAATTCCCCTAAATATTTTTTTTATTGTTATCTATCAGATAGTTAGGTGATTATTTTATACCCTGTGCGAAAAAAAGTAGCACAGGGTTTTTTATTCCCCCATCTTTGCACTGTCAAATTAAGGAAAATAAGTTTAATAAAAAAAAGGTAATTATTATGATTAAGACATCTGAACAATTTAAACGCAGCACAACAAAACCTATTTATTCATTAGAAGAATTTGAGGCGATATGTGGTATAATATACGACATCGTATCGGATAGTTACGATGAAGATGACATTGGTGAATTCATTTATTCGTCAGATGTTGAAGCAAAAGAACAATTCATAGAAGAAAATAAAATTGAAAACCTTCTGGTATGTCAAAATTGTGGAAAATTTATTGTAGAAGGTTGTATATATCGTGACAAAGAGACCTTCTGCTCTAATGAATGTCTCATGGAGAAATATGGAGAGGAGACCGGATCTTGATGATGCCGATATTTGATTTGTAGATAATTAAATAAAAGATATGAATTCAAACCCTTTAAATATTACTGTTGTTTCATCGGCTGCTGTCGACGAGCGTCCGGTGGCGATATATGTTCACGGACTCGCTTCTGGGGCTGCGGGCACTACCTTTGGCAGCCTTTCTCGTAAATTCAAACAATACCGATGGATCACGACGGATTTCGGTGAAGATATTTTAGTCAATAAGTTGATTCTGGAATATATGATAAGCCAGCATAATCCTTCCTTGGTCGTCGGCACTTCTATGGGAGGACTGACGGTCTTGTACGCCGATGCACCGAATGTGGTGAAGATTGTCTGCAACCCTGCATTGTCGGTGGCCGACTGCGTGCGCAACACTATAGGCTTGGGACGACACGATTATTTTTGCGCACGCTTGGACGGAGTGCAGTCGTTTGAACTCACAGATGAGATGTGCCTCGGGTACGAGACCTTTATCAGCAGAGCTCAGCTGCGACTTGGTAAGGAGAGTTATGCGATTTTCTCAGCTCACGACGAACTGCTGGGCGACGAAGCCACTCTTGTGGCGCAGCAAGTAGTATCTAAAGCTGGCTACGAAGTGCTTGTAGATCAGAAAGGATCGCACCGCATCACCTCATCAACAATAAAAATCATTGGTACGATTATAAATAAAGAACCGGAACAATAAACTATGAATGAAGATTTTTTATCAAAACATAGAATTGATGAGAAGGCGACAATTTCTCGTCCAACAGATAATATTCCAAGAAGATCAAAAGTGCTTGTATATGGCGAAAAAGATGAACAAGGTATAAAAACGCCCCATTTCCACGTCCAAATAGACAATGGTGATATTGAATTAGAGATTAAGTTTGAACATATTAAAAATATGGACATATGGAGAACCAAGAATAACTACCCGAAAAGTTGGAATGGCATTACCGATGTTAGAGATGGAATCATAGAATGGTTGCAAAGGCAAAACACAGACTACCCTGGTTTTACAAATTATATTGTTTTGGCAAAAACTTGGAACCAGAACAATCGAGATAATCAAATAGATATCTCAAAATTGTGATTTGAATAAAATCAAAATCAGTCAAGCACAAATAAATGAGGTGAAACTGTGGATTGTAAAAAACAAAGAAATATTGATTGATTATTGGGAAGAGAAAATAACAACAGATGAATTGTTTCCAAAACTAAAAAAAGTAGTTTTATTTAAATAGTGAATAAACTCAACTAATATAAAGATGACATATTTTGAATTTACCAAACGCTTCCCAGACTTAACAACAGAGACTGTAATGCTGCATTTTTGAAGTGTATAGGGTTAGCGGTGGTATAAATATAAATAGATACACAACTAATTAAGAATAGTTACATTTATTAATATATAAATTTATAGATATGGAAAAAATTAAGAAGTTTAATGATTTTGTGAATGGCGAAACATTGAATGAAAAGACTTCTATGGAAGAGAATTTCGATATATTGTATGAAATGGTAACTTGTGGTGTGGAAAAATGGGGAGACGACACATATAAAATTGCTGTTCACGGTGCTAGTACCAAAGATAGACCAACCCCACATATTCACATATATCTAAATAAAGATCAAAATCCTTATAAACTATTTAACTTTGAAATATCATTTGTTGATTTAGTATGTTCCGACAAAATAATTCCAATATATCAGTTGGACAGACAAAACAATTTTAAAAGGACAAACAGAAGAGAATGCACTTGGGTTGGATATAAAGATATTATAGACGGATTAAAATTATTTTTATCTCAGCCAAGTCAATCAAAATTTGGGAATTTTTCTACGAATTTGGAACGAGTAATATATGAGTGGAATAGAGAAACCGATTTTGTTAAAACAAATAATGGAGGAAATCCATTAAAGGAATATTTAGATTCTCATGGATTAGTACCACATCCAAAATATAAACATCTTTTTGAAGATTATAAATAATGCAAGAACAGTGTTTTGAAAATTGAAGAATTTGTTGGTTCAAATGAAAGAAATCTTAAGAAACAAGAATCAATTGGAAATGGCGAGGGTCGACGACCCTCGCAACATGCCGTTTAAGAACAAGAAGTTTGATGAATTTATTGAAGAGGGTATTGACTTCAACAAGAAATCTATGACAGTCTGGTTCACACCAACTGATGAAAGATATGTAGATACCTCACTGGAAAACAATCCTATAATAGACAAGGAAATAATGACAGACGTGGAAGTTTGGTCAATCTTCAGGCGTGCAAAAGATGGTAACAAAGATGATGGAAATCCACTAATTTGTGCATTGAAAGGTGAAAGGGGATGGGAATTTCGTGAAGAATCAGACCGTGAGGCAATTGAAAAACAATTTGAACTAATTGCAGAGAAGTTTGCAAAAATACATCCCGTTGGTGTCACCATTCTTATTCCGAGTGGAAACAATTTGAACAGACATATAGCGGAAGTTATAATGTCAAAATCAAAAGATTCACATTTAATAGAGGGTGCAATCTCAAAATTGACCGTTGAAGAAGTTGATGAGATAGTATTGAAAAAAGATTCTAAATTTAGGTCGTATTATGGTGACGATTTTGACGAAGCATATAACAGACTTGAGTCGTTCTTTGATGATATGGACAATGAAAGGGGTGGTATGTTTTCACGTCACTTTGTAAAAGACCGTGAGATGAGAAATGTCTTGACTGACACATTCAAAGTGTCGGCTTCAAGATGTGCAAGGAAGTCAAAATATATAACAGACAAAGATATTTTTATCATTGATGACACAACAGGCAATGGTCAGACTATAAAAAGTGCCTGTCAAGTTATGATGGAATCATACGCACCAAAGAGTATTACAGTTTTGACATTGTTGTCAAAATTACATTGACACAATACAAAATACAAATAGATATGAATATAGCAAATATCTATTGTCTGATATGCAGGTTTTGACACTGAATGCTATAAAATAAACAAAAGATGAACTTGTCAATGGTGTATTCTTTGTAGTTTTGAGTATGATATAAACCAACGAATACACCATTAATCACAAGTTCAAAGTAGATAATTCCGAACAAAAATAACAAAGATATTGATATTAGAAAATACTCAACTGCTATATGTAATGGGGAAGGTCTCATTGCAAGTGCCACAATAATGGATATACACAAGGACATTATTATATAACAGAACCACCATTAGATTTGTTGAATATAAATACAAAAATATAATTCGATATGACTGATAAGATTTTAACTTTTGAAGAATATACTATGGAAAGTATTAAAAAGGTACTCAATGAAGAACCACAAATGAATACTGATTTAATAACAGAAATGGCTCGTATAAATACAGATGAGTCAAATCTATTCCATCATAATTCGTATGAGATTCAAATCTGGAGTAACGACTATACCCCACCACATTTTCATGTTATTGCCGAAGGATGGGATGTTAGTTTTAAAATAAAAGATGGTAAGTTATTAAAGATAAACAAAAAAGGTAATAATTCTGCAACATATCAATATATGATAAACAATGTCCCCAAATGGTTAGATGCTCCTGCTGCTATTATGCCTAAAATTACCAATCGAGAAAATGCTAATGCTATATGGAAACAGATTCATAATTAATATAAAAAACAGAGGATGTGACTATAGTTCAGCAAATTATAAAATATAATTTAATATGAATGATAAAATTTTAACATTTGAAGAATATACTATGAATGACGAATTTTTGTCAAAACATAGAATTGATGAGATGGCAACAATTTCTCGTCCAACAGATAATATTCCAAGAAAATCAAAAGTGCTACAAACCGTTGTATGATACGGTGGATTTGTTTTCCGTTGATGAGGACTAAGGAAACCAATGAGAAAATAACCCAAAATCCCCTAATAATTCCTGATAGATTCTCCAATTAATTCCCCTAAATATTTTTTTATTGTTATCTATCAGATAGTTAAATAATTATTTTATACCCTGTGCAAACAAAAGTTGCACAGGTTTTTTTGTTTCCGCACTTTTGCATCGCTTTGCACTTGGTGCGGATTCACACACTTTTTTGTAGATATCCATACCACATTGTGAAGAAGGAGTTTGCTGAAAATCCTGAAAAGAGTAGGTATAAACTAAAACTAATAATGTTATGTATCATTTCACATTAAAATTCGCAAACAAGTATGTAGGTGGTATGTCCTACGGTTATACTCTAAATGTTTCATCTTCACAAATGCTTCCTTGCAGAGAAGATATTAGGAAGGCCTTAATCAATGCAGGTTTCTCCAAGTCTGAGGCTGAACAATTCTCTTATCCAAATTATTGGACTAAATAAGAATTCACGTCATAACAGGAAAATAGATAAAGTAATATAACAATATAATTATGGATATCTGGCAATTTTTATTTGGTTGGATGGACGATTTTCTTGACAACCTACCCAAGCGATTCGGATGTGCTATTTTTTCCTTAATAATCGTAGAGATTATGGCTGTGCTTTGGTTTCTCGTTGCTTTATTCTCAGCAAGTGGAAGAGACAAAGTATGGGAATGGACAAATAGTGTTATAGAGTGGCTGAATGAAAAATTTGATTAAATCAGACCGCTTGAACTATTCCATCCTCGTGTAGTTGCACGAGGATGTTTTTTACACTGAAAAATCTATTGAACGTTATTTTAAAAAGCATAATGCTTATCCGATACCTAATATTCTTGCAAGTGAAATGCTAAAGGTGCCTTATGCCCAGATTACAACGTCAAAGAAAGATATGTTGTTGAATTCGACCAAAGAAAGAACACAAACCATTTCTGACTATATTCAATACGGAGAATATCTTTTAGATGATATGCAACTGTTGAAATTACATGTTTTAAATATTTAGTAAAAAATAAAAAAATAATATTATGACACGATTTGAATCTGATGTTTTTGATTTTGTAGAATCAACCTTAGGTATGGATGCTGCGATAAAAAATTACCGTTTCTGGGCAAATGTGGCGTTGAGATTTAGGTATATGAGGTATATTGCCACACTTCCTATTGAATTTGTAAAACTCTTCTGGAGAAACTTAAAAGAAAAAGGGGTGATTTAAAAATCCCCTTACTTTCTCTGAAAAACAAACGTCTGGAATTTTGAAGTTAAATAGTTAATAAATAGAACCCACCAAACCAATTTCAACGTATGAAAGAAATTCAGAAACGGATGAATATTGAAGAATTCAAAAAGACATCATCAAAACCAATAAAACTATTAACAAAAAGGGAATATTGTGATAACATTTATTTGGAATCAATGAAAGATTATTTCGGCGATGATGTTCCAAATTGTGTGTATGAAGCGATTGAAACAGGAAAGCATATAGACTATATATTAGAAGATTTGAAAACACGCGAGATAATTCCGATAAATGCTTCTGACGCAAATGATTTGGTTTATGTTAAGAATCACGGAAAACTCTATTATTTCAGTACAGGGGAAAATGCTAAAGTCATAGAAAAAACAGGTTTGGGATGCAAGTCGGGAGAATGCAGATGTTTTCCAGAGCGAATTTACGCTTACGCATCGTGCAAGAATCTAAATAAAATACCTGATATATATGATAAAATAACAAAGCTCGTGGATTCCCATGAGGCCGAAAAATATGGAATTTATATATATCGGATTGATTTGGAAAAATCTAAAAAAGGCACATATATAAATTTTTACACTGATGATATGATTGACTGCGAAGATGCCGTCTATACATATAACAACATTCCTCCTGAATGTTTGAGGTTGATTGATATAGACCACACACTGCAAAAATACCAATTAGAAACCTGCAATGAAGTTGCAGATGAATTAATATCCTCTTTGTCTGATTATGAAGTTTGCGTAAATGGTACAAAACGAGATTTTAACAAAGTTAAAAGGAATTTTACAAGACCTATTTCAAAACCATTTTTGCAAGTGATTTTAGTAAAAGTATGACGAAACATTGAATGAAAAAACTTCTATGAAAGAGAGTCGTAATATGTTGTATAAAATGGCTGTGGTCGGTTATTTCACCACCTTTAAGAAAAATGGTAAACAGGAGTTACCTAAATTTAAGGTGTTTGTGTGTGATGATGAGTTTGCTATTCCACATATGCATATATGGGATGACGAAACCGATGGAAAGAAAATACACACTTGTGTCCGTTTGGATAAAATTGGATATTTCCTCCATACAGGAAAAGAAGATATTTTGACACCGAAGCAGAAAAAGTACCTCGTTGCTTTCTTGAAAGAGGAGTGTAAAAACAAGCGTTACAAAACGAACTGGGAATACGCTCTGTCTATGTGGAACGACAACAACACGGACAAGACACAAGTGGATGAAACTTCGGAAGTGTTAGATTACACAAAATTAAACGAGCAAATGGATATTCAGCAAGACGATAAAATGATGATGCGTATGGGGAGAGTATGCTCAGTCGGTACAGACTTAGACATACTATATTTCATGGACGACGATGCGCCCATTCCACACTTTCATGTCGTGGACAAACAGACGCTGGGTGAGCACTTTCATACTTGCATTAAAATCGAAAGTCCAGAATACTACCACTATACCATTGAGCAGTATGAGTATTTTCATCATAATGGACAAGAGGGAAAACTGAGTGATGAACAGTGCACTATGTTGATAGATGCTCTCAATCATGTAGAGCATTTTGATAAATGGAGTAACTGGGAATACCTTCTCCATGCTTGGAATATTAACAATCCCAATCGTAAAGTTGATATTCACACACCAATGCCAGATTACAAGAAATTAAATATACAATAGAATTCCATCCAAAGTTGTCCATTGCACCGATGGCGATGTGGAGATATAAGGGGTGCCGCTGTGCGAGTTTCTGAATAATTTTTAGGATGGCAAATTATTAACTTAAATGCTTAACAAACAATTATGAGAGGATGTTTGTCGTACGTAATCAGTATAGCAGCAATAGCACTTATGATATGTATTATGTGTTGGATGTTCGCAACGGAAATACGCTCTGTCTATGTGGAACGACAACAACACGGACAGTACGCAAGTGGATGAAACTTCGGAAGTGTTGGATTACACGAGATTAAAAGACTAAAAGGGATAATTCCGTAAAATATTAAAAAACGTTTGGGATTTTGAAATTAAATTATCAACTTTGCGAAACATAAAATAAAATGAGAATCTTCAATCATGGGAATAATGCGGTTCTGCCCATGATTAAGGATAAAAAGTTAATAAATAGAATTCGCCTAAAAAGAATTATGAAAGAAGAAATAATAGACGTTATTAGATACCGCTTTGATGATGACAATATGACTGCAGAGGTCATTGAAAGACATGAAGGGATTTGGAATGATTATAAGGGTGATATCATTATCCCCGATAGCGTAGTGTTTAAAACAACTCTTTGGCGACGATGCTTTCGTAGCTCATAAGGTCTTTATGACCTTCCACTGTTTCACAAAATAATTCAACTTCAGTGAATAGTTCGTTTCTTATTTTTTCGGAAAGTCCAACCTGACTTTTATCCATGAAGTTTTCTTCTCCGCCGAAACAGATGAGTCCGTTGGTTTGCAATGTCGTCTTTCCTGCTTGTAAATTACGGAAGAACCTCTGTCCGTCTTCATGATCTGAGATAAACTCGTTGAGAGATCCTAAATTCATGTATTGGTCGCCGAAACTGACAAAACGATGGCAGAGGTAATAGAAGATGCGCTGTTCTGTATCCCTTAAATTCTTGATGCCGTATTCGTTAATCTTCTGAGAGAATATGTTTTGAGGATTCATGTCGACCAACATATTAAGGTCGTTGATAAGCATTTTTTCATTGATTTCCTCGTCTCTGAAGTTTTTGAAAAAAATGCGCATATGAGAAAACATCTCCTCAGTACTGATACCAGCGAAATTCTTTTTTGAAAATTCTCGGTCTTCTACAATAGCTTTGCAGGCTTCTTTGATAACCTTATATGAAACATTCGCTCTGTCCTTGGATATTCTTACTATTCTTTTCTCTGCCAAAGAATCTAAAAATTTGCGATAGCACAAGAATTCTATGTTTGTGAAGCCCATATATGACGCTATGTCATCGTCTTCACAAGAATGGAACCCATAATCAGTCTCCAAGACGCAAGCCAGTATGGCAGATTCTTCAGGGCAAGTGCCCAACTTTTTCTCTACATAGTCAAAGTCGTTTCTCAGTTTTTCAATGACGCTGTCGATGTAGTTTTCAGAATTGATTCTAATCCTGATTCTGTTCAAACAAGCGGATAGCGACATCGTAGTTTGATCCTTTGCTTTAGATATCTGTTCTATCATAGCATCAAAATCTCTGTCAGCCTTGTCTTTTCTAAATCTTCTATTTGCCATACAATCTAATTTTGTGTTTTCAATATTATATACCATGATAGTTGTAGAATGTTACAAGATGAGTTAGAATTTTTTTTGCTTTGAGCTTTGAGCCGTGAGCTCTTCATTACTCCATCACTTCATTACTTTCATTCTTCATTGCAAACTGCTCATGGCTCATAGCTCATAGCTCACTGCAAAATATTATTCAAACATTGTTGAACTTTGCAAAAAAAAAGTTATATTTGCGCTTCATTGAACTGATTGTAATTATTAAAAATATCATATATGAACAAGCAAATATCATTGGAAGAAGCCGTCGCTAAAGTACAAGACGGCATGACTATTATGTTCGCAGGATTCCTCGGCGTTGGCAGCGCAGTGCAAATCATCGACGCTATTGTAGAGAAAGGCGTGAAAGACTTGACTATCATCGCTAACGACACGGCATACGATAATGTAGCACACGGTAAACTCGTAGCTAATCACCAAGTGAAAAAGGCTATCGTTTCTCACACAGGAACCAATAAAGAAACAGCAGCACAGAAAAATGCTGGTACTTTAGAAGTGGAATACGTGCCACAAGGTACTCTCGCTGAACGTATAAGAGCATACGGCGCAGGTCTCGGCGGCGTTCTCACTCCAACAGGCTTAGGTACTGTAATTCAAGAAGGTAAGCAAATCGTCAATGTCGATGGTAAAGATTATATCTTGGAAAAACCTCTTAAAGCCGACATCGCTTTCTTACGCGCTAACATCGTTGATGAAGACGGTAATATGGTTTTCTTAGGAACATCACAGAACTTCAATCCTCTCATGGCGATGGCAGCAGACTATGTCGTTGTTGAAGCAGAGAAGTTGGTGAAAAACGGCGAGATAGCTCCAGAACAGATCCACGCATCAGGAATCTTCGTCGATGGAATCTATTTGGAAAAATAATTTATAGGCTATGAGCTTTGAGCTATGAGCCGTGAGCAAGATACTCATAACTCAATGCTAAATGCACATGAAATAGTAAATAAAAAGAAAGGTTAATATACGCGATGAGCAGTGGAATTTGAACCGTGAGCAAGAGAAAAGCTCATAACTCAAAGCTCAATGCTCGCAGCAAACAAAAATAAATATAACAATGGAAAAAGAATATAGATCTCTTATCAGATTGCGTATGAGTGCAAAAGACGCTCATTACGGCGGTAACTTAGTCGATGGTGCTCACATGGTTCATCTCTTCGGCGACGTGGCAACAGAATTATTAATCATGACAGACGGCGACGAAGGTCTCTTCTGCGCTTACGACAATATCGAGTTCTTGGCTCCTGTCTATGCTGGCGATTATATCGAAGCAGAAGGCTGGGTGACAAAGATAGGCAACACTTCACGTAAGATGGAGTTTGTGGCACGTAAGGTCATCATCCCACGTCCAGACATCTCCGACTCAGCAGCCGACGTATTGCCAGAACCAATCATCGTTTGTCGTGCGAGCGGCACCTGCGTAGTTCCAAAGAAATGTCAAAGAATTGAAAGATAAAAAATACACTATGGAAAAACTTATCATCACCGCTGCTATCTGCGGCGCAGAAGTAACTAAAGAACAAAACCCTGCTGTTCCTTATACAGTAGAAGAAATAGTAAGAGAAGCTAAGTCGGCTGTCGATGCTGGCGCTGCTATCGTTCACCTTCACGTTCGTTTCGACGACGGCACACCAACACAAAACGCCGCTCGTTTCCAAGAATGCGAAGAAGCTATCTACAAGGCTTGTCCTAACGTGATCTTGATTCCGTCAACAGGCGGCGCTGTCGGCATGACACCAGACGAACGTCTCCAATCGACAGACACAAACCCACTTCCAGAGATGGCGACATTAGACTGCGGCACTTGTAACTTCGGTGACGAGATCTTCGACAACACAATGCCAACGATGCGTGCTTTCGGCAAACGTATGATGGAACGCGGCATCAAGCCAGAATACGAATGCTTCGAGATGGGTCACATCGACACAATAGTAAATATGGCTCGTAAAGGCGAAGTGCCAGGCGCACCAATGCAGTTCAACTTCGTTCTCGGCGTGCCAGGCTGTACACCAGCTACAGTAGCTAACCTCTGTTGGATGGTCAACGCAATACCAGCAGGTTCAACATGGACAGCAACAGGTATCGGTCGTCATGCTTTCCCAATCGCTGCAGCAGCTATCGCAATGGGCGGTAATGTGAGAGTCGGTTTTGAAGACAACCTCTATCTTTCAAGAGGCGTCCTCGCAAAATCAAACGGCGAATTAGTCGCTAAGGTAGTTCGTCTTGCTAAGGAACTTGGTCGTGAAGTAGCGACATCAGACGAAGCAAGAGAGATTTTGGGATTGAAACCAAGAAATTGAAAATCTGAGAAACTGAGAAATATTTTGTGATATATATGCAGAATCATAGGTAGTTCGTCGAAATGATGAATTGTAACCATCTACTAGCGGGATTATTCCCGCTTTTTTTATTTCATAAGAGGTTAGATCTTTTTAATCCCTGTTAAATATTCGTAAATTATTCTGACAAAATTTTGTGATTTTTTTACAATCTTTGATATATATAGTGTAGAGCATTATAGTTTTTAACTAAAGTAATCTCAGCTTACATTATGAATATAGAAAAACGATTTCATGAACTGATAAGTACAAATAAGCGACAGATTTTGAGTATATGTCGCTACTATTCTCGTATTAATCAAATACTGACTGCTGATGATTTGTTTCAGGAAATTGTTTTAGCTTTATGGGGAAGTTATCCAAAATTTATAAAACAAGATAATTGCAAAGAGTCAACATGGGTTTATAGAGTGGCACTGAATGTATCTATTTCGCAATCCAGAAAAAACAAGTTCAAGTTTGCAAATATTGATGACGCAGATGCCAGTAACATAGTTGATGAAAATGATGACGAAACAGCAATCTTACATTTGTACGAACTAATCAAACAGTTAAATCAGGAAGAACAAGTGCTTTTATATCTGTACATCGAAAGTAAGTCGCATAAAGAAATTTCCGACATATTAGGAATCAGTGTTACCAATGTAGGAACTAAAATTCAAAGAATTAAATCAAAATTAAAGATATTAAATGATGGGAAACGATAATTTGGTAGAAAAACTCAAAGAATCAATAAACTGTGCTGATAATTATGATAATGATATATCGATTTCATTAGCGCGTAGGTCTTTTCTTTACAAAAATAAAAATGCAATTTCTGGGATTATGTGCATAATATTATCTATAATATTGTCAGTCGTAATATTAACAAGAATAAGCAGCTTGCAATTCGTAATGCGTGACATTATTATTGTTGTCATAACAGTTATAATCGCCATTTTTTGTTTGGTAAAAGGAATTTTTACATTATTGTTCTATTTTAAAGAAAAAAAATATGATGTTTCCGTAAATAAATTTATTATCCAAGAATTATATAACCAGTTATATTTTATTTATGAAAGATTATTTTGGCTTTGGCTAATGATACCGCTAATATTATTGGTTTTACCATTTATATGCGCAAATATACTTAGATTTTACTTATTTCTGATTCCTATTGTTGTGATTGTAGAAATACCTTTAAGTAGAAAAATAATTAAGAGATACACAAATATAAAAAGTGAAATTAATATGATAAATGATGATTGTCAGGGGTAAAAGTCACAACCTTGATGATTGTAAGAATAATTGTGACTTAATTTAAAATTATAGTATTATGGAAAACAAAAAGAATGTAAATTATTTACAAATTGAGCTTTTGTATCTGTCATGGGGAATTTTAGGAATAATATTTTCCCTTTTATTTCAAGGATCTTATGCTGTATTTCCTGCAATTGGTTTAGGAATAACCTCACTATTTCTAATCAGAAAGGGGCTTAAACATAAAGATTTCTCACCAAGAGAAATAAAAACAAAACGAATAATATCCGTCACTTCTTTATTAGTATGGGGAATATCTTGTTTAATAACGTATTTATTTATAGACATATTTAAAGATGGTTTGTGGTTTATATTTTCATCATATTTTTTCTTGGTGATTTATTCTCTTATGTATTTGTTAATTGTAAATAAGGATTAAAAAATAGGCTGACTGGTAATATAATGTGAGCTCGATATAAGGAATCATCATATAATCAAGCAATTTATAGAAGTCCCCTTAAGTTTAACACTATAGAATGGGAAAATGGTGCCGACTTCGCTCCGGAATTTTTATATGAAATAGGAGAGACAATAAATTGGCAATTGACAATTCCGTTATCAGATGCTAAAAATTTGAGATTTTTTTTCCATTATTCCGAAATAACGAATTTTTTTTGTTGCTATTTTATGTAATTCTAAAATTATATTTTATATTTGCATAAAAATAATTGGTTATGATAAATCGCGAATTACATTTAAAAATAATCGAACTGTCAAAGAAGTTTCCTTTCGTCCTGATAACAGGTCCTCGTCAATCGGGAAAATCAACATTAGTAAAAATGGCTTTCCCTGACTATAAATATATCTCGTTCTCCGACTTGGATATAAGAACTTTTGCAAAAGAAGATCCACGTGGTTTCATAGCGACATATCCCGATAAAGTCATCATTGATGAAGTGCAGAAAGAACCGTCGATACTTTCTTATCTTCAGACTCATACTGATAATGAGAACAAGGAAGGAATGTATATATTGACGGGTTCTCAGAATATTACGCTGATGTCGTCAGTAGATGAAAGTCTTGCTGGCCGTGTGGGAATTCTGAAGCTTCTGCCGTTTTCACATTCTGAAATGAGAAATGCAGGTGTCGACAGAAAGACCGTTGATGAACAGATATTTTACGGATGCTATCCTCGTATCTATGACAAAGATATTCATCCTACAGACTATTATCCCAATTATATAAGGACTTACGTCGAACGTGACATCCGTAATATAAAACAAATTGGCGATTTGTCGCTTTTTGTCAAATTCGTGAAATTATGTGCGGGAAGAATCGGCCAGATCCTGAACAAGGCTTCTTTAGCTAACGAATGCGGGATTTCTGAACCAACAGTGCAATCGTGGTTGTCAATATTGGAACAATGTTATATAATTCATCTTCTGAAGCCTGACCATAAAAACTTTTCTAAGAGGTTGGTTAAGAGTCCTAAGCTATATTTTTATGACACTGGATTAGCATGTTCTTTATTGGAAATCAGTTCATCGTCGCAAATCGTCACACATTATCTCAGAGGCGAATTGTTTGAAAATATGATTATCAACGAACTTATAAAATCTGAGTTCAATAAAGGTAAAGAAGGTGATTTTACATTTTGGAGAGACAGTAACGGCAATGAAGTAGATTTGTTGCATAACATTGGGAATGATACTTTTGCGTACGAGATAAAATCAGGTGCTACATTCAATAAGAATTATTTCAAAGGATTGAATTATTGGAGTAAATTATCTGCTGCAGATTCAGAACATAAAACAGTTGTATATGGAGGTAATATTTCATTGAATAAAGTCGGAGGCCAAGCGGTCTTAGGAAGACAAGCAACTATTGCAACTCCTTGGCTCACAGAACGAG
>JAZNVS010000014.1:0-38307 GCA_045592965.1 Bacteroidales bacterium | reverse complement strand
ATTGTATCCAAATTATTATCAAGATGTTCTATCACAAGCCATGAATCATTTTCGTTAAAATATCCATTATATAATTCATAAACATAGCACAAGGAATTATCGTCTATAAGATCTACCGACGACAAAAAACTGGTGAAATCCCAGTCATATGTTCCTCTATCAATGTATTTAACCACTTCAAGATATGGCAGTGTTGAATTTACATCATCGTTTATTTCATACAAACGGACATCTTCATCATGTTGCGGGTTCTCATGAGACCTAATTTGAGTTGACAGATAGGTAGTATTATGATTACTCCGCTTGACTGTTATGTTTAGCAAATCATAATCACCATAGTTTTGAATATAGTCTGGTACCAAATATCTTTCCTTAATAAGGTTGAAATCCTTGTCATAATATACAGCACATCCTGCCGCATTAGTACCATTGGATGCATTTCCAATCCGATAAAAAATATAACAAGAATCCGTCACAACAAAATGGTCACCACGATACCGGTTGGTTCTTAAACCTCTGTTGTTGGCAGAACCTTTCCCTTTAAAGACATCAACTGCTTTACGATTTAATATCTCTCCGTTAAAATTCATTCTGAAGAAGAATAAGGTATCATTACCTCTTGAAGGATTATCAAAACTTACAGACTTCCAATATGCTCCAACGATGTTATCATCCTCCTTAAAGGCCGTAAAGAGATAAATATTTCCGCTGAATCCATTCGGGTAAATTTCCCATGAACCTCCATGGTCTTCGTAAGTATCAACGGGCCAGCTATGCTCATAACATTCTTCCACATTAAGATTGTCGTCTAACTTCATCAGTACTAATTTTCCATCTGATGGAGGATTGTCATAATTCTCAAAATGATTAAAACAATCAGGTGTATGTTCAGGACTATATGTTGTGAGCAAATACTTATTGCCATTATTTTCAAAAGTATGACTAAGAGAAATCGTGCAATATCCTGGACGAAAATAATTTTGCTGTACTAAAATCTGACCTTTGTCGGATAATAATGTTGCACCAGGACTGTATGTCGCGACTGGTTGTTGTTGGACATCTTCTCTGAAAGCATATTTCGTAGGAACCAATAAATTACCATTTGACAATTCTGTCGGTTTCTCAAGAAATCGATAATATCCTAAAGCATCCTCTTCCCACTCTATTCCACATTGCCATTCTTGAGAAGAAGTGATTTTGATCCCAACAAGGGACATTAAAACTGTAAGTAAAATAACTTTGCGCATCATAATTATAATTTTAAGATTTATTACGCAAAATTAGTAAGAAAAGAAATATAGTTAGTTTGTAAAATATCAAATAAAAAGAACTAACATTTTTAGAATCAGTCTTTTAAATATAATCTGTCAATAAGATATTTATACAGCAATTCGTTTTTTACTTCTATAATATTGCAGATTTTACTTCTTCTGGTTTTGATGGCACTATATGTGACGCCGAATAACGATGAAATTTGTTTGTCATTAAGGTCAATCAGCATCAGGCAAATATAACATAAGTCTTCTTTTTTCAACCTCGGATATTCCTTTGAAATATTAACGACAAAACCTCTAAGATTAAGATTCGCCGACTGAAGCAGCAAGTCAAAGTCATCCTGATTCATCTGAAAGTCCTTGTCATTCACAATTCTGAAACATATTTCAGAACCTAAAAAAGCATCCATTCTGACAGCGGCCTGTTCCTTATCTAATTTTTCCTTCATCAACAAAATCTCTTCATTCTGTTTCTTTATGATCTCAGTCTGCTTCTGTAGCTCGGCGTTTTTGTTCTTTATCTTACCCGTGATGAGTGAGTGTTTGTAACTGATATTTCTGATAACATCGTCCTTTGTATTGATGTCATCAGTCATCTCATCTATTCTTTTGATAAGAAGCCTGTTTTTCTTTAAATGTCTGTATCTGAAAAATATTGCTGTCGCAACAATCAATGCCAGTGATATAAGGGAAATTGATACAATACGTTTCCTTGCTTTGGTTTTTATAGCATTATGCTTGTGTTCGTTATACATATCGTTCATAGCTCTGATACGATCGGTACTGAAATTTGAATTAATCCTTTTCATTCCTAATTGCGCCACAATACCATCGTAATATGATTTCTTCTCGTAATCGCCTAAAGAATCATATACTCTCGATAAATTAGTAGCAGAACCAAATTTTGTAAAGTAGTCGTCACCTTCCACCGACTTGCTTAAATAATAAATTGCCGAATCGTATTGCTTGCAGTTACACATCATCTCACCTATAAGCGCATAATATGCTTGTCTTACATTTTCATGTTCGATTATACCAAGATTGCTTCTCATTAAGTTCAATGCGCTGTCTCTCTCATTCTTATCATAGAACAGAATATCAGCTTTAAGTTTATCCAAATCTATTTTATTCAGATGATTAGGATGTGCATCTAAACATTTCTGATGATAATACAAAGCGGAATCCGCGTCGTATGCACGATGTGAAAGAGCCATGAATTTATATACGATAGACAAGGCATGACCGCTATTCATCGCTTTTGCATAATCCAAAGCGATGGAATAGTGCGACAACCCAATCTTTATAAGATCATAATGAGTGTATATGTGACCTAACATCAGATGCACATTACAAATACTAGTAAGTTTCTTTTTACTCTCTTTAGATTTGACGGAGTCGTCTTCCTCTAACATATAAACGAGCTTATAGAAATTCTCGCACGCAGTCACCATGCTATCCTGTTCAAACAAACTCATGGCATAAGCAAACTGTGCTTCGTAGTCCAAGGAGTCGCAGCTCTGTTGTGCATTAACGGCAACCTGCCAAAATATAAGGAATGATATTACAATCGATTTAGCTCTCATAGTTCTGCAAAGATAGAAAAAGTCAACGGACAACAGACAACAGTCAACGTAATTTTTTTTGAACGTTGAACTTTGAACTAAGGCTTTTGAACTAAGGCTTTTGAACCAAGGCTATTGAACCAAGGCTGTTGAACTAAAGCTTTTGAACCAAGGCTGTTGAACTTTAGCTCATGGCTCAAAGCTCATGGCTCAAAGCTCATGGCTCAAAGCTCAAAGTTCAAAGTTCAAAGTTCAAACCAAAAATTATTCAACAACAATCTTCTTTGTTACATTAGATTCTTCGTTGCTGATATTGATGAAATAGATTCCGCTCTTATAATCTGAAACATTGATTTCGATCTCGTCAGAATTCATTTCAAATTCTTCTACTAACATTCCAAGTGTATTGTATATCTTGACTGTTGTCTGTTGTCCGTTGTCTGTTGACACTTTTACATAGTCTTTAGCCGGGTTAGGATAGATGTTAAATGTATTTTCCGATGTTGTCGTTTCCACAACGCCAATGCCTGCGCCATCTAATTCTACGACAGGAACTGATGTCATTTCATCTTCATATAAAGCTACTACGCTGATAATGTTCATATCATCTGCCGTGATATTATGTGACAACTCGGTCGTGTTTTCAGCTATTAAAATACCATTTTTGTAGACATTGTATCCTATTGGAGCACCTTGCTCTGGAGCTTCAAATGTGATGCTCAGATTACCGTCTTCTATATTTAGATTCAAGTTCTGAACCGGATAGCAGTGGTCTGTGTATTCATATGCAAAATGACTGTTGAAGACTTCTTTTGTTGTAAGGTTCTGTAACCATAAAGCCACTTCTAAATCGTTGATGTCCTGCATTTTTGTTGTCGACATATCATGAGTGAATTCCAAACGTTGGTATTTGCCGGCTTCGAGTTCTATATCTGTGCCCGATACGCCACCTAACATTGTAAGCAGGATGTGACGGAATTCGCTTTCGCCATTAGCACCAATCTTTTCAATGACTTTTTCATTCACTGTTACGAAAGCTTTGACGTCACTCATATTTGCAAACGACATGAAGTCTGCTGTTACATGGAGAATGTTACCATCGATGTTGAATGCGCCTCTGACATCTGTAATGGCAGGAGTGTTATATCTGTCGTCGAGTGTTGTCTGGCTGACTGGCGTGCCTCTATCCGTACCATCTAACATTATTACAGGAACACCGGAAACTCCATAATATTGAGCTTTCGCATCACATTCAGGAGTATAATGAGTATCTACTGGTGATGGCCAACTTGTTGAATATTTTACGTATGTATATTTGCCAGGATTGTCGTTTGTGAGGGTTTTCATAGAAGCGTTGACGCTGACACATGGATAGCACGATGAACTTGAGAAGTGTTCTATCATAGGAATTCTTTGTGCTGTACCCATAGCGATGCTTAATTCTTTGTCAAGTGTGTTGTCGCTTTCATTGTCGTCTGTTGTATTGTTGACAGCAGTGACATTAACCGTCAATGTCAAATCGTTTAGACTTTGGATGTCGGTAGGCACGTCGAATGTCAAGTCTGTGCTTGTGAAAGGATCTATGTTTGTTGAGAAGTTTTGTGACACTTCTTCATAGCCTTCAAACTGATATTTAGCTGTGAGGTCTGTTACGACATTGGAACCATTGTTAGATACAGAGAACGATACCTTATTTTCGCCAATTCCGATAATGTCAGCGGTGTTGATATTTGTTACAGCTACATCATTATCTTTCTGAACTGAAACGCCTATGTCGTCGAAACATGCATGCCATAAATACTGGCTGTTGCCCCAGACATATACGCAGAACTTCACGTTGCTCTTGTCCCAATCTTCCGGTAATGATACTATTTCGTTAACTTCACCATTAATATACATGTCAAATAATGTTCTCCATAAAGGAAACCATGTTGAACCGTCGTCGGCTGATGCTGAGATACCCATTTCGAACATATTGTATGCTTCATAGAGTTCCATTCCATATTTGAATGATACCAAGAAATCACCGACACCTGTAAGGTCGCATGCTGGAGAAACGACGCGAGCATAACCGTTGAAGTCAGGATAGCCTTGGTTTGAACTTGTTATTGCTATTTCATTAGGTTCACCGCCAGCAAAGTTAGAACTGCTGATGATTATACTACTGTTGCCTTCACCAGCGTAACTCCATCCTGAAGGAAGACCGGTTTCGTTGAAAGATTCGTCAATAAATACTTGTGCATTTATTGTTAAAGCTAACATCAATGCAGATAATAATGATAATGTTTTTTTCATTGTTTGATGACTTAAGACGGGTTCTGTTTGTTGATTTATCTCGTTATGAAAATAGTCAGAACCGCATTTAACTTGTTTTCATAACCATGACAATGACTGCTGAATATGACTTTTACTCCAATACATGAGATTTCAGACCAACCTTCATTTCACTCCACAAAGTTAATGTTTTTACATTACTATCCGATAAAAAAGATAAAAAAATGACTTGTCCTGATATAACTTTACTTTTTGCGTAAACTTATTTCAGGACAAGTAAACACGCAGAAGTATCAATAACACTGTTCGGCAAAAAAAAGACGGGCAGAAATCAATTCTACCCGCCTTTTCATTTCTGAAACTCAAAGAAATTTTTCAGTTTCTCAGATTTTCATTTTCTCAGATTTTATAAAACCGTGATACGTTCTACTGCAACACCGTTTTCTGTTGTGATGCGTACTGTATAAACGCCAGCTTCGTATTGTGACATATTGATCATTTCGTTGTCTGATGAAACTTGCTGATCGAAGATCACCTGACCTAATGTGTTGGTGATGGTGATACGTGTCATGTTTTCAGCAGAGATTGTTAAGTTATCCTTTGTTGGGTTAGGATAGATCATCATGCCTTTAACGCCGTTTTCATCGATAGCTGTTACGTCGACGACCACGTAGTTTTGTGATTCGTTTTCGTATGCGTTTGCTGGATCAGACTCGCATTCCAAACCGTTTTCTGCATAGACAGCTGTCACTTGATAGTAGTAAGTTCCGCTTTCGTTTATTTCATCGAAGTAGTAACCGACTTCTGTTTCAGCTATAACTTGGTAGTTGCCGTTTGTTGTGCTACGATAAACGTTATAGTGATCCAATGTGCTGCCTTTGCCGCCGTTTTGAGCAACTAAAGTAGCGTTGTTATTTGCTACGTTGTTGTTTTCAACAGCGATAGGTCTGAGTTCAGAGACTTCACCCTTAGCAGTGCTGCTTACGTAGGCGCGGATCATCCATGTGTAGCTTAAGCTGTAAGTTACAACGTCTTCCCATACAGAGCCGTCCATAGAGATCCAACGACCGTTAGGATCGCCTGTGTTAGCGCAGCATGATGCTGGGTATGCGTTAGCGCCGTCGTTTGTGAGCATAACGACCCAGATGTTCATTGAAGGATCGATAGGAAGAGCAGCTGTCAGATCGATTTCAGTGAAGTCGTTGATGCCGCTGAATGAGCATTCTTGAGTGTGTACTAATGTTTCAGGAGCTGTTGTTCCACCGTAGTAGATTTGTAATGTTGTTGTTGTTGCAACGCGGTCGAACATAGCTACCTTAGTTAAGAATGAACCTGTATATTGTGCTAATGATTCGGCAGGGAACATGATACCCCAGTAGAATGTTTGAGGACCGCCGATGCCGTCAATCATCATACCATCGTCGTAGTACAACCAGTCTGAAGCAGAGCTGCCGTTGTAAGGCCATCTCAATGTTGCTCCGAATGAGTTTTCGTTGTTGTAAGTATATTCTGCATAGAGGTCTTCAGGAGCGATGCAGTCTAATGGCATTGTCACTGTTGTTTCTTGTGGGCAAGACATTGCATAATATGTTGATGCGTTATCACCACCATAAACGACTCTTACTTCATATTCGTGTTCGCCTGTTGCCAAGCCATTGTCGGTATATGTTTCAGCGTTGAGAGGTGTTTCTGTGAGGAGTTCGCCATCGCGATACAACATGACGCCGAGGACTTCAGCTTCAGCTTCTTCTGGTTCATCTGGAATTGGGCTAGCGTCGCCTTCAACGTAAGCGCGGATTTGCCATGTTCCGTACCAGCCTTCGCCGTACCAATTAGCGTCGTACCATGTGATACCGTCGTTTGACATCCAACGTCCGTTAGCTTCGCCACAGTCGACTGAGTGAGCTGCAACAAAACCACCTGTAGTATTGGAGAATTGAATCCATACGTTTTCAGTTCCAGAGATTGTCACTGGTGTTGTCAATTCGATTTCTTCATATTGACCTGTATTGCTTACTTCATATTCTTGTACGTGAACTGTTGTACCTGGAGCGTAGTCGCCGCCTGTGTGGATACTTACGCCACCTGTGTGACCTTCATAAACATACATAGATACTTTTGTGATTTGAGTGCCTGCGTATTGTGAGATTACGTCGGCTGGGAACATGATAGCCCAGTACATTGTTTGAGGTTCACCTGTTACATAATCGAAGAATCCCATTGCAGATTCATTGACACCATTGTCGTAGGTCAACCATTCGCCCTCTTCGTCTCTTGTTGGGTTGCTTAACTCAACGTTGTCGAGGTTGATCCACCATTGGTCTGTACAGTTGAAGTGACGGAATGCGATGTAGATAGCTTGACCTGCGTAGTCGCTGAGGTCGATAGTTCTTTCGAACCATTGAGTTTGGATAGAGCCTTGTTCTACTTCGCCACGTTCTAATGTTTCTTCGAATATTGTTGTGAATGCTGCTGCATCTGTGCCGTTTGTTGTTGAGATAGCAACACCGTAATGTTCTTCATAGTAAGTATTGCTTTGACCGCATACTGAGTATGTAAGTGTTGAACCTTCAGTGATGGTGTATTTAACATCTGTAACCAAGTAGTTGTCTGGTGTCAATGCGCCTACTGAGTTGTCGTATGAAGATGAAGAAGCGCAGTAGGTGTTGTTTATACCGAAACCTTGGTTAGCGTGTTCTGAAGTGTTTTGCCAGTTGCGAGCGTCGCCGTCAGCGTCGATGGTGTTCCATCCGTTCAATGAACCGTCGTCGAAGTTAGAAGCGAACTCATAGACTGGGTCTTGGTTTTCATATACTGGAAGTGTCCATGTCAAGACTGCATTGCCGTCGTTTTCAACAGCAGCGAAGTTTGTTACGCCTGCGAAGTTGCTGCAAGCTCTGTATGTCCATGTGTATTCCATTGCTTGGTTTGTCCAGTTGTTGACGATAACTGTTGTTGTATAGTCTTCACCTTCTGTCAATCCTGTTACGTCTAATTGATAGAATGATTCGGTGATGTCGTCAGCTACTGTTTCACCATTGAACATTACGTCATAAATATTATCAGCTGTTCTGAAACCTAATTTAAAGTCGTCAGCGAGGATGTAGAACATATCGGTGCAGTTGAAGTGACGCAATGCGATATATACTTCCTGACCTGCGTAAGCTGAGAGGTCAACACAATGTTTGTACCAGCTGCCAGTATCTCTACCGCCGTCGCGAGGACCTTTCTGTCCGTTTGACTTAGCTGTCAATGTTGCTTCGTAAACTGTTGTGAAGTCTGCTGCTGAAGTGTTGCCAGTTGTTGAGATAGCTACTCCGAAGTGTTCTGCTGCGTAGTTAGCATCTTGAGCTGCTACATAGAATGAGAATTCTGAACCTTGTACGATAGCGTATTTTTCAGGAGATACGATATAGTTGTCTGGTGTCAAAGGACCTGCGGTGTTGTCGTATGATTGTGAGACGATACCGTAGTCGCTGTCGTGACCAGGGATAGCTCCTAATGAAGATTCGTTGCTGAACCATACGTTACCGTCGCCGTCAGCGTCGATGTTTGTCCAACCCATCAAGTCGGCTGTTTCGAAGTCAAATTCGAATGTGTCGCCTGCGAAGTCTGAAGCAACATATTCCCACATTGCCCAACCTGTTGGTGATACGTAGAGACCGTCAACGAGTTCAGGTTTTGCTTCCATTGTACATTCGATTGTTGTAGCGTCCATGATTTCCATGATTTCGCCGTCAGCGCATGAATAATAACCTTCCAATGCGATTGTAACTTCGTAAGTACCTTTACGGAACTCTGTCCATGAGTATTGACCTGTAGCGTCTAATGTTGTTTCATAAACGTATGTAGGTTCGTTAACATTTTCCAATCTTACTGTTGTGCCTTCGACAGAACCGCCGTCATCTGTTGTTACGTTGACAGCTACTGTAGTTGTCATATTTTTGTCGATAGTGTTAGACCATACTATTTCAGAAGCTACTGGGATAGGACCGTCTGTTTGAGTTCCCTTCACGATAACTTTGTCAACGCCGACACCCCATCCGCTGTGTTCTTCTGAACAGAATGCGACGTAAATAGTGCTGCCTGAATATTCTGAAAGGTCTATTGTTGCATCAAGCCATGATGATGTTGTTTCGCCAGTCCATACATTTGTCCAAGGACCTGTTGGTGATGTGCCATATTTTACGGATAATGTATTCACGCTACCCCAGAACTCTGGACATACGTAGTGGAAGTTGAGAGTTGGATTTAATACTGATGATAAATCAAGAGCAGGAGTTACTAAGTAGAATAATGATCCTGCTGCTGCATAGCCACCTAATGTGAATGCTGAATATGCACCTTCGTATGCAGAAACATCAGAGTAAAGTGTTTCGTATGCGTTGAAGTTACCATACTGATTTGCTGTAGCAGGATCTGAATATGTTGTCCATCCTTCAGGAAGTGTATAGTATCCCACTTCGAAACCTTCATTAATCAATGTTACTTCTTCGCGTTTTGCGTTTGCTGTGTACAATGCAGCGACACCCCATTTATAGGAACCAGCTTCTGCTTCAGCCCATGTTGCGTCTTGGTATGTTGTCTCTGTCAAGTTTTCTGCGAGAACGATAGGGTCGTTGTTACCGTTTACTCTATAAACATTGTAGCTGTGGAATGTATAGTCGCTTGGGTCGCGTGTTTCGTCTAATTTTATTGACTTGCCGCTCTTAGCGTCTGTAACTGCCAAGTTTCTGTCCATTGTCCATGCGACGTCAACGTTAGCTCCGTTTTCTGTTGCTGTTACTTGAGCAACTGGAGTGAGGTCAGATTCTTGTTCTTCAACGGTGTTGATATTTACTGAGAAAGCTTCTGTTGCTGATGCTACCAAGTAATATGTACCAGCAGGAACTGTCATATTGTCGATAGCGTTAGCGCGATTTCTCTTAGAACCAGTTGATAATACTGCGTTGTCGATAGAGATAGCTTCATTACCTGAGCAGTTGAAGTGGCGGAATGCGATGTGTATGCTCTTACCTGCGTATGCGCTTAAATCAATTGTTCTGTGTGTGGCTGTTGTCAATGAGTTTGCATCTTCTTCAAATATCGTAGTGAAATCAACGCCGTTTTCTGAGACAGCTACACCATAATATTCATCTGACCAGTATGCGTTGCCGAGACGTACATCGTATGATAATACAGATGTTTCGGATATTGAATAGGTGTCAACGGTATAGACGTAATTGTTTGGAGTCAAAGTTGTAGAATAGTATGAATAGGAATATAAACATGGTGTGATGTCGTCTACTGGATAATTATAACCGACCATCCAGTTTTCACCGTCACCGTCGGCATCGATAGTGTTCCATCCTGTCATTTGACCATCATTAAAATCGAATGAGAATGTTGTTGCGCCTTCTGGTTGTTCTGGATCTTCTGGTTGTTCTGGGTCTTCGCCTTCTTCTGCACCGTAATAGTTGTCGGTACCAGGACCAGCTTGACCGTTGAAGTCTTCTGCATACAATGCTACTTTTCCGTTAGCACCTGTTACTGATGCTGAGAATGTTGTTTCTTCTGCGAAGTTGAGTTTATATACAACGTCAGCACCGTCTTGTTCTTCACCTGGCAATGTGTAGTCATTGTTCAAGTTAGCGAAGTCTGGTGTATGAGCGAAAGGATATTCTGTAACTTCGACAGCGTCTTGCCATGTGTCGCCAGCTGCCATCACTGGTTCGCCGCCTTCACCTAATGACAATGCGATATTGTCGATACATACAGCGTCATTGTCGGAACACATATAGTGACGGAATCCGATATATACAGTTTTACCTGCGATATAATCTAATTCTAATGTTCTGTGTTCGTATTCATAGAATGATGTCAATGTTTCTTCCCAGATTGTGTAGAAGTATTCACCGTCTGTTGAATAAACAACGCCGTAATGTTCTTCGTAGTATTGTGAGCTACTTGGCAATACGTCCCATTCCAAGACAGAACCTTCTGTTATGGCGAATGTCGCTGTTGTAACAATGTAGTTGTCTGGAGTAAGAGCACCGCCGCTTGACCATGATTCTGAGAAAATGCAGTTAGAACCGTTTACACCTACGATGCCGCCTGTACCTGTAGAGAGTTTCCAGTTCACGTTGTCACCGTCAGCGTCAATCAATCTCCATCCGTCTAATGTCGCGTTTTCGAAGTCTGCATATAAAGCATATTCGCTTTGTTCAGCTTCGGTTGGTGTTGCGCAAGCTTCTTCTGATGCAGCTGATTCACCAGCTACGTTAACTGCTGTAACGGTGTAGCAGTATTCTGTGCCAGCTGTCAAGCCTGTAGCGTTGTATGAATTTGTTGTTACTGTAGCAACTGTTTCAGTTCCGATGTAGATGTTATATTCTGTAGCGCCTTCAACAGCGTCCCATGTCAAAGCTATTGTTGATTGGCTTGTTGCTGTAGCTGCCAAATTTGCTGGAGTTGCAGGAACTTCAGGAACTACTGCGCTGCCGTAACCTATCTTAACTATAGGTCTGTTACCGTTTGTTGTGCCATTGCCTGCTGGATAGTCGGCGAATGTTGCATTTGAGTCATTTCCACGGTAGTTGACAGATTTATCGTGTGTTTCGGATGCCCATTTTATCGCATTGTTGTATGCTGATGAGCTCTTTGAAACTGCGATGGCGAGGTTTCTTGTTCCGCTATATTCGTATGGAGTATCTAATGTGAATGATTCCCATTCTTCTTCTCCGAGGAGGATGTTTGTTCCAGAATATACTAAAGTAAGTTCGTTTTGTGGAACCCATACTGATGATGATGAGTGGTTGTCATTGTCTGTTTCACCGATGTAGATTTCGATTTCGTCAGCGGTGAGAGTGTAGCCTGTGCCAGCGTTGACTGTAGCGCATTTATATGCCAAAGAAGTGATTGTCATTGCTTGACCTAATTCTTCTTTTGGATAATATGTTTCAACCCATGAATATTTGCTTGAGTTCCTGAAAGGAGCTACAGAAGTTGATCCTGTTGTATTGACATCGCCTACCACGATGAAGTCGCCTTCTTCTGGTTGTTCTGGATCTTCAGGAGTTCCTCCACCGATTCCTAATTTTACCATTGGGAGTCTGTTGTAGAGATAACCTGCGCCACCCATATAGCATTGTGAACTTGGGAACTCGGCACCTGCTGGATTTGTGTCGTGGAAGTCGAAGAGTATGCTGTTTGCTCTTGTATCGTATGCCCACAACAGATTGTTTTCCATGCTGCCGCTCTTTGATATTACAACAACCAAGTTGTTTGTTCCGCTGTATGAGAATGGAGTGCTGAGTGTTATAGTTTCCCATTCTTCATCGCCTAAAACAACGTCTGTTCCTTCGTAAACCAATGTGAGGTCAGCCAAAGGAGTGAAGTTGTTTTGTGACAATTCTGTCTTTGTTACTTCTGCGAGATATACTTTAAGACCGCTTGCTATATAGTTGTAAGTCGGAGTTGCACATTTGTATGACAATGATGTGATTGTACATGCTTGTCCGATTTCATTGCTTTGGTAGAGCATTTCCATCCATGAGTAAGGATAGGAATTTCCGAACGGGCTCGTGCTTGAGCTTTGAGAGCCAGTACCTATCACGATAAATTCGTCTTCTGGGTCAACAGGTGCTGCTGTGTTTGTTGTAGCGCAAACGTCGGCTGTTGCTGCTGATTCGCCTGCTGCGTTAACAGCTGTGACGTTGTAGCAGTATTCTGTGCCTGCTGTGAGGTTTTCTACAGTATATGTTGTTTCTGTCAAAGCTGTAGCAACTGTATTTGTGCCGTTGTAAATGTTATAGCTTGTTGCGCCTTCAGCAGCGTCCCATGTCAAAACGATTGTTGTTTCACCTGTTGCAGTAGCAGCCAAGTTTGTAGGAGTTGCTGGAGCAGTTGGTTGTTCTGTTTCAACTGGTACGAGAGTCCATGTTTCAACTGGGCAGTTGCTGCCGTCGCAGTCTCCGAAAGCGAAATATTGACCGCCAGCGTCTACGTATTCAATTTTGAAATATTTCTGGTTGTCACAATTTCTCAAGTGGAATGTTCCGTCGCTGGCGTCATCCATAATGAGAGCTGTTTTGTCTGTTGTGCTGTATGCGTCAACGTTCCATGCCCAGCATTTTACGTAATAACCATCGGCATTACGGAAATAAACCTCATTGTTTGTGCCTTCTTCAATAGTGAAGATTTGTGCATTGCTTTCTGCGAAGTCAGCAACACCAACACCGCCAAAAGCACCAGATTCGTGTTTTGTATTATTGAAAGCGTGGAGGTATTTGCCTGTTGTGCTAGCTTTGATACGATATTGAACTACTTCTGGTTCTTCTGGATCTTCGCCTGATCCTTCAAAGGTGAATTGAATTTGGTTGACAGCAGATCTTGGTGCTGCGTTTGATACGAAACTAGTTCCGTTTGCTGCCTGTAACGTTGTTATATCGTATGCACCCCAAGAATCTTGTTTGTGAGCAACAGCTCTATATGTTCCGGAGTTGAATGTATAGAATTGGTTAGATTGATTAGCTGATCCAACGCAATTGCCTGTGTTGTCAACAAATGTAAGAATGATGTTGTCTTGTCCGTTATATGAGAACGGAGTTTCAAATTCTATTGTTGAATACTGAGTGTTTGAATCGAATGTATACGTGCCTGCATATACTTGATCAGCGGCAGTCATACTAATAAAGTTAGTATAAGAACTTGTTGATGAGAAACATGTCTCGGTAGTATGAGCCATATAAACCTCGATATTACGAGTGTTTAACTGGGTGCCTGACGCATTAATCAATGAAATACTTGTGATATTTCCTGACTTGCCTTGCATTTCTTCAGCGAGATAGATCTGCTGAGATACGCTGTAATTGTAATAGGAATAAACTGGAAGGTCTGCAGCAGTATCTGTTCCGCTTCCAATCGTGATTGTTTCCTGTGCTCTAAGCGAGTTTAGACTCACTCCTCCGAGGATGGTTAAGAGCATCATCAAAAAAATAAATTTTTTCTTCATGATTTGAAATTTTAATTAATATTTATTGTTAACTATAATTCACTACAATCTAAATATAAAATAGACCATGTCAGTCTTCCAAAGACCGACATTACGACTCTAATTAATTTATAATGTTTAATCTTATTTTAAAGAACTTTAGTTATACAAAATCAATAGTTTAGCAAATTTATATATAAGTAATTAGTAAGTTTGATAGAGAGCGCAAATTTAATAACAAATTCTTAATAACGATATGTTTTAGAAAGTTTTTTTAAAAAAAAAAGACGCCACTATTATGAAGTGACGTCTCCGAAACTTTCAACTAAAAAATTTACATTTTAATATATTCTAAGTTCTATCCAAAAAATCTAAGCTCGATTAAAGTTTTCTGCTTATTTCCTTGATAGTGTATCCTTCTATGATGTCGCCGACTTTGATGTCGTTATATCCGTCGATATTCAAGCCGCATTCAAAACCTGCGCTGACTTCTTTGACGTCGTCTTTGTAACGTTTCAATGAGCCGAGTGAGCCTGTGTGAACCACGATGCCGTCTCTGATGATACGTATCTTTGTCTGACGATTGACCTTGCCGTCGAGAACCATACATCCAGCGATACGACCGACTTTGCTGATGTTGAAGACTTCTCTGATTTCGATATTACATGTGACGACTTCTTCAATTTCAGGAGCCAACATACCTTCGATAGCTGACTTGATTTCTTCGATAGCGGTGTAGATGATAGAGTAGAGGCGGATGTCGATTTCTTCCTTCTCTGCCAAACGTCTTGCCTGAAGTGTTGGACGTACGTTGAAACCAACGATGATAGCATTTGATGCTGATGCCAACAAGATGTCTGACTCGCTGATGGCACCGACCGACTTGTGAATTACATTGACCTGAACTTCTTGTGTAGAGAGTTTCAATAATGAGTCAGCCAATGCTTCTGAAGAACCGTCCACGTCGGCTTTAACGATGATGTTGAGTTCTTTGAAGTCACCGATAGCGATACGTCTTCCGATTTCATCGAGAGTGATATGCTTCTGAGTACGCAAGCCTTGTTCTCTTTGTAATTGCTGACGGCGTGACACTATAGATTTCACTTCTTTTTCATCATCAAAGACGCTGAAGTTGTCGCCTGCCTGAGGAGCTCCGTTCAAACCTAACATCAAGACTGGTGTTGATGGACCAGCAGACTTCACAGCTTTGTTCTGTTCGTTGAACATAGCCTTGACCTTACCATATGTTGTTCCAGCGAGAACCATGTCACCAACTTTAAGAGTTCCGTCTTGAACCATGATCTTTGCGACATAACCGCGACCTTTATCTAATGCTGATTCGATGATTGTACCTTTAGCGGCTTTCTTAGGATTTGCTTTAAGGTCTAAGAACTCAGCTTCCAACAAGACCTTGTCTAATAATTTATCAACGTTAAGACCTTGTTTAGCAGATATTTCTTGTGACTGATATTTGCCACCCCATTCTTCAACGAGGATATTCATCTGTGCTAATTCTTGATAGATCTTCTGTACGTTGGCAGTAGGTTTATCGATTTTATTGATAGCGAAAACTATAGGCACGTTAGCAGCTTGGGCGTGGTTGATGGCTTCAACAGTCTGAGGCATGACGCTGTCGTCGGCAGCGATCACGATGATAGCGACGTCGGTCAAACTTGCACCACGAGCACGCATGGCGGTAAATGCCTCGTGACCTGGAGTGTCCAAGAACGAAATCTTTCTTCCTGATAATGTCGTTACTTCGTAAGCACCGATGTGTTGGGTGATACCACCTGCTTCACCTGCTGCTACGTTGGCATTACGGATGCTGTCCAAAAGTTTTGTCTTACCATGGTCAACGTGACCCATGACAGTTACTATAGGAGCTCTTGGTATCAAGTCTTCTGGGTTATCTTCTTCGTCGTTGCTTGCCAATGCTTCTTGAACGTCGATACTGATGAACTCTACCTTAAATCCGAACTCTTCCGCAACCAAAGTGAGTATTTCGGCATCAAGACGCTGATTGATAGAGACGAAGACACCTAAACTCATACATGTGCCGATAACCTTGGTGACAGGTATATTCATCATCGTAGCCAACTCGTTTGCAGTAACAAACTCGGTGACTTTGAGTATCTTTCTTTCTTCTTGTTCGTGTAGTCTTTCCTCCTCCAATTCATTAGCGATGTTATGACGTTTCTCACGACGGTGTTTTGAAGTTTTCGACTTGCCGAGTGGTGACAAACGAGCCAAAGTCTCCTTAATTTGTTTTTGGATTTCTTCGTCGGAGAGTTCTACTTTTTCTTCAACAACAGGTTTTACCGGCTTTTTGAACTTGTCGTTCTTGCGTTTTTCATTACGCTTGTCATCGCCAGGTTTGCTGCCTCCTGGTTTATTGGTATTTCCGCTGTTGTTCTTATTGTTATTCTTGTTGTTAGAATTTTCGCCACTGGTAGTATTGGCAGCGTTGTTTTCTGTACCAATACGTTTGCGTTTCTTCTTCTTGTCTTTGTTGAAATTCTTGTTGTCGTCACCCGATGATGCAACTGGTTGTTTTGCTTTAGGTTTACGTTCAACAGGAAGTTCAATCTTGTCGAGAATCTTAGGTCCTTCCAACTTCTTGACCTGAGTAGGGATGAAGTTGACAGGTTTTTCTTCTTTAGGTTTTTGTTCTTCTGCCTTGACATTGTTTTCGGCAGGTGCGCTCTTTACCTCTGGTTTGCTTGCAGGCTGTTGAGGCTTAGGAGCATTGTTTTTGTCCTGACGTTTGTTGTTGTTATTGTTATTAGCAGGTTTAGATGAATTATTGGTGTTATTATTATTTTGTTTGTTCTTGTCTTTCTTGTCCTTAGATTTCTTTTCTTCCAATGGAATCTTTCCAACAACGGTTAGTTGTATGCCACCATTGTTTTTCTTGTCCGAATTTTCTGTTATGTCCTTCTTCGATTCTATTACTGTTTTAGCAGTGTCTTGCGCTGAGGTCTTAACATCCTCTTTAGCAGTTTCTACGACCTCTTTGTTGACCTCTTTTTTTTCTTCAGCCTTAACTTCAGGTTTTACTTCAGCAACAGGTTCCTTCTTTACTTCAGCTACAACTGCTTCTTGTTTTGGTGCTTCTTCTTTCTTCACCTCGACTATTTCCTCTTTCTTGGGTGTTTCCTTGATTACTTCAGCTGTTGCTTCTTTAACTTCGGTCTTAATTTCTGTTGGAGCTGCTGGTTGTTGAGGCTTTTCTTCTTTAGTCTCAATATTTTGCTTTTTCTTCTCAACTGGTTTTACTGTAGTTTTGACGGATGTTTCTTCCTCGTATTCTTCATCATTGTTGATGGTGGATTCTACGGAAATACTTTTTCCTTTATAACTGAAGTTACCCAGTTGGTCGGCGTTTTTCTTTACTTCTTTTTCTCTCTGATATTCTTTAACGAGGAGGGCATACATCTCTCCGTCAAGTTTTGTATTTGGAGATGAATCTAATTTATAGCCTTTCTTTCCAAGAAATTCAATGATTGTGGACATTCCAATATTGAATTCGATAGCGGCTTTTGATAATCTGATACTTTTCTTTAAATCTTCGGACATAAAATTCTTTTTTGTTAATAATATTTAATAATTCACCTAGCAATCAATTATTGATCGTCGTCGTCGAATTCTGCTTTGAGAATTTCTATGACATCGTAAACAGTTTCTATTTCCAAGTCGGCGCGTGTGGCGATTTCTTCTGGTGTATAAGCCAATACAGCCTTTGCGGTGTCGCAGCCCATATTTTTAAGACTGTCGATGACCCATTCATCGATTTCGTCAACGAATTCTTTGAGGTCGACGTCTTCTTCCATTTCAGCTTCTTCAGCATTACGGTATACATCGATTTCGTATCCGGTGAGTTTACCTGCCAACTTGATGTTGTAGCCACCTTTACCGATTGCTAGGCTGACTTGGTCGTTTTCCATATATACTTCGGCAACTTTCTTTGCGTCGTCGATGACTATTGACGAAATCTTAGCAGGACTCAAAGCTCTTGTTATGAAGAGATCGGCTTTTGTTGTGTAGTTGATAACGTCGATGTTTTCATTACGAAGTTCTCTGACGATACCGTGGATACGAGAACCTTTCATACCGACGCAGGCTCCAACAGGGTCGATGCGTTCGTCGTATGATTCGACAGCAATCTTAGCTCTTTGTCCCGGCTCTCTAACAATCTTGCGAATGGTGATAAGTCCGTCGTAGACTTCTGGGACTTCCATCTCGAACAAACGTTGTAAGAATATCTCTGATGTTCTCGACAAAATGATGACAGGAGAACCGTTTTTGCTTTCAACGCTCTTGACGATAGCTCTGATGGTATCGCCTTTCTTGTAGTTGTCGGATGGAATCTGTTCTGCTTTTGGAAGTACCAACTCAATTCCGTCTTCGTCGTTGATGAGTATTTCCTTACGCCATACTTGATAAACTTCTGCTGTGATGATTTCACCGACTTTGTCCTTATATTTAAGGAAGATGTTTTCTTTCTCAAACTCCATGACTTTTGTCTGAAGGTTTTGACGTATCGCCAAAATTTCTCTTCTGCCGAAGTCTTTGATGTCGACAACTTCAGAAACCTCTTCGCCTACTTCAAAGTCTGGCTCGATTTTGATAGCATCGGAATATGAAATCTCGCTGAGTGGATCTTCAACTTCACCATCTTCCACAACGGTACGGTTGTGATATATTTCAAGAACACCCTTGTCGGTATTGACAACGATTTCAAAATATTCATCGCTGCCATATTTCTTTGCGAGCATGGCTTTAAACACATCCTCTATGATGTGCATCATAGATTCACGGTCGATGTTTTTAAACTCCTTAAATTCAGAAAAGGTGTCGATTAAGTTTGATATTTCCATAAAGTTTGAAACTTAAAAGTTAATGTATGGTTTAATTTCTTTAATATCTTTGAAAAATAATTCTGTCGTCTCGTTGTAAGTAGTCTTTTTCAACTTGCCTAATTTCTTGATTACAGCTTCCTGCACTTCCATCTTGTCTTCGTTGAAGGATGAAAGTTTGAACACTTTCTTCACGCCTTCGTTGTTTGTTATCTCGAGTTCTTTCTCGATGTATTTGTTCAACTGACGATGTTTTAACAAAGGATAGTCGATTCCTGCCGACGACACGCTTAATTCATAATCTTCAATCTCTCTGTCTAAACGGCCTTCGATGAAACGACTCAACTCGACACAATGATCGATTGTCACCGAACTGTCTGCGTCTATGTATACTGAAATGACGTTGCTTTTCGAAACGCTGAGGTCGACGACAAAACGGTCGCTGTTCTCTAAAGCCTCTGATGCTAATTCAATTATCTGTTCCTTTGTTATCATAACTTTTTGACAATAAAAAAACCTGTTACATTCCGTAGCAGGTCTTCAATTTATAATTTAGTTGTCGAACAAGGATTCGAACCTTGACAGGCAGAACCAAAATCTGCAGTGCTACCATTACACCATTCGACAATCATTATTTCGTATCTTGAATGTGAGTGCAAAAGTACAACTTTTTTTGATATCTGCAACAAAAAAAATTATTTTTTTTTAAGTTTTTTTATACCTTATTTATATAAGCGAAAAAGTCAAAAGAAGAGGGAAAAATCATCAAAAAAATTATGAATTATGCATTATGAATTATGAATTAAATTTTATCTTTGCAAATTGTAAGTTATACCAACTTGAAAAAATAATAAAACAAATACACTAATGGGTTTCAAAAAGTTAAATAACATTGTAGGATGGTTTGTGTTTCTTATCGCAACCGTCGTTTATTTTCTGACATTGGAAAACACCGTCAGTTGGTGGGACTGCGGTGAATACATCTCGACAGCTTATAAATTACAAGTCGGTCACCCGCCAGGAGCACCTCTCTTCCAGATGTTAGGAAGATTCTTCTCACTCTTTGCCTTCGGCGATGTCACCAAAGTCGCTCTCATGATTAACGCAATGTCGGCTCTCTGCAGTAGTTTCACTATCCTATTCCTATTCTGGACCATCACATTGCTTGCGCGTAAGATATGGATGAAAGACGGAGAAAACGCACCTATTTCTAACCAGATTGCAGTTTTAGCTACAGGCGTTGTAGGCGCATTGGCATACACTTTTTCAGATTCATTCTGGTTCTCAGCCGTCGAAGGTGAAGTCTACGCAATGTCATCATTGTTTACAGCCATCACTTTCTGGGCAATTCTAAAATGGGAACAAGTAGCTGACGAACCTTATAACTATCGTTGGCTCATATTCATAGCCTACCTTATCGGTTTGTCAATCGGCGTTCACTTGCTCAACCTCCTATGTATTCCAGCAGTCGTTTATGTGGTGTATTTCAAGAAATATAAAAAAATCACTTTCAAAGGTTTCTTTATAGCAGGAGTCATAGCGGTAGCTCTCGTGGGATTCATACAAGTGATATTAGTTCCGGCAGTCGTTTCTCTCTGCGGCAAATTCGAGCTTTTCTTCGTAAACACATTAGGAGCTCCGTTCAACCTCGGCACCATAATCTATTTCATACTCCTCATAGCGCTTATCGTAGGCGGCATCTATTTCACAAACAAATATAAGAAAGTGATTCTCAACACGGCAATCCTTTCTTTTATGTTTATATTGATAGGTTATTCCTCATTCTTCATGCTTGTAATTCGTGCCAACGCCAACACGCCAATAAACGAGAACGAACCAAGCGAGGCAGTTTCTATGCTTTCTTATCTTAAACGCGAACAATATGGCAGCTGGCCGCTTCTCTATGGACCTTATTATATGGCCAAACCATACGACGCTAATAACGGAAGTCCTGTGTATGTGAGAGATGAAGCAAAAGGAAAATACGTCATCACCGACAACAGAGAAGGAACCGAACCTATTTATGACGATAATGTCATGACAATTTTCCCACGCATGTGGAATGGAACAAAACCTTCCTATATAAACACTTACAACCAATATATTGACAGGTCAAAGACCGTACCTGTTCCTATGAAGAAAAGCGACGGCTCATCGGAAATGGTTATGCGACCTACTTTCATGCAGAACCTTAAGTTCTTCATCGGCTATCAATGCAATCATATGTATTGGCGCTATTTCATGTGGAACTTTGTTGGACGTCAGAATGATATTCAAGGTCATGGCGAGTTGGAAAACGGTAACTGGATTAGTGGTATCGACTTCATCGACAACGCACGTCTTGGTAATCAAGATAATCTGCCTAAGTCGATGGCTAACTCAGGTCGTACAGAGTTCTATTTCTTGCCTTTGATTTTAGGTCTTATAGGCCTTTTCTATCATCTGAAAAAAGACATCAATAACTCATGGGTGGTGTTCTTGCTGTTCTTCATGACAGGTCTCGCCATCGTCATCTATCTGAACCAGACACCATATCAGCCTCGTGAACGAGACTATGCATACGCCGGATCGTTCTACGCGTTCTGTATCTGGATTGGCATCGGAGTGCTTGCAATAGTGGAACTTCTACAGAAATTCATAAGAAACAAGATGGCAGCAGCTATTGTGGCTTTAGTATTATGTCTTTCAGTTCCAACAGTGATGGCTGTATCAGGCTGGGAAGGTCACAACCGTTCTGATAAAACTTCAGCTTTAGACTGGGGCAAGAATTATCTCAAGAATCTCCCTGATAATGCAGTCATCTTCACTCGCGGCGACAACGACACCTTCCCGTTATGGTATGTACAGGAAGTCGAAGGCTATCGCACCGACGTACGCGTCTGTAACTATATGCTTTCTTCAGGTTATTGGTATGTACACCAAATGGGACGCAAGCAATATGAATCAGAACGTCTTCCATTGACATTGACTCCAGAACAATACGACAACGGCGTAAACGAACCTGTATTTATCCAGGAAGTTTTTGAAGGCCCGGTAGAACTTAAAGACGCCATTGAATTCATCAAGAGCGACAACCCAAGAACTAAGGTATCCTTGATGTCGGGCGTGAAAGCCAATTACTTACCAGCTCGCAATCTTAAGATTACTGTCGATAAAGAAGCCGTCGTTCGTAATGGCATCGTTCCAGAAAACTTGAAAGATCAGATTGTTGACGAGATAGTATGGAGAATACCTGACAATGTCAGTTATCTTTACAAGAACGATTTGATGCTCCTCGACTTCATGGCTACAAATGATTGGACACGTGCCGTATATTTCACAAGTTTGAGCGACATCAAGAATGTTTTGGGAATAGATAAATATTTACATCAAGAAGGTCTCTCTCATAGATTCATGCCTGTCGTTGCTTCTGACTATCACAAAGATGCTGGCGGTGTTTATGTTGATGGTTCATACGAATTGTTGATGGCTGACGATATCCGTTGGGGTAATTTGAATCAGCCAGATGTAGCAGTCGACCCAGAAAGCCGTCGTAACTTGTTATTTGTAAAACAAGCTTATATGCGTCTTGCACAGTCACTCGTCAATCGAAATCAAAGCGACTCAGCGATAGCAGTTCTCGACAGATGCCAAGAGTTCTTCCCTAATGAGAAAGTTCCATATGATATGTATATGATGGCATATCCAGATATATATTATCAAGCAGGCGCAATGGAAAAAGGTGATGAACTTATCAATACTATAATAGACAATTGTTTGGATAACTTACGTTATTTCGAGAGTTTAGATAGCAGATTCATCCCTTATTATGCTGAGACTATCAGAGAGAATCTCGCTATGATAAACGAGATGAGTAATGTCGCAAAGAGAAACAAACGCAACGAACTCAATCTTCGATTAGATAACATGCTCGAACAAGAGTTTAATAAGTTCTATGATTTGTTTTGATGCTAAAGACTAAAGTCTAAAAATTAAGGAGCTCTTAGAAATAAGGGCTCTTTTTGTGTCAACAGACAACGTACATTGGTGTTGTAGACGCATGTCCGTCGTCTCTACGGTGATTGTCTTAATATCTTGCGCAAATGGCCAAAGAAACGCAAAGTTTTTTTTGCGAACATTGCGCCATTGTGCGAGAAAAACTGTTGATGTCCGCAGCATAAAGAAGTGTTATTCTAATTGTTTTGTATATCAAGTGATAGATAAACAATAAGTTACCCCCCCCATTTTTTAAAAATTCTTTGTAAAAAACATTAAAAAACGTTTGGATTTTTGACGTAAAATTATGAATTTTGCAGAACTTAAAAAATTAAAAATGAAAGGAACAACAAAATGAAAAAAAACAAATTAACATTAGCGATTTTAGCAGCTTTTGCATTTATTTTAGTAACAATGCAATCGTGCGACGACGAAATTGACAGGACATTTCATACATTTGTAAATGTGAATAACCTAACTGCCAATAATGACAGTATATATATTGAACAAACTATAGATGTTGATTCAACAGCAACATATTTGATAGATTCTGAACATAATTGGCATTATCATATAGGAACTTATTACGGCTATATTACCCAAAAATTTCCGCCAGAAGATTTTCTTATGGAATCAATGCCTGAAATAACAATTTACAAACAGAAAAATGGAGAAATTACATATTTGCCAAGAAAATATTATGATAATATTAAAGATGATTTTAATGTATTTAAAGATGTTTTCTTTGATATACATAATGTTATGTATGTAATGGAAATAACCGATGAAATGTTTGAAGAGTGATTACTTGAAATCTTAAAATGTATAACGCGTTATATGTAGAAACGATGCATTTAACGCTCAGAAGAGACGCGCGGATGTGCGTCTCTTCTGAAACTCAGCAGTTCATTGTTTCATAGCCTTCTTTCTAAAACATAACCATATTCCTGCGATGACAAACGGTATGCTGAGCCATTGTCCCATATCTAAAACCATATTGTCTTCAAAGGCAACTTGATGGTTCTTAATAAATTCAATAAGGATTCTTGAACCGAAGACTACAATCAAAAATATTCCAAACATGAAGCCTGGTCGCTTGTTTGCAGTGTCTTGTTTGTAATATGCATATAAAAGGTAGATAAATACAGCGATGCAAAACAAGGCTTCGTAAATTTGTGTCGGGTGGCAGGCTGGAATATCTTCAATCGGCATTCCAGCAGGAAAGTCTCTCACGAATTTAAATCCCCAAGGAAGTGTGGTAGGCTCGCCGTAAATTTCTGAGTTCATGAGATTTCCTGTTCTTATGAAGGCTCCGCCGATAGCAACAGGAATCACAATCCTGTCTAAAATCCATAAATATGGCTTGCCGATTTTCTTGGCGTAAATATACAGACCAATCAAAATTCCTATCGCGCCGCCATGACTTGCCAAACCGCCTTCCCATACGTATAAGAACTTGATAGGATTTGAAAAATAATATTCTGGTTCGTAGAAGAGGCAATGTCCTAAACGAGCACCTACAATAGTGAAAATCATCATATACATCAGTAGCTTGTCTAATTGGTCGTCGCTGAGATTTTCTTTTTTGTAGATTCTTTTCATGATATAATAACCTACAAGAAATACCATTGCCCATAATACTCCGTACCATGCGATAGGACGTCCACCTAAGAAGTCTGGTAATTGGAAAACGAAAGGATCTACATCCCATACAATATAATTAAGTGCCATATTTATAAAGTTTAGTGTTTAGAGTTTAGAGGTTTTTGAACCACTTCTCTAAGAAATTATTTATATAGAAATTGTTCTTGTTAAAATATTTTTTCAAATCTGTGTTTGGAGTGTTAACGTTTTTTAAGACAAAGTCCTTTTGCCTGCAGCTGTTAAACAGTCCTTTTCTAGTGAGATATTCGGCAAGATATTCCTGCTCGGTCTGTCCTGGGGTCGGGACGAGGTATGCGCTTCTATTTAAGCGTATCAAGTCCATCAAAGATGAATAGCCGCCTCGACATATTATGTTCTTCGATTTGTTAATGAGTTCGATAAAGAAATCGTCTCCGGCATGGTTGAAGAAAGTGACGTTATCTGGAATATTATAAGGTAAATCGTTCTGACTTGGTTTGGCTCTCAGTATCACAATTCTACCATCGACGCTATCGGCTTGTTTCACGATAATGCTTTCGAAGATACTGCGTTGAGGCTCTGGGCCTGATAATATCACTAAATAGTCAATTTCTTTCTCGTCGTCATCGTAGTCGGGTGTGAATCTGCTTAATAAACCAATGTAACTTGTATTTATTTTAGCGTCGGCAGGATGTGCTAAGATGCCCGATAGCGAAGGCTCGTGCTGCACGTCAGGAATCCATAACTCGTCGTAGTGTTTTATATATTTGCGACTCATCGCGTTGATGATAGGGTAAGTCCATTTCAACAGGTGAGGAGTCTGTATGTGAAGCTGATGCGTTATGAAAACCGAATGTGCGTTTTTGCTCCAGCATCCGAATCTGTTGTCGGAGATAACGATGTCGATGTTACGTTCTTTGACGATGGTCTCAATCTCATGATGTTCTTTCTTAAAATCCATCAAGGCTCCTGGTATAGAAGTCAGTAGTTTGAAAACCTGAGAGTTGCCTTTGCTATATATGGGGTCGAAGCCTGGCAATTTGATAATCTCAATATCAGAAAAAGCTTTTTGAAGGAAAGAAAGCGGAGCTTTGTCGGCGACAATGATAGGGTTATGTCCGAGTTCCAAAAGAGCATTAATAATAGGTACGCAGCGCGTGGCATGACCCAAGCCCCAGTTCAACGGACATATTAAGATATTCTTTCCCAACTTTTTAATTTTTTGCAAAGATAGTAATTTTTTGAAACTGAAAACCCGAGAAACTGAAAACCTGAGAACAGACTCTTATCTTTCTTTGACACTCTGTACCTCTGTTCCTTCAAATCTTAATAAAAATTAACATAAATTATTGACATACAATAAAATAAATTTGTATTTTTGCGTTATGAATAATCAGTTGTTATATGGTATTGCATTGACTCTGGTTCCTGGTGTTGGAGATGTCAATGCAAAGAAGTTGGTGGCGTATTGCGGTGGGGCAGAGGCGGTTTTCAAGGAGAAGAAAAAGAACCTTCTTCATATTTCGGGCATTGGCGAGCGAACGGTGGATTCTATTGTAAAGCAGGATGTTTTGTCGCGAGCCGAACGGGAATTATTGTTTGTGGAGAAAAACAACATCAAAGTCCTATATTATCTGAGTCAGGATTATCCGAAGCGGCTTCAGCATTGTTACGATAGTCCTATAATATTGTATTCTAAAGGCGTTTCAGACTTGAATGTAGAAAAAATCGTGGGTGTTGTCGGTACACGTAATATCAGCGAATATGGTAAAATGCTTGCTGAGAAATTGGTGTCGCAGCTTGCATCAGACAATGTGCTTGTTGTCAGTGGATTGGCTTATGGTGTTGATACTTATGCTCATAACGCTGCGTTGAAAAATAATCTCGTCACGGCGGCAGTTCTGGCTCACGGATTTCAGACGATATATCCTGCCGCGAATCTTGGTCTCGCAAAGAGAATTGTAGATTCGGGCGGCTGTCTTCTGACAGAACATATCAGCGGCACTGAACCCGATAGGGAAAATTTCCCGAAACGAAATAGGATCGTTGCTGGAATGATTGACTGTCTTATCGTTGTGGAGAGTGCATCGAAGGGCGGAGCTCTCATTACGGCGGAGATTGCTAACACCTACGACAGAGAGGTTTTTGCCTTTCCAGGAAGAATAGGCGACCATTACAGCGAAGGTTGTAACAAGATAATAAAAGAACACAAAGCCAATATCTTGACTGATGTAGAGGATATTAGAAATATCATGCGATGGTCGGAAGATAAGAAAAACTGCGCCAAGCAAATGAGGATGTTTCGCGACTTCAGTCCAGAGGAAACAAAAGTGATGAAAGTGTTTGCCAATGAAGATATTGTTTATTTAGATAAGATTATAACTGAGACGATGCTGTCGCCTACTAAAATAGCATCGATTTTGCTTTCTCTGGAGTTCGATGGAGTGCTGACGGCATTGCCTGGAAAACGTTATCAAAAGTTATGATTATAAAATAAAAATATGTAACTTTGCGCAAAATATGCATAGATGCAAGAAGGAGTCGTCATTAAATCAACTGGAAGTTGGTATGAAGTTAGAAACGACAAAGGCGAAACGGTACTTTGTCGATTGAGAGGCAAGATACGCCTCGATGGTCTTAGAACAACAAATCCTGTCGCAGTGGGTGATAAGGTTATCTACGAGAAAGAAAATAACAAAGACACCTGCGTGATAAACAAGATTTTACCACGCTATAATGTGATAGTGAGAAAGTCGGTCAATCTTTCAAAAGCATCGCATATCATTGCATCAAACATCGACCAAGCTATTTTAGTTGCTACTATCGCACAACCAAGAACTTCAACAGGTTTCATCGACAGATTTCTTGTCACGGCAGAGGCTTATCATATCCCGACGACTATAGTGTTCAATAAATGTGATTTATACGACGATGAACAAAAATCAGCTGCTGAAGAACTTATTGCAGCCTTTGAAAACATCGGCTACCATTCATTTATGATTTCGGCAAAAACAGGATTCCAGTGCGACGAACTAAAAGAGATAATGAAAGATAAGGTGAGTCTTTTCTCAGGCCATTCTGGCGTTGGTAAGTCGGCTTTAATCAATAGATTGGATCCTGATCTTAATGTGAGGGTGGGCGAGATTTCTGATGTTCATGAGAAAGGAAAACATACAACGACTTTCTGTCAGATGTTCCCTTTGGATTTTGGCGGTTATATTATTGATTCTCCTGGTATCAAGGAGTTCGGTCTCTATGATATGGAAAAAGAGACTCTGGCTCAGCGTTTTCCGGAGATGCGTAACCTCATGCACGAATGCAAATTCTCAAATTGTACTCACTTGCACGAACCACATTGCGCAATAAAAAAAGCTGTTGAAGAAAACCTCATTGCAGAATGGCGTTATAATGACTATTGTAATATGATGGAAGATTGATTTATGAAGAGATTGCTGTCATTATTGTTGCTGTTATTACCACTTGTTGTTATGTCTCAACAAGATAAGTCTTCGTATGTGGTGATTTCTGATATTGTGATAGAAAGAAATGATGTGACAAGAGAGTCGGTGATTTTGAAAGAGCTTACGTTTGCTGTAGGTGATACTATCGACATAAATAATTTGGAAGAAGAACTCCTTTTCTGTAAGGAAAATATTCAAAATACCACCTTGTTCAATTTTGTGGAAATCAATTGTTTAAAAAATGATGGATTTCCTAACGAAATAACGCTTCAAATTAAAGTCACTGAGAGATGGTATCTTTGGCCTTATCCCTACATTGCATACGCCGATAGAAACCTTAACGCGTGGTATGAAGCTGACAATCTGCGGCGTTTCAGTTATGGCTTCGATGTTGAATACAGAAATTGTTTCGGACTTAAACATTCGTTGAAATTTATATTTATTTCTGGCTATAATCAGAATTACGGTTTTTCATACGATATTCCGTATCTTATTGATAAATACAACTTTGGAATAGAATTCGGTGCTGCATATAAGAGAGATAAGGAAGAGGCTTATGTAACGGAGAATAATAAGATAGCTTATTTCAACGGTGGTGATGAATTTGCCGATCAAACGAAAAATATTTTTATAAAACCATATTATCGCTTCGGTCATCGTAACAAATTATTCGTTCAACTTGATTATAAAGATACTTATTTTAATGATACTTTGAAATATCTGAATCCTGATTTTCCTAATACTCAAGATACGCGTTTTCAATATTTTACATTATCGGCTACTTTTAAAAACGACTTCCGTGACGAACAGAACTATCCTTTGAATGGTCATTATTTTGAGGTTCTTATCGAGAAAATCGGGCTCGGTATTTTTGAGACGAGTCCTAATGTCCTCTATGGTAAGATTACGGCAGATTTGTATACGCCTTTGAAAGGTCGTTGGTATTGGGCTTCAAATCTAACTCTGAAATTATCAAATAATTATGATGCTCCATATTTCTTGAATCAGGGTTTGGGTTATAAAAACGATTATGTTAGAACATACGAACTTTATGTTATTGATGCAATGAATTTTGCTTTGATAAAGAACAACTTGAAATATGCTTTGTTAAATCCTGTGACGAGATATCTACCATTGATAAAGAATGAGCGTTTTGGAAAGATACATTTTGCTCTCTACGCAAATGTCTTTTTCGACTGCGCCTATTCATGGAGAATTCCTGAAACTCACAGCTCTTTCTTAAATAATAAATTTATTTTTGGAACAGGTGTTGGCTTAGATTTCGTTACATATTACGACAAGGTTCTGCGCCTTGAATATGGTATCAACGATATGGGAGAGACAGGATTGTTTATACATTTTGTGGCACCAATATAAGAATATAGTCATGAAGATTGCATTATACGGAAAAACCTTTGGCAGTGATTACGATGGACTTATGAGAGAAGTACTTCGTCTTTTAAAAGAAGCATCTGTCCATATCTGGGTTTATGAACCTTTTTGGAAAGACATAAAACATTGCTTTGATGAGACATTCGATTTACGATTCTTTTCTTCTTCCGAAGAGATTAGAGATGATGTTGATATGCTTTTCTCTTTTGGAGGCGATGGAACAATCTTGGATTCAGTGCCTTTGATTCGTGACAGTGGTATTCCTGTTCTCGGTATAAATACTGGTAATCTCGGTTTTTTGTCAAGTGTGTCTCCTTTGGAGTCAGAAGTGGCGGTGAGAAATATATTGTCGGGAAATTATGAGATTGAGAAACGCTCCTTGATACAAATTAAGGATGCTGATAATATCTTCAGTGGTATCAATTATGCATTGAACGAAATAAGCATCTGCCGTAAAGATAATGGTTCTCTTATAGTTGTAGAAGTTTACATCGATGATATGTTGCTAAATACATATTGGGCTGACGGTATTATCTTGGCGACGCCTACAGGTTCGACGGCTTATTCGATGAGCGTCGGCGGCCCTATCATGACACCTAACGCAGATACTTTTTTAATAACTCCGATAGCAGCGCACAATTTGAGCGTACGTCCTGTCGTTATACCTGATAAAAGTGTGGTGAGAATTAAAGTCAGAGGAAGAAACGATAGTTTTGCATTAGGTCTTGACTCTCGTATCATATTGGCAAATAAATCGATGGAGATAGAGATAAGAAAAACTGACTTTACTTTCAATATGTTGAGAATGCCCGACAGGAACTTTTTTGAGACGATAAGAAAGAAACTTTTGTGGGGTAACGACCTGAGAAATTAATTTAAAATAAAATATAATAAATTGACAAATTAATCGTAATTTTGTAGTTTATTAGAGGTTTGATTTATTAGGATAATAATCAAGAGGAAAAGAAAAAGAATTGATGAAAAAAAGTAAGGTTTTAAAGATATTTTTACTGTTGGCTATGTCTTTTTTGATGAACGTCAAAGTTGACGCTCAGATTATCGAAGTCGGAGCAACAGGTGGATTGTCATATTATATTGGTGATATAAATCCTAAGAAACATTTCTCTCAGAATGAATTAGGTTTAGGAGCTGTCGTCAGATATTACCAGAACTTCCGTTGGGCATTCAGATTCCAATATTCCAACATGAACCTTACATCCTCTGACGCTATGAGTGCGTTCCGACCAGAACGAAACCTTTCTTTTAACAGCACTATCAATGACTTCGCGCTCTTGGCAGAATTTAACTTTTTCGATTATTGGACGGGTAGCAATCGTAATTACATCACTCCTTATATATTCGCTGGTATATCATATTTCACATACAATACATCTATGCCTGAAATGACAGAAGGTACGGCCTTCGATCCTAGCGGTGATTTCTTTTCAAATGAAGAATACGAAAGCATTCCACGAGGAAGTAACTTCTCAATACCATTCGGTATCGGCCTGAAATATAGTCTTTTCAAGAGAGTTGGAGTGGCTTTGGAATGGAGAATGCACAAAACATTCACAGATGAGATTGATAAGATAATCGATAATTATAGTTATGAAATAGTTACAGATCAATCAGGAACTGAAAAAACAGTATATCGTAAGGAACCTGTTGGCTATAAGTGCGACTGGTTCAGCATGTTATCCTTGTCGGTAACTTATAGATTCAATCTTCCAAGAAAAGACGCTTGTTATTCTGGCGCTATTATGAACAATCGTTATTGATTTACTATGGAAACTTTGAAAGACAAAATAGATATAGAAAGACTGCCACAGCATATAGCCGTTATCATGGACGGCAACGGACGCTGGGCGAAAGAAAAGGGAAAGATGCGTATCTTCGGACATCAGAATGGTGTTGGTGCTGTACGTGCAATATCTGAGGCATGTGCCGAGATAGGGGTTAAATATCTGACGTTGTATGCTTTTTCTACAGAAAACTGGAATCGCTCCCAAATAGAAGTCGATGCTTTGATGAGATTGTTGTCAAAAACTATTGCAGAAGAAGTAAAGACTTTGAACGATAATGATATACGTCTTAATGCAGTGGGCGACCTTAAACGTCTTCCAAAATATAACTACGATGCTTTGATGAGAGCTATCGACGATACCAAAGATAACAAAAGAATGACCTTGACACTCTGCCTTAGCTATTCTGGACGCTGGGAGATTGTACAGGCTGTAAAAAATATAGCAGAAAAAGTTAAGTCGGGAGAACTCGATATTGAACAAATTGATGAGAAATGCTTTTCTAAATATTTGAACACTAACGATATGCCTGACCCAGAATTATTAATTAGAACAAGCGGCGAAGAGAGAATAAGCAACTTCTTGTTGTGGCAATTGGCATATTCAGAATTTTATTTTACAGAAAAATTCTGGCCCGATTTTGGCAAAGAAGACCTGTATTCCGCAATTGTAAGTTACCAGAATCGTGAACGTAGATTTGGTAAGACAAGTGAACAATTAACTGACAATAAATGATGATGCGTAAGATTTTTAATAGGATATTCATTTTAATATTTTTATTTTTAGCAACGAACTATAATGTTTTTGCACAGATTCAGGTAGGCAGCGACATGTCTGAAATCGATTATTCTTTGCCTCGAGAATATGAAATAGGTGGTATCACTGTTAGTGGAGTGAAATACCTTGACCCTCAAGTTCTTGTCATGATTTCCGGATTGCAAGTGGGCGAGACGATAGATGTCCCTGGTGATAAGATTACGAATGCTATCAGAAAATTATGGGAACAAGGTCTCTTTGAAGACGTAAGCATCACATGCGTAAATAAAATAGGTAGAAAAATATTCTTAAACATCGACTTAAAAGAACGCCCTCGTATCTCTAAATTCTCTTTTAAAGGAGTAAAAAGGTCAGAAGCAGAAGAACTTAGAAAGAAGATAAACCTCACACGCGGCGATGTCGCAACGGAGCATACCTATACCAAAACAACAAGAATTATTGAAGACTATTATTTTGACAAGGGATTTCATAACGTCATCGTCGATGTTAGAGCCGACAACGATACAACTCGCGATAATTATGTAAATCTCACCCTCGACATTAACAAAGGACCAAAAGTCAGAATTGCTGAGATAGTTGTTGAAGGTAATGAAGACCTTGCTGACAACCAAGTCCGTAAAGCTATGAAAGAAACAAAGGTCAAAGGTAATTTCGATCCCCTCGATCCTTTGGCACCTGCTGTCTATAGCGCAGCATGGGATGTCATAACACTTAAGCCTAAAAAAGCAATGGCAACATTAACGGATTATTTCTGCGATAATTATCGTCCTCGTATATTTAAGAGCTCTAAGTATTTGGAAAATAACTATGAAGATGATAAAAACAATATCATAGCAAAATATAATCAAAGTGGCTATAGAGACGCTTATATCGTTAAAGACTCTGTCTATAAAATTGACGACAAAAATATAGGTATCGCGATAACCTTGGATGAAGGTGATAAATATTATTTCAGGGATATTAAGTGGGTTGGTAATACAAAATTTGACACGACGACCTTGAACAGCGTGCTCGGCATCAAGAAAGGTGATGTATATAATAAGGAGTTGTTGCAGACAAATCTTTCATACAACGAGGGCGGCTATGACGTCAGTTCTATATATATGGACGATGGCTATCTTTTCTTCCAAGTTGATCCTGTAGAGGTTAGAGCTGAGAATGACTCTATCGACCTTGAAATCAGAATCTATGAAGGCGACCAAGCAACTATAGGAAAAGTCTCTGTTAAAGGTAATACAAAAACTAATGACCATGTCGTTGTCCGTGAGATGTACACTAAGCCAGGACAACTATTTAGCAGAAGCGACGTCATCAGAACGACGCGTGAACTTGCTGCACTGGGATATTTCAACGCAGAGACATTGAATCCCGACATTAAACCAGACCCTACAGATGGAACAGTAGATATTGAATATGTCGTGGAAGAAACTTCCTCCGACCAGATAGAACTCTCTGCAGGTTGGGGATATAATAAACTTATCCTCACCTTGGGATTGACACTCAATAACTTCTCATTTAAGAATATGTTTAAGAAAAGTGCCTGGACTCCATTGCCTGGCGGCGACGGCCAAAAACTTTCGGTGAGATTACAGACATTCGGAACACAATACCTATATTTCGGTGGCTCATTTACAGAACCTTGGCTAGGTGGAAAAAAACCAAACTCATTCACATCGTCTATCTATCACTCTATATACGCAACACCTTATGAGAGAACTAACGAAAACTTCGGTACTTTTAAAACAACAGGTATTTCGTTCGGACTCGGAAGAAGACTTTCATGGCCAGATGACTATTTTACAATATATCATGGAATTAACTTGATGAGATACAAATTGAATAACTATTCGGCTATCTTTAATTTCGGTACTGGTAAAGGATATTTCAATGTTATCAGTTATAATATCAGTGTCGGACGTAACTCTGTGAGCCAGCCAATTTATCCACGCTATGGTTCAGAATTGGTTTTGTCGCTCGAGTTGACTCCTCCTTATTCAACTTTTACTGATACGGATTACAATGAGTTGTATCCTGAAGCTGATAAAAGAGCCGAGAAAGAAGACCATATGTATCGTTGGGTTGAGTTCCATAAATGGAAGTTCAAACTCGCTTGGTACACTGAGTTATACGATAAACTCGTTCTCATGACAAGAGTCAGATTCGGTTATTTGGGATGTTACGACAAGAGTATTGGCATTACTCCGTTCCAACGCTTCTATCTCGGCGGCGACGGTTTGTCGAACTATAATTTCGACGGTAGAGAAATTATTGGTATGCGCGGCTATGGTAACGAAGTCTTAACTCCTCATTATAATATTGATAAAAACTTCGGAGGTAATATCTTTGCAAAATATACTATGGAATTGCGTTATCCACTCTCTCTCAACCCGACTGCAACTATCTATGCACTCGCTTTCGTGGAAGCTGGTAACGACTGGTTCGGAGTACAGACATTCAATCCTTTCGATGTGTATCGTTCTGCCGGTCTCGGCGTTCGTATTTATCTGCCTATGTTCGGTATGCTCGGCATCGACTGGGGCTATGGCTTCGACGATGTCCCAGGCATCAACAACGCTAACAAGAGTCAGTTCCACTTCTCGATTGGAGGTTCGATCGATTAATTAACAGTTGACAATTAACAATTAACAATTGACGTTTGTTTGAATTTAGATTAACATAAAATATCAAGAATATGAAAACAAAAAAATCAATTTTATTATTAGCAGTGATGTTATTTCTTGGAATTACAAGTATCAGTGCTCAACAAAATCAAAGAATTGCATACGTCGATTCAGATTATATCTTAGAGAATATTCCTGAATATAACGATGCTCAAGAAGAAATCAATCAGCTTTCAAAGAAATGGGAAAAGGAGATAACAGACCTTTTTAAGGAAGCTCAGGAAATGGATAGAGAATATCAATCAGAATCGGTGCTTCTTTCTGAAGACCAAAAAAGAAAGAAAAAAGAAGCTATAACAGCAAAACGCCAAGAAGCTGAAAACCTCAGAATGCAATATTACGGACCAGAAGGAGAACTATATACAAAGAGAGCCGAACTTATCCAGCCTGTTCAAGAAAAAGTTTATAACGCAATAAACCAAATAGCCCAATTGAAAAATTACGCTTTCGTATTTGACAAAGCTTCAGGAACAGCAATGCTCTATTGTAATGAGAAAAATGACATCAGCGATGACGTACTCGATGAAATAGGAAATGTAATGCAGACCGTACGTCGCGAGGATAGGAAGAAAAATAATTGAAAACTGAAAATTGATAGTTGAAAATTACTATCTTTGCGCAAGAAAAAATAAGAATAAAAAAATAAATAAAATGAAGAAATTAGTAAAAGTATTTTTCGCTATTGTATTGACAATAGGTGTTGGTTATGGTGTAAATGCTCAGTCAGCAAAATTCGCTCATGTCGATTCTGCTTCTATTATGGAAATCATGCCTGAAAGAGCAAAAGTAGAACAAGATCTTCAAGCATACGCTGCAGAACTTCAATCGGAGTTACAAGCTATGGCTGCTGAATATCAAAACAAACTTCAAGATTATCAAGCTAACCAAGCAACAATGTCGAACTTGATTCGTCAATCAAAAGAAAAAGAAATAGTTGATCTTGAAACAAGAATCTCAGAATTCCAAAATAGCGCCGACATGGCATTGCAAGCTAAACAAATGGAATTAATCAATCCTCTCATCGAAAAAGTTCAAAACGCTGTTAACGAAGTCGGTAAAGAAAAAGGCTTTACTTACATCTTCGATAAGGCTGCTGGAGCAGTAGTTTATATCGGCGACAATGCTGTTGACATCACAGCTGACGTTAAAGCAAAATTAGGATTATAATAATTGACTAAAGTCGAAAGACTAAAGACTAAAGTGAGGGCTGCTATAAAAAATGGCAGCTCTTTTTTTTTAAATCTTAAAAAGCCTTAATTTTCACTTATCAACTTTCACTTTTCAATTCCCAATTTCTTCCTGTTTCTCTCCATCTTTCTCTTCAGTCGTTCTTTCTTGTTGAAACGGTTGTATAAGCTCTGGATGGGATTTTGAATTATGTTGGCTCTTGGGTTTTCTCTTGGCTTCTGATATAAGACAGATCCTATATTCTCGTTTGCACCTTTGACAATGAACGGTTTTTCTACGGGAATCTGCCTTATTATTTCTTCAACTCTATGATTGTCCAAATAAGGAAAGACATCAATTTCCTGTAACATGATGGTGTCTCTTTCCATCGTTATTTCAAAGTTGTTTGTGTTGATGCTGTCGTAATCGACGGATATGATTTTCGTTACAAAACCGACGCTGCTGATTCTGAGACTGTCATTCTTTCTTATAAGCATCGAGAATTTTCCGTCAGAGTCGGAGGTCGCCCCGTAATATGATATTTCGCTTAGGATATGGACGTTGGGAATAGGAGAGAGACTGTCGCCTAAAACGACTTTTCCTTTTAATGGAAAATATCTGCTCTGAGCGTGTAATGAGATACAACACGAAAGAAATAACACTATAAATATAAGTCGTCTCATCCTCCCAAACTTTAGTCATATACAAAACAGATGTTAATGTTTTTTTATTGTGAGACCGGGAGAATAATTGTGTAATCACTTTAAAAATCATTGATCAGAAATCCCATATACAGAGGCAAAGTGAGGGTGCTGTCATTAAATCCTATGTTATAATCTCCTAATTTGATCAGATTCTTGACGTGATATTTGTCGTAATGTTTTAATATTGTCTTGGCACTTTTAGCATTTCCAGTCACGGCTTTACATTCCAATAATGTACATTCGCCTTTATATCTTATTACGAAGTCTATCTCTAATCCGGAATCCTTGTGAAAATAATATAGCTTTCGTCCGTTTTTGCCTAAGAAGTCAGCTACAAGATTTTCAAAGATTGCACCTTTATAACCTAATAACGCACCTCTTAAAATATCTCCTTGTGTTCCGTCTTCAAGCATACTTATAAACAACCCGATGTCAGACATATAAACTTTAAAAACATTTTCGTCTGCGTTGCCGTCTAAGGGCAATTCAGTGATGTTTAAATTGTAGCATCTTCTGATAAAACCAGCATCTTCAATCCATTGTATGCTTCCTAAATATTTGCTTGCAGAGGCACCTTTCTTTATTACTGAATATTGGAATTTTTTATTCTCCTTGCTCAGCTGTTTCGGAATTGAATCGAAACATTCTCTAATATGCGACTTGTCTTCTTTGGCGGCATATTTTATCATGTCATCACGGTAACCGTTTATTATGTCGCGCTGCATTCTCAATACATTATTCATCTTATGAGTGTTGACGAATTCATTGACAACAGCCGGCATTCCACCGACAACTACGTATTGTAAAAGTAGTTCTCTAAGACGGTTATGCAAGACATCCGGAATTGGAGTCAAATTTGTTAGTGAGGATTTTAAACTATTTATAATTTTATCATTGATTCCATTTGCCCACAAAAACTCTTCAAAATCCATAGGTGTCATCTCGATTTCTGTTTCATAACCTACAGGTACAGAAACAATATTGTCACGATACCCTTTGATTCCTAATAAAGAACCGGTACATATCACATCGTAACGAGCGTCCATTTTGAAAAATTTCAATGCTGTACGAGCATTTGGACATTCTTGCAGTTCGTCTAAAACCAAGCAAGTCTTCCCTTTTTCAAATATTGCTTTATCTCCAAGTAAACCAGTAATATACATTGTAAGGTCGTCAATGTTTAATGAACCATTGAAAATAGAAGTGTATGACGGGTTCTCATAAAAGTTAATATATATGGTGTGTTTATAATTTCTCTTCGCAAAGTCGATGACTGAAGAGGTCTTGCCACATTGACGACAACCTTTTATAATTAATGGGTTGTGATTAGGAGTGTTTTTCCATTCCAAAAGGTATTTTTCGATTTTTCTTCTTAACATAACAACAAACCTTATTTATTATAAATTAACTTTTTTAGACGACTTTTTGTTTTAAATCACAACTTTTTTAAACGACTTTTTGTTGATGTATGCAATTTTTTAAAACGACTTTTAAATGTTTTTGTTATTATAGTCTTGTAATATAATATGTTATAATTATATTGTTTTGCTGTAACAGATTTTCAAATATACAAATAAAATCAAATGAACAAATATAATTCTTCTCTTACTATAATATATATGTAAAATCGACGTTCGTAAATCGTCTTTTAATTGTATCTTTGCATTATGAAGAAGGTCTTTATCATCATATTTTTGGTTATAAGCTGTAAGTTGTCGGCAATCAATACTCCCATCGAACAAGATGATTTTTCCGTCGCGAAATCATATTATGACAGCGCGTTTAATT